>JAITXJ010000022.1 GCA_031284745.1 Acholeplasmatales bacterium | reverse complement strand
AGACTTATCTTTTATAGAATAATTATTTTTCATGATTTTTGAGCGAGGCTGTAAACATCACGAGCAATCATGACTTCCTCATTAGTCGGAATAACCCAAACTTTAACTTTGGAATCGGGCGTAGAAATGAGCGTTTCTTGACCTCGAGTTTGGCTATTTAAGTCCTCATCCCATTTAACTTTTAAGACTTTTAAACGATTTAAGACTCCTTTTCTGATTAAGGCGGAATTTTCCCCAATTCCCGCGGTGAAGCAAAGGGCATCTAAACCCCCCAATTGTAAATAATAAGCGCCAATATAATCAGCAATGCGTTTAGTTTGAATATCAAAGGCTAGTTTAGCTAGGGGATCACCCTGCTTAATTTTTGCTTCAATATCGCGGGCATCATTGGAGTATTCGCTAATTCCTAAATAGCCGGATTTTTTATTTAAAATATCGGTAACGGCCTTGATGCTTAAGTTTTCTTTGTTGGCAATGTACTCAATTATTCCGGCATCAATACTGCCACTTCGTGTGCCCATCGGAATTCCTTCGAGAGGAGTTAGACCCATGGAGGTATCAATGCTTTGACCATTTTTAATCGCGGCAATCGAGGCTCCATTGCCCAGATGACAAACAATAATCTTACTATTTTTTTTATTAAGTAGTTGGCTAGCCCGTTGGCTGACGTATTGATGAGAGGTTCCATGGAAACCATATTTACGCACTTTGTATTGGCGATACCATTGATAAGGGGTACCATAAAGGTAGGTCTCAGGTTGCATAGTAGAATGAAAAGCATTATCAAAAACCGCCACATTAATGACATTTTTTAATAAATTACGAAAAGTATTGATCCCAATTAAGTTAGCTGGATTATGTAAAGGTGCTAAATCCGAGAGATCTTCGATGACTTTAACCACTTGGTCATCAATGACAACCGAAGTTTTAAAAGCTTCTCCACCTTGAACTACGCGGTGGCCAACCCCCTCGATTTCTTCCACTTTTGCAATAATCTTATTTTCGATTAAACTAACCAACAGCATTTCGACTGCTTCTTTATGGGTCGCAATGGCAGCTTCCTTAGTTAATTTAACTCCTTTGACCTTAATCGTAAAAATCCCCACTGATGAACCGATTCTTTCGACGATTCCAGAAGTTAGAACTTCTTCACTAGGCATGGCTAGTAACATAAATTTAAGGCTCGATGAGCCAGCATTGATTGCTAAAACTTTCATTTTTTTCTCCTTTTGTTAATTAATTTTGTCTTTAATATTTTTTAAAAAATCTTTACCCTTGTAATTTTCTGGTTCATAAAATGATAATTTAGAAAATTCGACTTGTCTTAAGAGTTCATAAACGACGATGGCTACACAATTAGATAGATTGAGACTGCGAACCAGAGTGGTCGTTGGAATGCGGAAGGTAGCATCGAGATGGGAGGCAAGAATTTCCTTGCTAATGCCGGTGGATTCTTTTCCAAACATGAGATAAATATCTTGTTCTAAATCATAGGTAATATTGGTATAGTTTTGATAGCCGTATCTGGTTAGATAATAGATCTTTGGTGGTTGAACTTTATTTAAAAAGTCTTGATAATCTTCGTAGACCTGATATTGAACATCTTTAAAGTAATCTAAAGCTACTCTTTTTAAGTATTTATCGCTTAAACTAAAGCCGAGCGGTTTAATGAGGTGGACAAAACTATTAGTTGCTACCGAGGTGCGAAAGATATTACCGGTATTTTGGGGAATTTCTGGTTCAAAGAGGATGATGTGAATCATTTCTGATACTTCTTTAACAAGTTTTCTTTTAAATCCCAGAGTTCTTGCGAAAGGTCCACATAATATTCTTGAGGATTTTCTAAACGTTTAACTTCTGGCCATAAAGCATCGACTTCTTTTTGCGTAAAATTTTTAATTTCCTGAAGGGTTGGTAATTGATAAACTAATTTTCCTTCTTTAAAAATTAAAACTGTTTTTAACTCTTTGGAAAAATTCGTAATTTGTTTCTGTTTGTAAATGAAAAAGGGGTCAAAGAGTAAATAAGGTTTTGTCTCATCGACTTCTTCACTTTGGAGGGTTACCAAATCCGCAATTGCTTGATGATTAACATCATATAAGCGATAGACTTTTTTAAAACCGGGAGTGGTGGTTTTAATGGGATTATCGCTGAGTTTAATGGTTGGAACTAATTTTCCCTGATTAGTGGTCATCGAAATTTTATAAACGCCCCCAAACACTGGTTCGCTCCGGGCGGTAATGAGTCTTTCTCCGACGCCAAAAGAATCAATTTTGGCTCCTTGTTCGATTAAGGAAGTGATGAGGTATTCATCTAAGGAATTAGAAACGGTAATTTTACAATCTTGAAGACCGGCATTATCTAACATCAGACGAGCCTTTTGGGTCAGATAGGCCAGGTCACCCGAATCAATTCGAATCCCTTTTAGTCTTTTACCAAGAGGTTTAAGGACTTCATTATGGACTTTAATAGCGTTGGGAACCCCACTTTTAAGGGTATTATAAGTATCAACGAGGAGTAAACTATTATCAGGATAAGTTAAACTATAACATTTAAAAGCTTCATACTCGCTTTCAAAACTCATCACATAGGAGTGAGCCATGGTACCAAGAGCTGGTATGCCATAGAGATAATCATCTAAAGTATTGGATGATCCGATACATCCGGCGATATAAGAAGCCCGGGCCCCCTTAATGGCGGCTTCGCTTCCTTGGGCTCGGCGAGCACCAAATTCCATGACGCTTCGACCCTTGGCCGCCCGGACAATCCGTAATGATTTTGTAGCGATTAAAGATTGGTGATTAAAGATCGTTAGTAAATAAGTTTCAATCAATTGACATTCGATGAGATTTCCCTTGACGGTAATGATTGGTTCCATAGGAAACATGACTGATCCTTCTTTAAAACTATATAAATCACCTTGAAACTTAAAGTTTTGTAAGTAGTTTAAAAATTCTTCATTAAATTGTTTTTTATTTCGTAAAAAAGTTATTTCTTCGGCAGAAAAGGAAAGGTTTTTAATATAATCGACGATATCTTCTAAACCACAAAAAATTGCATAGCCTCCCCCATCAGGAATTCCCCGAAAAAAAACATCAAAAACACAAAGTTCATGATGTTTTTTGTTTAGGAAATAAGAGTAACACATGGTTAGCTCATAATAATCCATTAATAACGAATTGTTATATTTTAGTGATTTCGCCAAAAGAAGATAACACCAAAGAGCGAGCCAACGGCGGTAATTGCTAGCGAGCCAGTAATAACATATTCGGTATATTTCAAAACTTGTTCTACGATATCTTCGGTAATATTGCTAAGCCAATCAAAGAGAACATTACTTTCTCCTCCAGTGGCTATTATAAGATTTGCTCTTGTAGTTAAAACCAATAAACCATAAGCGATAGTTGCTAAAATTAAAGTAATAAACCCAAAGAAACGAATAATGATGGTGGCGGATTTTGGTTTATTAGATCTAATACCAATCCAGGTTAAGATAATTAAAAGCAAAACTCCCAGAAAAGGAACTAAGAAAGAAACCCAAAACACTTTCGGATCAGCTAAAGTAACTCTAGCAAGGATTAAAGAAACGAATTGATTAACACTGGCTCCTTTAAGATCATTCCAAGGAATCTCCCATAATCTATAAAATAAATAACCAATAATACCTAATACCAAAACGGTATAAATAATACGACCAACTCTTGTTTTTCCGATTCCCCAAACTAAAACGATAAAACCGGCTAATAAAACAATTAGCAAGAATAAACCATTACCAAATATTGTTCCACTAAATCTCCCTAAAAAATCAGTTAAATTTTGGGTAAATTCCGGATTATTAAATAGATCTGGATTTTTATCTAAAATTGATAGTAAAAAACTTACAGCACCAAAAATTGTAGAAAATAATACAGCAGCAAACCCAATTAATTTTAGGACTTTTTCCAAGACACTTGTTTTTATTTCATCTTCACGCATAATAATATCTCCTTTTTTAAAATATTACATTATTATTATACTACAATAAATCAAATTTTAAATAATAATATAATAAACATATATAATTATAGTGTGTCAAGGAGAATTTTGAGATGAAAAAATATTTATTGGAAGGAATTGGAACTGCTCTATTGGTATTAATAGCGTGTGGAGTAGCTTCGGTAACAGGAGCTGATGTTGTAGCAACTTCATTATCTTTTGGTATCGTTTTATTTAGTTTAGTTTTGGTTATTGGACCAGCGACTGGTGCTCATGTTAATCCCGCTGTTAGTTTTGCTTTAGCAATTAGCAAAAAGATTACTTGGAAGGAATTTGCTTTTTATGTGATCGCTCAATTTGTTGGCGGTTTAGTGGGATCCCTTGTTCTTTGGCTCATCATTGGTACAAGTGGAACTGGTGCTAATAGCACTCAACCAATTTTGAATGGAGCAATCTATAATGGTGGAAGTTTAGTACCTGATTGGGCAGCTTGGGTTCGAGCATTAGTAGTAGAATGTGCTCTTACTTTTGTTTTTGTGGGAACTATTTTAGTGGTTACTACCAAGTATAAAAACAAACTTTTAATTGCCTTATCTATTGGCTTAAGCTTAACTGTGGTTCATTTGATTGGCATTCGTTTAACTGGTACTTCAGTTAATCCTGCTCGTAGTTTTGGACCAGCCATTTTTGCAATTATTGGTGGCGATCTAACTCCCATCACTCAATATGTTATTTTTCTTGTAGGACCATTGGGAGGAGCGGCTTTAGCGGCGGTGACTTTTAAATCATTTACCAAGAAACCAGAAACATGCGAATGCACAGAAGGGGATAAATGCTGTTGTGAAGAACATCATAGTGAAGAACATTGTGAACACCATCATGAAGAACATTCTCAATCTCAAGAAGAAGTAAAAACCGAAGAAAAGGCTTAAATAAAAAGAGACATCCTTAGTGGATGTCTTTTTTATTTAAATATCTAAAAGATAACTACGATTTTTCTTATGATTTTCACGAGGGAGATGTCCCATTTGCGAGAGGATTTTTTCATTATTTTCTAACATTAAATTAGTTTCTAAGTATTTAACTTTATGGCGTTTAAAACCTTTACCAAGTTCATTCATCATCATCGCATTTAATCCCATATTCTTATACTTATCAGACACTCCCATTAATCCTAAGTCGACAACATCATAATGTTTGATGGCATGTAAGAGTCGAATAAAACCAAAAGGGAATAATCTACCTTTCGTTTTTTGAAGGGCTTTCGAAATATGGGGAAAGCAAATCGAAAAAGCGACAATCTGATCATTTTTATCAGCTACTAAAATTAGTAATTCCTTAGAAACAATTAATTTAAATTTTTTTAATAATAAATCAATGATTTCCTGCTCGATTTTGACCACCCCATAGAGCGGACTATAAGTTTCATTAATTAAATCAAATAGTTTGTAACCGTATTTTTTGACAACCTCATTGGTATTTTTAAAACGAATAAATTTAAAACCTTTAGTTTCCTGTAAACGTTGAGAAATGGATGTTAAGCGATCCAAAAATTGGGTATCACTTAAAAATAAGCGATATTGTAGCCAGTCGATATCCTTATGAAAACCATAATTTTCCATTAAATCGAGATAATAGGGATAATTATAAATCGAAGCAAAAGTTCCTCGTGAATCAAAACCTTCAATAAGTAAACCCTCACGATCGGTATCATTAAAACCAAGAGGACCAACTAAATTGAAGCAACCTCTATCCTTGGCCCATTTCTTTAAATAATCAAATAAGGCACAAAAGGTTAACAAATTATTGGCTGTGTCAAGATAAAAGAAACGACATCTTTTTTGGTGACCCTCTAATTCGTCGAGGGGTTGGATGATACCAAAAAGTCGCCCCATGATTTTATCATCTTCAAAAACCAGTAAACCAACAGTTTGACAACTTTTGAGATAGGGATTTTTTTTGGGATTAAATAAAGCTAAATCATCGTCAACAAAACTTGGAACATAATAAGGATTATCCTTATATAATTTGTTGGGATAATCTATAAAATTTTTAATTAGTTTTTTATTATTTACTTCTTTAACAATAATACTCATATTTACCATAATTATTATACCACTAATAATTATCGTTAATTAATTCTTTATCTTTAAAGTGTTCGAAGTTTAAATTTAAAGATAAGAAAATTAACTTACCCATACAAAGGTCGATGAAAACCAAAGCCCTTTAGATACCTTGTAAAAAATAAAAGGAGCTTTACAAAATAATTTTAAAATTAATCATAATAGGGATTCTTTCGTAATCTTTTTTTAAAACTTTTACAGTAAGAATAATTAAAAAACTAGTATTATACTTGTTATCATGGCAGGTAAAAAGTCACTTATACGTAAAATTTTTTCAAGAAAAATCAACACCAAAAAATTATCATTATTTTAAAAAGTATCTATATTTAATTTTTTGTATCTTTTTTTTAAATAAAATAAAAAAGTGATAGAATATTAAATGTAATATTTAAAGGAGTTATGATGAGAGATTACGTTATATTAACAGATTCAGGTTGCGACCTTGATAAAGAAGTAAGAAAAAAATATGGTATTGATTATGTAAAACTACCAATTTTCATTGATGAAACCGAAAGTTTTAGTGATTTGGACTGGGAGGAATTTAGTCCAGAGCAGTATTATGCGTGGATGAGAGAAGGTAAGAAACCTCGTAGCTCGCAAATTAATCCTTCGGTTTATGAAGAAGTATTCCTTAGTTACTTAAAAAAGGATTTGGATGTCATTTGTTTTGCTTTAGCTGGAGCTTTGAGTGGCAGTGTTAATAGTGCGCGAATTGCTCGGGATGTGGTTTTAGAAAATAATAAAGAGGCAAAAATAATTGTTATCGATTCGAAGATTTCCTCGCTTGGTCAAGGTTTCTTATTAATTGAAGCCGCCAATAAGAAAGCCGAAGGCTTCACCATTGATGCCTTAGCTGATTATATTGAAAATGAAAGATATAATTATCATCAAGTTGGCAGTGTTCTTGATTTGGTCTATTTAAAAAGAGCTGGTCGAATCAGTGGTCCCGCGGCCGTTATGGGGAAAATAATTAATTTAAAGCCGATTGTTATTTCCGATGTCAATGGAGCTAATTTTTCCAGCCAAAAAGTTATTGGCCGTAAGGTATCAATTAAAACTAGTTTAGATTATGTTGCTAGACATATTATTAATCCTACGGAACAAGTGGTGGGAATCGTTCATGCCGATTGTTATGCGGAAGCACTAGAAATTAAGGAAGCTTTATTAGCTAAATTTCATGTGAAGGATGTTTATATTAATTGGGTTGATCCCGCGATTGGAGCCTCCGTTGGTCCTGGGATGTTTGGCATTTATTTTAAAGGCGATCGTCGTAAATAAAAAAATACCGTTGGGGTGCTCCCAACGGTATTTTTAATATTCTAAACTGCTAATTCTTAAATAACTAATTGCTCCCCAAGCTAGAAGATATAAGGGTTTATAAATTAATTTTTGATCAATAACACTTCGGGAAAAAGGTGCCAAATAAAAGATGATATTTTTTAGCACAACTTCATCGGTGGAAGCGAGGATTTTAATGACAAAAAATGCCCCGATAAAAAAGAAGATAAGATGTTTGGAATTATCTTTTATAATCGTTAAAAGAATGACTTGGAGAATTATAAAGTCCAGAAATAAATTTAAAACGGTCAGAATATAGACTCTACTAACCTGAAAGTATTTTGTATAAATGGTTTCAATAAAAAAATTTAACGCTAAACAAAGAAAAAAATATAAACTATTAAGGGTAATAATGACTAGCATCCGCTGGATAATCACCTTATTTTTTCCAAATTCTGCCATCAAAGGCAGGTAGAAACCATGGTCACTTTCACTGATGAGAATCGCTGAAAAAATTAATAAAAAGAAGGGAAAAGTATTTTGGAGATAATCTAAATACATTAAATTATATTCCTTAGCGTATAAAATTTGATCCATACTACTCGTATTAGTATTTCCAATGAAAAGCGATATGAACACCACCAATCCCAGCCCAAGCAGGGCTAAAACTCCAAATTTTTTGGTTAATATAAAGTTAGTAATTAGGCGCATCATAATTGATACCAATAATCGACAACTTTCTTTAAATATTTAAAACTATGGGTACTAAGAATTAAAGTTTTATTTTGGGCTTTGTATTGTTTTAAAAGTTTAACGAAGTGGATGCTACTACGCCGATCTAAAGCATTAAAAGGCTCATCAAAAACATAAATATCTTTGTCACTTAAAAGAGTGGTAATAATCGCCAGTTTTTGCTTAGACCCCTTCGATAAAGCAGCTATTTTTTGAAAAAGATCTAGATTAAAAGCGTTGGCCAGACTAGCATCGTAGGGAACTTTACGAGCTTTACAGAGATTTTTTAAGTAGTGATAGCCATTAAGATCATTGGGAAAACTGGGGTTATCTGAAGTGTAAGCCAAAGTTAAACCATGACGATTAATTTCCCCTTGTGATGGTTTTTTTAAGCCACATAACATTTTTAAAATTGTGGTTTTTCCGCTAGCATTTGGACCAATTAAGCAAAAAATACTTGGATTCTGAATGATGAAACTATGGGCTCGAGTTAGATATTTTTTTGAAACATTAACAAATTCAATCATGAATAAATGTTTAATAATGGACCATTGGTCATCAGAAATTCACCTTCTTCAAAATAGAGGAAGTTATCAATCACCTGGGTAAAGTTGCCAACATTAAGATAATAATGAATAATGATGGGACTATTATAAAAAACTAAATTTTGATAATCGATGCAGATAATAATTTGGTTACTTTCGACAGTATAAGTACAGTTGGTTAGTAAACCCAATTGAATGTCATTAATCACTGCTCCTGCCGCCAAACTGCCTTCAAGATAGATAAATTTTAAGCGCGAGATAACTTTCGTTTCGTCTTTAGTTCCATAAAGACTTTTTAGGGTCCAAGCCTCTTCCGTGCCGACGTTATCAAAATACATCAGACTAATGTTACCCATCTGGAAGTGATATTGCTGTTGGTTAACTAGGGTAATATTTAATAAATAATTCTCTATAAAATAATCTCCCCCTAAATTCGGCATTAAAGTGTAAATGATCAATTTATAATATTCTTCTTCCAGATAATTTTCCTTTCCGGCGGGAGTTATTTTAAAAAGTTCCAAAGTTAAAAGTTTTTGATGGTCACTACTGGAAATGCTTATTTGTGAAATACTCGAAGTATCATTTAGTGGATGATTTTTTTGATTCGTCCAGAGAGAAAAGCTGAGTTTTTTATCTGGAGTAAAAACATAAGAACTATCCAAGTTAGCGCTAATTAAGACCTCTTTATTATTTTGTTTAACTAAAATAATTGTCGCAATTATTCCCAAGATTAAAACCAAGGCTACTAGACTTAAAATTATGATTTTATATTTTAATTTCATCACTAAATCCTAGTTTTTTCTAAGCGCATGTATTGGGTAGTTATAAGAAATATTTCAAAGGCTCCTTTATGTCCGGTAATCCAAAAATAGTAACTGGCCGCCACGCCATTATAGATTTTTCCTTCACCATAGATGTAGACGGTCACTTGCGTGCGAGGATCAACTTGAACTTTCAGGGTCATTTCCTCGCTTTTGGTGTGTTCGGTCGAATAAGTCACTGAAGTTTTAATTTGAGCATCTAATCCACTTTCAAAATTCGTTTCTTTTATCTTAGCCTTTTCATTGGTTTTAATTTGCAAGGAACCACTTACTGATAATTCAAATTTCGTTTTGTCGGTTTCTTTAATAGAATAATTGTAATCAATAGGGGTAAAACCATCATTATAGAAGGAATAGAGGGTTTCGGTGGTATAAGTGCATTTAAGCTCTTTTCCCACAAATTTCACATTCCACCCCCAAAATTTTCTTTTTGTGACATCCTTTAAATAATTATTATATTCATTAGAAGTCCATTTACTAATTAACTTCCCACCATAGACATTTAAGTCTTCATAACTTCGATAAGCTGAATTGGCTTTTAATTCTCTTAAACCGCCAATACTTAACGCAAACAAAAAAAATAATACAACTGCAATAATCTTTTTCATAATTATTCACCTCATAGTTATATTATTTCTTTTTTGCTTATTTACTTACTAATTTAAAATTCGATGTCTTTGATTTCTTTTAAAATGTTTTGGGAAAGATTGATGGAACCATCGGAAGTTATTAAAACATCATCTTCAATTCGAATGCCAATTCCTTCGCTAGCGATATATAAACCTGGTTCCACCGTGATCACCATCCCGGCTTGTAGTGGCTCATTATAAGAACCAACATCATGAACATCCAGTCCTAAAAAGTGTCCTAAACCATGCCAATAATATTCATTAATTTCTTCAGGTTTACGAATTAGGTCAATTTTTAAACATTCATTAATTAAAATATTTTTTCCAAAATCAAGGAATTCCTGATAACTAACGCCAGCTTTCAGAAATTTAATGCTTTCAACATTAGCCTTGAGAACAATATTATAGATCTCTTTTTGGCGGTTAGAAAATTTTCCACTAATTGGATAAGTTCTGGTGATGTCTGAGGCATACTTTTCGTATTCGACACCCAAATCACAAAGGACGAGATCTTCGCTATCTAAAACGGCGTTATTTTTTACATAATGTAAAGTAGTGGCGTTAACACCGCTGCCGATAATCGTTTCAAAAGATCTTTTAACTCCTTGACACTTCAAAGAGTAGTCCCACATTGCTTCAATGTCTCGTTCATTTTTGGCGGATTTAAGAGTTCCGCGAATGGCGTATAATCCCAAGTAAGTCTTATGAATCGCTTCTTTAATTAAACCAATTTCATGTTGGTCTTTAATGCGGCGGGCGTTACAAATGAGGGGGTAAACATCTTTAATTGTCACTAAATATTGACTAATGAGATTGCGTAGACTAGCTTTAGCCACACTGGAATCCAAGTATACTTCGGATACTTTATTAATCAGCGATTTCCGATTCGCTACAAAAGAATTTTTAATGAAGGATTCAAAGCCATGGAGGTTAAAAATATTAGAAATATTAATCCCGCTCAGTCGGCTAGCTTCACTAAAAGCCAGACTGCTTCCCACCCATTTAGCTATTTCTGGGTCAATTCTTCGTAAAAATAAGAATTCTTGATAGACTCCATTGGTTTTAATGATTGCTAGATAAACCTGGGCCTCATTTATTCCGGTCAAATAATAAAAATTATTATTGACACTAAAAGGGTAGTTTTGATCCTCACTACGCACAATTTCATCACCGCTATAAAGAATGATTAGTGAATTTTCATTCAATGAATTTAATAACTTAATTCTTCTTTTTTGATATACGTTTTCCATCAGGCTCCTTAATACCTTTCGATGATGAGATTTAACTTCTTAAAACATTCATCGACATAAATTTGCGATTTTTCCATTGAAGTTTTATCTGCATAGGAGAAATACACTTTTAATTTTGGTTCTGTTCCACTTGGTCTTAAGACAATGAATAAACCATTGTCATAATAATATTTTAACACATTTGACCATTCAAGATGTAAAGGTGTTTCGACATTCTTAAGGAAGTCAAAGTGTTTATCCAAACTACAATCATCAAAGGCAATAAGTTTGGCCCCTAGATCGATATTTAAACCAGATTTTCGGATATCCTTCATGATTTTAGCAATCACTTCTTTTCCATCAAGACCGGGTTTGACATAATTATGGGTGTATTCATAATAATAGCCAAAACTGCTATAAATTTGTTCTAGATAATCACTAATTAAGAGATGATTATTCTTTAAGTAAGCGACTATTTCGCATAGTAAAAGAGAGGCTTGAATACTGTCTTTATCTCGTACGAAACTATCAAGAATTGAACCATAAGACTCTTCACAACCAAATACAAATTTTTCATGTTTGTTCATTTGACTAATCCCACCCGCAATATTTTTAAAACCAGTTAAGCAAGTTACCACTTTAAGTTTGTAAGCTTGAGCGATGACTTTGACCAAATCGGTCGTGACATTAGTGGTAAAAACGACGCCATTTTTAAAGTAGCGACCTTTTTTATAGTTTTCCGTAATCTTATAGTGTAAAAGTAGGGATGCCGTTTGATTACCATTAACTAAAACCCATTCTTCCTGGGAATTTTTATAAGCAAAGCCTAAACGATCGGCATCAGGGTCGGTTAAAATAATTAAATCTGCTTGAATTTCTTTAGCATATTTTAAGGCTTCGATAAAAGATTTTGGGTCTTCCGGGTTCGAAGATAGCGTACTACTAAAATCGGGATCAATCTTCATTTGGGATTCAAGCGGATAAATATCGTAGCCTTCCTGAATTAAAAAAGGTGGAATAATCGGCGAACCGGTTCCATGTAGTGGTGAATAAACAACTTTAATATTTTTCTTAACTCGATTAATTTTTACTGTTTTGACTAATTTGAAGTAGGCTTTAAATAAAGAAGGTTTGACTAATTGTGGTTCTTCTTTACTAACTGCAATATTAAAGATATCTTTGATTTCATTAATTTTTTTAACACAGGCTTCGCTCTGGGTTAAATTTAATTGGGCTCCTTCGTTATTATATAATTTGTAGCCATTATATTCTTTGGGGTTATGCGAGGCGGTTAACATGATACCACCATTACAGTGTAAATGACGAACCGCAAATGATAAAATCGGGGTGGGGGTTAATTGCGCAAAAATATAAGTTTTAATGCCTTTTTCTTCTAAAACTTTACAGGCTTCGATCGCAAATTCTTTGGAATAATGGCGGTTATCGTAAGAGGCCACAATAGATATTTTCTTAGATGGAAAAGTTTCCAATAAGTAATTAGCGTAACCAAGAGTAACTTTTTTAATGTTAAAAATGTTCATGCGGGCACTACCTGGACCACGGATACCTCGTAAACCCCCAGTACCAAATTCCACTTCCCCGGTGAAAGCTTCTTTAATTTCTTCTTTCGTGTAAGCTTCTAGTTGCTTTTTAAGATATTCGGGAAGCAGGGCTTTTTTCCATGTTTGATAATTTTTTTCATATTGTTCCATTATTTTCTCCTTTATTTTTTAATAAATATTTACGTAGTTTTTCGATTTGGGGATGGTCATTTTGATCAATCTTAATCGGTGTGATGGTGATGTAACCACTACGAAAGGCACTATAGTCATTTTCCCCACTTTTTACATCAGAATAAGAAAGTCCGGAAAAAATAAATTTGGTTTCCGTTTTAAGATAATTGGGCTCCGATTTGCGTTGACCTAAAGGGACGATCTTATAGCCCAGGACATTTTTAGAAGGAATATTGATATTTAAGAGGGGAAATTTTTTATAAATCTCTTGTTCCAAAATCCATTCAATTAATTTGGTTAACTCAATTAATAAGTGATTAAAAGTTGTTTCATCAACCACGTCACTACTAAAGGCAATGCTGCTTATTTGATAAAGAGCGGCTTCCTTGCCGGCGGCTAAGGTGCCTGAATAAAGAGTATCATAACTAAGATTTGCGCCATGATTTACTCCACATAAAATTAAATCAAAATCAATATTATCCCATTCTTTTAAACCCACACGCACACAATCAGCGGGGGTACCATCGACTAAAATAACGCCATTAGCTTGATAACTAGATTTAATACGTTTAACATTGATAAAATTTCCGATGCTCACTCTTTGGCTGGAAGCACTTTGTTCGACCATCGGAGAACTAACATAGACGCTTCCAAAGCGGCTTAAGGCTTTTTGAAGCAAGAGAATTCCAAGAGCTTGAAAACCATCATCGTTGACGACTAGGAAATTCATTTTTGTCCCTCCTTGGCGGAGAATAAAATATTTTGACATCGCGAACAAAGACCATTTTCATTAACTTTTTCCACGGTATTCCAACAGCGATCACAAACTACTCCCGCAGCTTTGGTGATGGTGATGTGAAGTTTCTCATCTTCGATGATTTCCACTTTGGCCACGATCAACAATTGTTGTAAATTTAAATCTAATTGTTTAATGACCTCAATGCTAGCTTTTGGTAAATTAATAACTACTTGAGCTTCGTTAGATTTTCCAATAATTTTGGCTAAGCGGGCTTCTTCAAGACCTTTTAAGACTTGAGAACGTAAATTAAAGAAGATGCTCATTTTATCTATTAATTCTAAATTAGGATTCGAACTCACCTTAAAGTAACGACAAAGATAAATGTCTTCCTCGATTTTATCCGGAAATTCTTTAAATGCTTCACTGGTAGTATGGGGAATCAACGGATTTAAAAGCAATAGCAAAGTATAAGTAACTTTATAAAGAACGCTTTGGAGGGCAACTCTTTCAAAATTGAATTGATTTTCAATATACAAGATATCTTTAGCATAATCCAAATAAAAAGCACTCAATTCATTGGATATAAAGGGCATTAAAATTTTTAAAACATCGGAAAAATTATAATTTTCATAAGCATTTAAACATTGGGTGTACACCAGATCTAATCTTTCTAAAATATAACGATTCACCGAGTTTTGCATGGAATAGGCAATAAAACTTTTATCGACTTGAAAATCATTAATGGCTCCGAGTAAATATTTTAAGGTATTGCGAATTTTACGATAGATTTCGGCTACTTGATCCAAAATATCATTAGATATTCGCACATCAACGCTATACTCGGTGGTACTAACCCACAACCGCAAAACATCGGCCCCATATTTGTTGATGACATCTAAAGGATTAATAACATTACCTAAGGATTTACTCATCTTACGACCGGCACCATCTAAAACAAAGCCATGAGTGACAAGTTCCCGGTAAGGACTAATTCCATAAACGCTGGTGGCGGTAATCAGTGAAGAATTAAACCACCCCCGAAACTGATCGGCGCCTTCTAAATATAAATTAGCCGGAAAAAACCCTTGATTTTTAACCACCATGTAGGAGGTTCCCGAATCGAACCAAACATCCATGATATCCGTTTCCTTGGTAAATTTACCATGAGGACTAGCGGGGTGCGTGTAACCTTTAGGGAGTAATTGCTTAGGAGTTTTGCTAAACCAGCAATCGCTACCATATTTTTTAAATTTTTTACTGATATGCAGAATTATTTGCTCATCTAAAATCGGACTCCCATCTTCAGCGTAAAAAATTGGCAGGGGAACTCCCCATACTCTTTGGCGAGAAATACACCAATCACTACGGTCTTTGATCATGTTTTGCATCCGAATTTGGCCCCACGCTGGGTACCACTTAATCTCTTCAATATTTTTGAGTAATTGTTCCTTTAGGCCATTGATACTACAAAACCATTGGGGAGTTGCGCGATAAATAACTGGTTTCTTGGTTCGCCAGTCATGAGGGTAGGAATGCGTAAATTTGCTTTGTTTAACCAATAAATCGGCTTTTATTAAATCATTGATAATGATTTCATTAGCTTTTTCATAAAATAATCCTTGGTATTGACGAGCTTCTTTGGTATAGATACCTTTACCATCTACTGGACAAAAAACTCTCAAGTTGTATTTTAAACCAACTTGATAATCATCATCACCATGGCCAGGAGCGGTATGAACTAAGCCACTACCTTCGGTATTACTAACATGTTCACCATTGATGATCGGTAGAGGATTTTTAAATAATGGGTGTTCGTAGGTTAAGAATTCGAGTTCACTACCTTTAAAAGTGGCGAGCACTTGAGTATTTTTCCAATTTAATTCTTCAACTAATTTAGGTTGTAAATCTTCTAAAATAACATACTTTTTCCCTTGAGATTGAATTAATAAATAAGTAAAATGCGGATTAACACTAACTGCTTGATTAGCAACCAGCGTCCAAGGGGTCGTAGTCCAGATGAGGAGGTAGGCATCCTTTAAACTGGAAATATTTTTAGGATCAAATATTTTAAAAGCGACATACAAAGAATAAGACTCGA
>JAITXJ010000008.1 GCA_031284745.1 Acholeplasmatales bacterium | reverse complement strand
GTTAGGTAGCAGTAATTTTAAATTTTCTATACTTAAAATATACTTATTATTAAGGATTTTTTCCGGTTGATCGAAGAATAAATCAATTCCTTCTTCATTTTTAGGGATTGGTAGAAAATTAGCACTTTGCTGTTCAATTTTATTTTTTTCCGATTTTAAAGCCTTCATTTTCTTTTTTAAAAGCTGACCCTTGACTGGATCACGAACAACTTGATTTTGTTGGTATTCCACCGCTTGATAAATCGAACTTAATTTGGCGGTTTTCTTTTGATAGTCACTTTGTTGTTTTAAAGCAACCATTAATTGAGCACTCATTTTGGCTTTGGTTATAGTTAAAAATTTGGTATAGTCTTCTTTTAAATAAGTGGTTTGGGCTTCATTTTTTTTATTGACCAATTCTAAGTGAATAATGGCGTTAGCAACCTGTTTTAACAAAAATTCGTCGTGAGAAACAAAAATAATCGGGATTTCCAGCGCCTTTAAAATGTCGATGAGGACCTTTTGGGAGGCGAAATCTAAATCATTGCTGGGTTCATCGAGTAAGAGAAGTTCATATTCCTTGATGAGAATGCGAACAAAGTTAATTTTAATTAATTCTCCGCCAGAAAAAGTCTCGAGATAACGATCTTCGATATCTAAATAATTCAGTCCAAAATCACGACATTTTTTAATGATCACGGGATAATAGTGATAATATTCATCCAAAGAGTTTAATTCTTCTAAAAAGAAATCTTGCACTTTTTGGTGTAGTTGGTTGAAAGCGATATTTTGAACTAAATAGCCAATCGAATTCATGCTCTGGATTAAACCATCTTGGAGATAATAATCTTCTTTTAAACCAAAAAAACTTTTTAGAAGGGTGGTTTTTCCACTTCCTTCACTACCTATAATAGCAATTTTATCTCCTTTATCGGCAATAAAACTTAAATTTTTGACAATAAATAAATCATTCTTATTTAGCTGAATGCTTAAATTTTTAACTATTAACATCCTTTAGCTCCTTAGTTATTGTAATTTTTTATCTTACCACTAAGTCGATTTAGTGAGTTTTTAGTTAATTTTCATCATTCAACTCCTTGAAAAAACCTTTAATTATTCTTCTTGACCTAAATCTTTCTTTAAAACTTTAATTAATTTATTTTCCCAACCACCAATTGGTCGAAGGGTTCCATAAAAAAATCTGAGAACTTCGGGTTCCATAACCCACTCTAAGCCCCCAATTAGTTCACGATGTTGATATAACCAATAAATTCGGTCAATGGCGTACTTAATTTGACTCATTGTGAAAACTCGTCGAGGAAGGGCTAAACGTAAAAGCTCAACTTCGCTTTCGGGCTCGACTCCTAAACTGTCTCTTTGTTCGGAAAGCGTTCCTCTTTCCATGCCTCGAATACCGCCCACCAAATATAAAGCACTACCTAAAGCTTCAGCTGGGTATTGATGATGATTAACATGGGGAATGAATTTAGCGACATCTAAATGACAACCTAAACCACCGGCTGGTTTCACCACTGGTACTCCTAACTTATCTAATTCATCGACCATATACTTGATAAAAATTGGTCCCTGGGAAATAATATCAAAGTCGTAAGTTTCATTAAGACCAACGGCCATCGCTTCCATTTCACGTATGCTCATTCCCCCATAAGTTAAAAATCCTTCATAAAGTGGAACTAAAGGGCGCATTGCTTCGTAGGCCGCTAAATTGCTAGTTACGATTCCCCCACCTCGGGAAAAAGATAGTTTACGGGCACTGAAATAGATAATATCAGACAAATCACTTATTTTTGTAAGGATTTCTTTGATGGAGGCGTCTTTATAGGCCTCTTCACGGGTTTTAATAAAATAAAGATTATCACTTAATAAGGAGGCATCTAAAACTAATAAAATATGATGATCACGACAAATTTTGCTAACTTTCTCATAATTATCCAAACTCCAAGGTTGCCCTCCAATTAAATTTGTGCCAGCTTCCATGCGCACAAAGGGGACATTGGCGGCGTGTTTATCTAAATAATCTTCTAATAAACTTAAATCCATATTTCCTTTAAAAGGATTTTTAGAATCACTAATCAAGGCTTCGTTTAAGAAAAATTGTTCAACCACTCCTCCGACTTCCGTGATGTGGGCTTTGGTCGTGGTAAAGTGGTAATTCATCGGTACAGCGTTGCCTGGCTTGACAAAAACTTTGGCTAAAATATGTTCACAAGCTCGTCCCTGATGAGTGGGTAAAAAATACTTTTTATTAAAAAATTCTAAAACTACTTTTTCTAGGCGAAAGTAAGTGGCACTACCAGCATAAGAATCGTCGGCCTGATTCATGGCTGCTATTTGATTATCGCTCATGGCATTGACACCACTATCCGTGAGCATATCTAAAAAAATATCATCATTTTTTAGTAAAAACATATTGTATCCCGCTTCTTGTAAACTCTTTACTCGTCGTTTCAATGGGGGGAAATTTAATTTTTGAACAACGCGAACCTTATGTAATTCTAGTGGAAATTTTTCGCCTTTAAAAGTTTTAATATTCATTTATTAGTTCTCCTTTACTAATTGCTAAACATATTATTTCGGTATTTCTAGTTATTTTAATCACACATCGGCCATGAGAAGCATCGAGATTTTTCCAAATAACTAACTCATCACCTAAAACTGCTTGCGATTTGTAGATGATTTCTATTATATTATAATACTTTGTCAAATATTTTTCAAAAATTGCTACATATTTGACATTAGATACGTGATTGTAACGGTCTAAGTAATCATTAGTAATGACGATTTGACCGACTACTTCCAAGCTTGGAAGTTCATTCATCGATGTCCTTTGAATTTCAATATCTTGTTTCGGATAAGAGTTGAGTAATTTAATTTCTTCAATATTATATCTTCGGATCGTTTTATTAACCAAGTCCCAGAGAGGGCCTTCGGAATAAAGTTTAACCATGATTTTCATTTGCTCATCATAAATAACGGTGTGGCGTAATCCCAGAGCTTTGGTAACACTATAAGGATAGGTTTTGATAATGATTTTTTCATGGAGCTTTGGCCAACGCAAAATTTCAATATAACGATAAGATAAAACCGTCACTAAAGTCTTCGAGATGATGGCTTCCTGATAATATTTTTCTTCTAATAATTGATAAAATTCTAAATTATTACAAATAGCTAGTAAATTAGTTAGTCTTAAACGATCGAATTGGTCACAATCTGATAAACCAACTAAATAATTTAAAGTATTTCTAGGCTTCATAATTGGGGTTATAAACGCCAATAAAGGCGAGATTGCGATATTTTTGATTATAATCAAGTCCGTAGCCGATGACGAATTCATTTTCTATTGGAAAGCCTACATAATCCGCTTGAATATCTCTATGAACATTTTTGGCAAGTAAAACACAGGTTTTAACTTCCCGTGCTCCTCTTTGTAATAAGAGATTTTTGATACTTTTTAAAGTTAAACCAGTGTCGATAATATCATCGACGAGTAAAATATGGGCATCTTGAACCTTGACATCTAAGTCTAATTTAATCGTTAGTTGGCCGGTGGAATGAGTTTCTTCATATGAGCAAACGCTCATATAAGAAATAATTGGTTCAACTTTTATTTTTTTTAATAAATCAATAAAAAAAGGATTGCATCCCTTTAATAAACCAACCATGACGAAGGATTCTTTTTGATGATAATCTTGGTCAATCAAGGCTGCGAGTTCTTGCAAACGAGTATTAATTTGTTTTTTGGAGATAATAATTTTACTTAAAAATTTTTCCATACAATAATTTTACCAAAATTAATAATTTAATGACTATCTGTGATAAAATAATATGGTAATCGAGGTAAAGATGGAAACTATTTATGATTTAATAATTGTTGGGTCAGGACCTAGCGGAATATTTTGTGCTTATGAATTTAGTAAGGTGAATCCTGAAAAAAAGATTTTGTTAATCGATAAAGGTGCGGATATCTACGAACGAGCCAATGCTCCTTTCAAAAAACGCTCAATTACGACGGGTTTTGGCGGTAGTGGAGCTTTTAGTGATGGTAAATTTAATATTACGAGTGAATTTGGTGGTTGGCTGACAGAGTACTTAAGCGTCGAGCAAACTCTAGAATTAATTAAATATGTGGATGCTATTAATCTTGCTCATGGGGCCACAAAGGAAATTACCGACCCTAATACTTCGAAAGTTCACGAGATCGAAAAAAAAGCCATTGGTTACGGTTTAAAATTACTAAAAGCGCAAGTACGACACTTGGGTACCGAAGAAAACCTCAAGATTTTAATCAATATTTATGAAGATTTAAAACCCAAGATTACGATGCTTTTTCATACAGAGGTAGCGGATATTATGGTTAAAGATCAGCACATTGAGGGAATTTGTTTAAAAAATGGTCAAAAATATTTAGCGAAGAATGTTTACTTATCCGTGGGCCGGGAAGGAGCTGCTTGGCTCAATGAAACCCTTTTAAAACATCAAATTGAATTTACCAATAATCAAGTTGATATTGGAGTTCGAGTGGAAACTAACAATATTATCATGGATGATATTAATGAAAATCTTTATGAAGGAAAATTTATTTTTAAAACTAGTGTCGGAACCATGGTCCGTACTTTTTGTTCTAATCCCTCAGGCCACGTCGTGATCGAAGATTATGACCAATTAAAATTAGTTAATGGTCATTCTTTTAATTCGAAAAAGTTAGGTTCTTTGAATACTAACTTTGCTTTACTAGTTTCCCATCGTTTTGAACATCCTTATAGTAACCCCAATGGTTATGGGGCTACCATCGGAAAGATTGCTAATGAATTAAGTTTAGGGGGAGTTTTAGTCCAAAGATATGGTGATTTAAAAAAAGGTCAAAGAACGACGCCCAAACGGCTAAAAGAGGGTTTTGTTCAACCAACCCTCAATGAAGCAGTACCTGGTGATTTAGGTTTAGTTCTGCCTTATAATACAATGAAATCGATCATTGAAATGATTGAAGCCCTTGATCATATTACGCCGGGGATTGCTAGCGAACATACTCTACTCTATGGAGTGGAAACCAAGTTTTATAGTGCCAGACCAAGTGTTGACGAACATTGTCAAACCCAAATAAAGGGCTTATATGTGGGTGGCGATGGGGCTGGTTTAACTCGTGGCTTAGCCCAAGCAGCGGCTAATGGCGTTCACGTAGCTCGGAGTATTCGATGAAAAGAGTTGTGGTCTTTGGTTGTAGTTGGGGTGATGAAGGCAAAGGCAAGATCTCCAATTTACTTTCTTATCAAACAGATTGTGTAGTTAGATTTCAAGGCGGTGCCAATGCCGGGCACAGTGTGGTGGTTAATAATAAACGCTATGCTTTTCATTTATTACCCAGTGGAATTATTAATCCTCAATGCTTAAATATTTTGGCTAATGGGATGGTAATTGACCCGCTAATACTTAAAAGTGAAATTGAAAGCTTAGGAGATGATGCCGTTTTTAAACTAGCTATTTCTAATCGTGCCACCATTGTACTACCTATTCATCAACACTTAGATATTGCCAAAGAAAACTTAAAGGGGCAGAAAATTGGTACAACTGGTAAAGGAATTGGTCCGGCTTATAGTGATAAAATCGATCGTATTAATCTGAAAGTTGGTCAATTTTGTGATTTATTTAATTTAAAAAAATATTTGCTTGATAAAGAATTAGAATTAAAAAGTTATAATCTAAGCTATGATTTAGATAGTCTTTATACCCAGATTTTTCCTTATGCCCGTTATATGGCTAGCTTTGTGACCGATACTGCTCAATTAATCAATGAGTTAATCGCTAGTGGTAAAAAAATTATTTTTGAAGGGGCTCAAGGTTCGATGTTGGATATTGAGCATGGTACTTATCCTTTCGTAACTTCTTCCAGCCCGATTGCTTCAAGTGTTCCTATTAATTGTGGAATTGCTCCTTGGTTAATTGATGGTAGTTTAGGAATCGTCAAAGCTTATACTACGAGAGTTGGCAATGGGCCTTTTCCGACTGAGATTCAAGATGAATTAGCCACAATCATTCGCACCAAAGGTCATGAATTCGGCGTAACAACCGGAAGGCCTCGTCGCATTGGCTGGCTCGATCTAGCAGTTATTAAATATACCAAAATGATCAGTGGGATATCCTATATCAGTTTAATGCTCCTTGATGTTTTAAGCGGGATAAAACAATTAAATATTTGCACTCATTATGAAATTGATCACCAACCAATTAATTACTATCCTTCAACGATTGAAGAATTAGAAAAGGTCGAACCAGTTTATCTTCAACTTGCTGGTTGGGATGAAGATCTAACAAAGATTACTAAATATCAGGATCTTCCCATTAATGCACAAAAATATGTGCAAGCGATTGAACAAATAACCGGCATTAAGGTTCTAATTATCAGTGTGGGACCGGATTTAAAACAAACGATTGTAAGAGGTAAATTATTTGATTGAAAGATATGATATTCGCCAAATCAGCCAAATCTTTGCGCCCAAGGAGAAAATCAAAAATTTTCTGTTAATTGAAAAGGCTCTTTTAACTATTTATACCAGTAAGGGTACTAAGCCCCAAGAGTGCAATCTTACCATTGATGCTCAACTTTTAAAAGAAATAGCCCAGGAAGAACAATTAACCAAACATGATGTTTTTGCTTTTATTAATGTCATATCTCGAAAATTAAGCCCGATTAATGAGCAATATTTTCACTTTGGTTTAACTTCTAGTGATTTAGTTGACACTAATAATATTTTAATGATTAAATCAGCTTGGTCCATCATTAATCAGGATATTGAAAAACTCCTAAAAATTTTATTAAAACTGGCGATCAAATATCAAAATCTAAATACCTTAAGTCGCACCCATGGTCAAGCGGCACAAATTACTAAATTTGGTTTAAGATTCTTATTAAGTTTTCAAAACCTTAAAACGATCCATCTTAATCTGCAGGCTGCTGCCAAATCACTTTTAAAGGCTAAGTTAAGCGGAGCGAGTGGTAACTATTTAGACTTAAGCTACGCGGAAGCTAAAAAAATCAGTCAAATCTTAGATTTAGATCTCCATGATTTAACTACCCAAGTGATACCTCGCCATTTATTTACGAATTTTTTCTTTCAAGTTTTGGCTTTTATTAATGAAATAAGTCGTTTTGCTCAAGATTTACGCTTACTAAGTATGAGTGGTATTGAGGAAGTAAGTGAAGCTTTTAGCGAGGGTCAAAAAGGTTCAAGTGCGATGCCACAAAAACGCAATCCGATCAATTTAGAACAAATTATGGGCCTCAGTCGCCTAGCAAGTTCCTCGATTAATGTCTTATTAGAAAATAATCTTTTATGGTTAGAACGCGATCTAACGCACTCTTCAAATGAAAGAATTATTTTTCAAGATAATTTAACTCTCTTATGCTATGTAGTGCGCAAATTTCAGGATATTTTAAAAAATTTAAAAATTAATGAAGCAAATATCGTTAGAAATATTGAACTTACTTATGGGGCTGCTTGGTCATCGACGATTATGAATTATTTAATTAAAGAACATCATTATTCTAGACACTCAGCCTATGAGTTATTAAAAGAATATAGCCTTCAAGCTCGAGAACTAAAAATAGACATATTTGTTTTATTAGAAAAAAATGATATAATTAAAAGAGGAGAAACTGAGAATCTAAGAAAACTTAACGACTTAGAGTCACGAATAAAGTTAATTTATTCTCAGGTAATTAAGGCTTGAGATTTTTAAAACAATTCAAAGAAATATTGCTTCAAAGTTTGCCTTTGGCGGGATTAATCGCAGTTGTTTTATTATTTATTAAACCGATGGGTGTCTCCGATTTAATCACTTTGATTGTTTCTTATGTCTTAGTATTAATTGGTCAAACTTTTTTTATCATTGGCTTGGAATCATCGATCTTACCGATGGGCGAATACGTAGGCAACAATCTTTCTAAGTTAAAGTTACCAATTTTAATGGTTCTTTTTGGTTTCTTATTTGGTGTTTTAAGTACTTTGGCGGAACCTGCACTTAGTGTGATTGCCAATCAATACAATCGTATTGACGCTTCCGTCGGTATTTGGATCATCATTTTTATTTGCGCTTTCGGAACGGGAGCATTTGTTGCTTTTGCCTTATATAAAATTATTAAAAATATTTCCTTAAAATGGATTTTTATAATTTCGTATGCCGTAATAATTTTACTTTGTATTTTTACAAAATCGGAGTTTATTGGAATCTCTTTTGATGTTAGTGGCGCCACGACTGGCGATTTATCGACCCCTTTTATTTTAACCTTGGGAATTGGTGTGGCACGCACAATCAGTAAAAAGAAGCAAAACGATGATCAATTTGGAATTATTGGTTTAGCTTCAGTGGGTCCTTTATTAGCCTTTTTACTCTTTGGGTTTATTAAGGGAATGTGGTTTCCAACTGACCCGCTTGATTTAGCCAGTCTAAACACAACAACCTCTCTTTGGCATGAAATCTTAACTAGTAATTTACTATCTTCATTTTTAGCACTTTTACCGGTTTTAGTTCTGTTTTTGATTTATAATTTTTTCTTTATAAAATTAAAGAAGAAAAATCTCTTAAGATTATTAATTGCTTCCATTGTTGTTTACATCGGTTTATTCATCTTTTTATTTGGTATCGATTTCGGCTTTACCAACGCTGGATTTCATTTTGCAAAAGCATTTTTAGAAAATGGTGATAATGGTAAAATCTTCTTTGGGCTCGTCAATATTGGCGTTGATGCTCAGTGGTTTAAATGGCTTTTACTACCAATTAGTTTTATTCTTTGCTTTATTATTACTCTTTGTGAACCTTCAATAATGGTTTTATCTAAACAAGTTGAAGAAATTACCAATGGTTATATTAATGGTAAAATTTTAAAATATTTCTTAGCTATTGGTTTAGGCTTTGCTGGACTTTTATGTTTATTGAATATTTTACTAGAAATAAGTATTTTATGGTTTATTGTTCCTCTTTATGCCATTAGTGTATTGTTAACTATTTTTTGCGATGATTTATTTATCGGAATCGCTTATGATTCAGGTGGTGTAACTGGTGGGGCGATTACGAGCGCTTTTTTAGTTCCCCTATGTTTAAGTGTGGCCCAATCGATTGCCTTGAAATATCCTAGTGGTCAACAAGCTAAATACCTGTTGGAAAATGGTTTTGGAATTATCGGTTATATGAGTGTGACGCCCATCATCTTTGTATTAATCTTGGGTTTAATTTATAAAAAGAAAGTTAGTGTCTCTTTAAAAGCCGAAAAGAAGAATTTGGATTTATTAAAACTCGAAGTCGAGGAGGAAAATGCATCAATTATTGACGATAATCGGAAAAAGAAAATTAAAAAATGAGATCATTCAGGATCTCTTTAAGGAAGGTTGTGCTATCATCAATTCAACCTATGGACGTAGTTATATGAGCGATACGAATTTTTTTGTCTCTTTAGGTTTTTCGCCTGATCCGGAAAAAATTATTATTACTTGCTTAGTCAGTCCTACCCACGTACCCAAGATTTATGAATTATTAAATACGAAGTATGAATTCAACAAAAAAAATACAGGCATCGCTTTTGCTTGTAATATTAATCATATTAATATCTAGGAGGAATTATGAAAGCATTATATATTATTGTTAACAATGGGTTTAGTTCAGATATTGTAAATTTAATTAAAGAATGTGGCTCGCGAGGGGCAACGATTATCTCGGCCCGTGGAGGAGCAAGTGAACTTAATTTTTTCAATGTACCCATCGAACCCGCCAAAGAAATAATTATCACCTTGGTCGAAGATGATGTTTGTAATTTAATCGATGCTAAATTAAAAGCCAACTTTGGACTAGATTCCGATGTTAACGGTTTATCTTATTCAATTGAAGTTGATTCGGTCAATTTTATTAATAAATTTGCTCACCCTAAAAAGGTAGAAGACTAAAAATTAAAGGTAGTAGTAAACCTACTAAATTATAAGTTGCGTGAACCATAATATTAATAATAATATTTTTTTTGTTTTTATGGTAAACATAAGCTAGGACAAAACCCATTCCAAAATAACTAATAGAATTAATTAATAGAGATATCCAATTACCGCTCATTATTTCACTTATTAAATGAATTGCTCCAAAGATAATTGTACTCAAAAGAATCGCTAATTTAGCATTTTTAATTAAATTAAATATGGCCTTACGAAAGACTAGTTCTTCTAAGATCGGGGCTACGATACAAGCGGAAATAATCATGATGAATAATCCCAAACCCCCTTGAGCCATTTCGTTGATTGAGGCTTGATTATCGCTAATTGGAACATTTAAATGAAGGATTGAGGTTAATAGTTCGGTAAGTAAACCTATCGCAATGGTGGCGGCGATCGTGATGAGGAAACCATTTAAGTAGCGAAAGGTACTCTGTCGTTTGTTTTCTTTGTAAAATTTTAAATCAAGTATCCAGTCGCTTTTTAATAAAATAACGACAGGAATAGCAGTTAAAATAAAAATTACTAGATTAGTGATATTTAAAAATAAAGGAGAAAAATCTTCCAAAGGAGCAATTTCTTGATACATTGCTTCATTAGTTGTTAAAAGATATTTAATATTTGAAGCATATTCAATCATATAAATATCTATTTTTTCACCAGCTAGTATTTTATCAAAAAATATTGATAATTCCGCATCATTAAGATGATTTAATTCATTATCTTTATGAATAATAATTGCAAAATTGTGATATTCGTAAAGGACATAAGCACTATTTTCGCTAAAAGACGAAGCTACCCCAATAACATTTAACTTTTCTTGACAATCTGAAGCGATAATCTCTTCACTACTATAAGTAACTAAAAAACTTTTAACCCCGCTAAAGGAAATACTTGCGACAATTGCTAAGACTTCGGTTAGAATAAAATATAGGACAATCACTAGAATATTTCTTACAATTGAACGAGGTTTTTTTTCTGTTGGATTAAACTGTTGAAACTCTCCTTCAAAATTAATTTTTTCACTCATATTCATTCACCTACTTCACAAATAATATATTTGTTATAATTATTATATATGAATTTTCTTTTAGCGACATTAAATACCTATAAAATAAGAGAAATCAAAACCATTATGGGGTTGGAATTTTTAAGTTTAGGGAAAATAAGTGTTGCTGAAACTGGGAAAAGTTATGCGGCTAATGCTTATTTAAAGGCTAAAGCTTACTATGATCAATATCACGTTGCTAGTATCGCCGATGATAGCGGCTTAATGATTAGAGCTCTTAAGGGGGCTCCTGGCATCTTCTCTCAACGTTATAGTGGAAGCTCTTCTGATTTAGCTAACAATCTTCTCGTTTTAAAAAATATGGAAGGACAAAAAAATCGTCAGGCTAAGTTTGTTTGTTGGATATGTTTATACCTAGGTGAACACGATGTCCATTACTTTAAGGGTACTTTAAAAGGGACGATTGGTCACTCGATTACTTCGGGAAGAGGTTTTGGTTATGATAGCATCTTTGAAATTGCCGGGTTAGGACCTTTAAGTACTTTAGGTGATGAACAAAAGAATCAAATATCGCATCGGGCTCGGGCTTGTGCAAAGTTAAAGAAATATTTAATTAAAAGGAGTTTAATCAATGTTTAGAACGGTAAGTAATCCTAAAAAAATATTTTGTCAAATTACCGGTTATCATCCCCAAGATATTTTAAGTATCAATACCATCTTGGGTGGAATGTCGAATCAAATATTTTTAGTAACAACTTATGATAAACGCTTTACTTTACGTCTACCTTTTAAAGAAAGTGGAAAGTATGTCGATTACTTTATTGAAAGTAAAGTCTTAGGGCTCTTAGCTTCGACCGATATTTCTAATCGAGTTCTTTACTTTAATGAAGTCACTGGTATTAGAATCAGCGAATATACTGATGGACAAGTTCTCAGTGATCCGGATATCGTGATTGACGATTATATCCCGAAAATTGCCAGTCGTTTACATGAACTTCATAGTTTAGAGTATTCTATTCCTTATAAGTATGAATTTGATTTAATTTTAACGAAATATGAAAGTTTAACCAATAATATCGATCCCAGGTATTTTACCTTAAAACAACTTTGGATGAATAAATTTTATACCAATTTTTTCAATGATTTACGAGTTTTTTCCCATGGCGATATCCAAAGAAGTAATATCATAGTCAATAGTTCTCGTACGCAAGTATATCTGTTGGATTTTGAATTTTCACGTTTTAATTATGTTCATTTTGATTTAGCTAGTTTTGGTAATATTGATTTTAATGATTCATTAAAACTAACTTATGAATATTTCAAAAATAAACCGAATGTCGATGCTGATATTTATAAGGTGAAGTTTTTCCGGATGTTTCAAGTTCTTCAATGGTACTTAGTTGCCTTATCCAAAGATAAAACCAAAATTGGATCTTTCCTCAAACTAAATTTTCTTGAAGTAGCTAATAATTATTTAAACCAAGCCATTAATTTTTCTGTTGAGCTCGAACTAAGTGACCATTAACGAAATCTTCAAACTTCCAAAAACCCTTAACACTATTGAAACCATCAAGGATTTCATTCATGCTTCTAATCTTAATGAGAAAACTTATTTTAATTTAGCGAATTTCTATTTGGAATGTCTAGAAGCCAACAATTGTTTTTTAGAAATTCTCGAAGAAGGAGCTAATATTATAAGCACCATAAAAGCCTTTAGTGGTATTGACAATCAACAGCTTCTTCAACTTAATGACTATCTTTTAAGAAGTTCATTAAAATTAAAAAAGATAGAATTAGCTAAAAATTATCTTTTGAATAAAAAAAATCTCTTACCCAGTATTAAAAAAAATGATTTTTTATTAGATTTAATTTATTTTAATAAAACTTTTGAATTCGGTTTAAATCATCTGGAGGATGGTTATGATTTAAAACTAATTTCCCCCGAATATCTAGGCATCATTCAAGAAGAATTATTAAATTATTATTTAACTAATAAAAACTATGCTTTAGCTTATAATTTTCGGGTTCTCGATCATTTCAATACCCGACATTGTTTAAATAATCTAATAATATATGCTAATCTAAATCGTGATGAAGAGTTTCAAGAGGCTATTAATGAAGATTTAAATATTTTAAAGGGTGATCAACTATGTGAAGCACTCCTTTTATATTTAAATTTTTTGCTAAGAAAAGAAGAACGCCACAAAATAACTATTTTGGATGGGGAATATAACCCACTATTTTCTACATTCTCCTTAGAAAATCAAAAAAAACTTTATAATTTTTTTAAGAAATTTTATAAAAGTGAAAATAATCAATTTTCTTATAATGAATATTTAAAATTATCTAATTTAATTATTGGACAATTAAAATCTTTAAATCCCGCTGTAGTAAAAGAAAATATAGCGGTAGAAAATCATCAAATTGAGGAAATTCCAACTAGTGCTCCGGTTGCAAAATTAGCTATTAGTGAAGAAATTCTCAAAAATTGTGCCTACCTAATTAGTTATTCTCATCAATTGAAATTGGCCAACCCTTTAAGGGAAAATTTGCGTTTATTTTTTATCGAAGTGGAAAAACTAATATCTGAAATTGAGATTGGTCTTTATTTAATTAACAATAATGTGCAATATTATTATCGTTTAGAGAGATTAGTCGATAAATACATTTTAAAGACTAATATAAAAAATACTTATATCGATCAGGTTATTAATAATCAAAACGATCTAATTATTCATAGCGAAGAACTTAAGACTCTGGTAAAAATCCATAATGGTGAAAGATTTGATAGTCAAGGAAAAATATTGTATGTTCAATGCCTCGAAGACAACGGTGCGATTTATATTTTAATTAAAGAAGAATTATTTTATACTTATTTTGATTTATTAAAAATTATTGGTAAAATTAGTTTAAGTATTGTAAAAGATCATTTTAATTTAGCCCAATTAAAATATGCAAATTCTTATCTTGAAGGGATTATTAATAGTCCCATTCCGATGCGTAGTATTATTGACTCTAAATCTTTTTATAATAAAGCTGCTGTTCAATTATTTAATATTACGAGTGATTATCATCTTGATTATTTTTATGCCAACACTGATTTAAAGAGTGTCTACAAGGAACAGGTCAATCAAAGCTACAACCACTTAGGAACTGTGATGAATTTTATTTTCGGATATGATAATAAATATATTCAAGAATCCCAGTGTAGTTTTATGGTAGAAGATGATATTGTCATTTTATCAACTTTCCAGGATATCACTGAACAATATTTAGAAACCAAAGCTTTAGAGGAAGAAAAGACTTATGATATTCGCAGTGGACTATATAATTACAATTCTTTGGTGGACTATTTAACCAATAATCTCAATAAAAAATTATCTTTGATTCTCATTCGTTTAAACAATAATATTGCTAACCTTTATTCGATGAAACAGATTAATGATTATTTTTATGAATTTTGCGGGATTACTAAAAAACAATTATCTAGTTATAATGCTCAAAGTTTTAATTTTTCCAATCGCCAAATAATGGTAATTTTAGAAAACAATGATCAAAGAGTGATCAGCGCTCTTATGGATGAATATATTGCGAAGATGAAAACCTATAAGACAATTTCTATTGTCAATGAACCCTATAATATTAATGCTGGAATTTTACGTTATCCCAATCAAACAACCGAAAAGAATGTTCACAAATTATTTAATTACTTAAATTCCACCCTTCTTAATAATTCCACTAAGGCCTTTCAATATGGCTATTTCGATATGAGTGAGTACGAACAATTCGTTAAAGAAGAACTGATTCTTAAAGATCTGATTAAAGCCATCGACAAACAAGAACTAGAAATATCACTTTCACCCATTGTTAAATTAGAAAATAACAAAATAATTGCTTATCTAGCCGGTTTTGAACTACTTAATTATAAAGTTGATCATCAAACCCTGGTTAAAATAAGTAAAAAACGAGGCAACTGTAAGACCCTTGATTTGGCAATCACCGCGACTGCTTTACAACTGCTTAATTATTGTTATACCACCTATAAAAGTATTATCGAAATCATTATTCCTCTTGATTATAAATCCGTTGATCAAGATTTTTGGGAAATTTTACAAAAGTACCAAATTAGTGGGACCAACTTTAGTTTTCTGTTAAATAAAGAGTGCCCAGTAAGTATTTTAAAACAGTTCGTCGATAAAAAAATTAATTTTAACATTGCAAGTCTTGACTATTTAGGTTTAGTTCCTTGCAGTGGTTTATTTATCCCCTTCCATGAACAATTGCTCGATGAAGAATACTTAAATAATTTATTATCCTACTTGCAAACCTATCACACAAAGTTAGTGGTGTTGGAGATTCCTAAGGCGGAAAACTTAAGTAAAATTAAGAAATTTAATCTCTTAGCTACCAGTAGTATTTATCACCAGATGAGTTCGAAAGCCTTGTTAAAACTTTTAGAAGAAAAACAAGGAGAAGCCAAGTGAAATACGACACCTCTAATTTAGACGCCCAGAAAAAAATCATTGTCGAAGTCGCCTTATCCACTTTAGAAGCCGTGGAAGGGATTATCCAAGCTTATCGACAATCCCAAAAT
>JAITXJ010000019.1 GCA_031284745.1 Acholeplasmatales bacterium | reverse complement strand
TCATTCCTGTATTGACACCCATTAAACCGGATACGCGTTCATTGGACGCTACACTTCTCACAGCTAATCCCCATTTAGTGTATTTCAAGGTTATAAATAGTCCACCAATAATCACTAATGATAAAATTAAAGTAATAATATTATGAACCGGAAGATTATTTAAACCAAAGAAAGGAATGCTCTGATTTGTGAATGGAAAGCTCTGACGACGAATTAAACCATTAAAAGCTAGAGGAACAAAACCAGTAATAATGATTACTAAACCCATGGTAATTATTTGTTTGGTCGCCGCATTAGTATATTTCGCATTTCGAAAAATAACCACCTCAATGAGAAAGCCAAAAATAAAAGATACAGCAACACCTGCTAAAATAGGTAGAATCAATTGAAAAGCAGAGTTTACTGTTTCAATGGGCAATCCACTGATTTCATCAATACCGCTGGGATTAATTAAACTAGATGTAATATACGCACCCACAATTCCCAACATTCCTTGAGCAAAGTTAGTAGTCGAACTAGTTTTAAAAATAAGAGTAATCCCAAAAGTAGCTAAGGATAAAAAGGAAAAAGCCATAAAGGCATTAATAATGCTTTGAAAAACAGATATCATTTTAACCCCACCTTATAATATTAGCCGCCCAAACATAACCAATACCGGCAGCTAGCATACAAACAAGACTTCCTTTTTTTACTTTCTTTTGCTTTAAAGCTAAATGTAAACTAAGGATTTGATCAATTTGACCAATGTGACCATAATCTTCTAAATATATGGTTTGATTTTCTTGAAGATTCAATTCTTTAAGCATTTCCAGGTGACCACTACGCTTAATATGCAAAATAGCTAAGTAGCCATTTTTACTAAATTCTTCCCGCGAGACTCCAGCCTTTCTTAAAGATTCATCAATACAACGATACCAATTAGGCATCGATACTTCGTTCAGGCGATTTTTCATCTTATTAGCGTCTAGTAATCGCAAGGAATGACGAGATTCTTTTAGGTTCTTAGCGGTAATCGGATTAATTTGTCCACCAATTTCTACCCCAGCAGTGCGTGATAAACTGCCATCGGAAATAATATGAGAACCCAGTAAAAGATTATGAGGATAATTTTTTTCTAGTAAAAGGGCTCCACCACCGGCACTTAAGTTATACATCATCGACATATTTTTATCCGTATAATCGACAAAGTCTCCATTGCGATAACCACCAACCACTAAAATTCGATTAATTTCTTCATCAGCAATTAACATATCTTTAGCCATTTTCATCGCACTGACACAGGTACAGCAACGATTTTGCACATCAATTCCCCAGGCCTTCAAAGCCCCTATTTTATCTTGAATATAAAGAGCACTCGTTGTTAAAGGATATTCTTTATATTCTTCGGTAATTGAAATAATCACATCAATGCTTAAAGGATCAATGTTATTTTTTTTGATTAAGTCGAGCGCTGCTGAAGCACCCATTTCTTGACTACCATCATCAGGCAAAATAGTTGCGAGGTATTTTTTACGAATCCCCAACTTATTAATTACTGCATCTTCGCTCCAAACTCCTAAAGTTTTGGCCGCAATTTGTTTGGCAGTCATTTTCTTTTTGGGTAAGTAGATGCCGGTAGCAACTATCCCCACTTTTATATCATTTTCCATATAACCTCCATGTTTTGTTTAATGTGAATATTTATTCACAAATAAGTACACTTTTAGATAGAAATTAAGAATTTTAGCAAATTAAATCGTATAAATTATAAAAAATTATAAACGCATTCCGCCGTTGACGGATAAAACATGTCCGGTAACATAAGAAGCATCATCACTAGCAAGAAAAAGTGCCGCTTTAGCGATCTCATCAGCTTCTCCAAGTCGACCTAACATCGTCAATTTTCGGAAACTTACGAGAAGTGGTTCAGGAACTGTCTTCATCATATCCGTATTGATATAACCAGGAGCAATCGCATTGCAACGAACCTTGGTATAAACTACTTGCTTAACTTCTTTACCATCAGGACCAACCACTGGTGCGCCACTTTCATCTAAAACTGTCACCCGTTTAGTGGAAAATTCTTTCGCCCAAGTTTTAGAAAGTCCAATTACACCCGCTTTAGAAGCCGCATAATTAGCTTGGCCAACATTACCATATTCACCGACAACCGAGGCAATATTGATAATTGAACCACTACCTTGTTCCACCATTAAAGGACCAAAAGCTCTCGTTACATTAAAAACACCCTTGAGATTAACATCAATAACTAAATTCCATTGATCATCACTCATTTTAGCGGTGAAAGCATCGCGAGTAATACCAGCATTATTGACTAAAACATCAACATGACCATATTTTTTAACCACTAAACTAGTAAATTTCGTAATATCAGCCACATTCGTTACATTTAAAACGAAATATTTTACGCCTTTTACCTCTTCACTAATCACAGGTGCCATATCACAGGCCAAAACTTGGGCCCCTTCACTTGCAAATAATTTAGCCATCGCTAAACCTAAACCTCGGGCTGCTCCCGTAATAATTGCTACTTTACCTTGTAATCTCTTTGCCATATAAATCTCCTTTTAGATTTTTTTAACTATTAAACAAGCACCCATACCGCCACCGATACAAAGACTTGCTAAACCATAAGTGTTAACATCACTTTTTAATAAATTATGAATTAAGGTCACCAAAATACGATTGCCAGAGGCTCCCACGGGGTGACCAAGGGCGATAGCTCCGCCCAAGGGATTAATTTTAGCTTTTAAATCCTCTTCAGGAATATTATTAGCTTTGGCCAATAATTTAACAACTCCTAAACTTTGAGCAGCAAAGGCCTCATTTAATTCCAAAACATCAATATCTTCTAATTTTAATTTCGCATCTTTTAGTGCCGCTTTGACAGCCGGAACCGGACCTAAACCCATGAAAGCAGGATCAACTCCCCCTTGACCAAGGCCCACAATTTCTACCAGCGGGGTTAAATTATATTTTTTAACGGCTTCTTCACTTGCTACAAGAACAAAACTAGCAGCATCATTAATTCCCGAAGCATTACCAGCGGTGACGGTCCCATCTTTTTTAAAGGCAGGACGCAAAGCGGATAATTTAGTTAAATCAGTTTGATAGTTTATATACTCATCTTTATCGAAGATTACTTCTCCTTTACGAGTATTTTGGACAATCGGTACAATTTCATCTTTAAATAAACCAGCATCATTAGCTCGGCGGGCTTTAAGTTGCGAATTATAAGCAAATTCATCTTGTTCTAAGCGGGAGATATGATATTTTTCCGCAATGTTTTCGGCCGTAATACCCATATGATAGCCATTAAAAGCATCAGTTAAAGCATCATAAATCAGGTGGTCAACTAATTTTTGTTCACCCATTTTGCTACCACTTCGGTTAGCGGAACTAACTAAAAAGGGAGCACCACTCATCGACTCGCTACCACCAGCCACAATTAAATTAGCATATCCACTAATAATTTCTTGATAAGCGTTCATCACAGCTTTCAAACCAGAGCCACATAACATATTCAATGAATAAGCAGTAACTTCTTGAGGAATCCCCGCTTTAATAGCAATTTGTCGAGCAATTCCTTGACCTAGCCCGGCACTTAAAATATTTCCACAAATGAGAGTATCAATATTTTGCGGATTAACATGAGCACTAATCAATAACTCTTTGACCACAGCACTCCCAAATTCACTAGGACTTAAATTGGCTAATCCGCCTAGGAATGACCCCGTAGCTGTTCTTTTAGCCGCTACAATATAAACTTTTTTCTTCATAATTACTCCTTGACCTCGAGGCCCTTAATATCTTTGATTCGTTTAATTAATAATGGTAATAATTCTTTCGCGTCGCTAACAATTCCAATATCGGCAACTTCAAAAATAGAAGCATTTGGATCGATATTAATGGCAATTATCTTATCTGATTTATCCATTCCGGCTAAATGTTGAATAGCGCCACTAATTCCAAAAGATAAATAAATGAGCGGTTGAACGGTGGTACCAGTTTGTCCAACTAAATGAGCTCGTGGAGCAATCTGGGCATCAACTAAGGCCCGACTAGAAGCGAATTCTACTTGTAAGAGGGCAGCTAATTCTTTGATTAAATAATATTTATCAGCTACTCCTCGGCCACCAGAAACAATTAATTTAGCCTTGGTTAAGTCAACTGCCTGATGAATTTTGGGAATTCTCTTTAAAATATTGACTCTTAAAGGACGGCTTTCATAAGCAAATTTCTCCACAATTAAGTGGGCATTATAATCTTCACTAACTTTAAAAACCCCAGGGTGAATGGTAGCCATTTGAGGAATGGTTCGTGGACAAATAATTGTTGCAAAAATATTTCCACCTAAAGCAGGACGTGTTGCAAAAAGGGTTAATTTATCTTCGACGATCTCAATTTCTAATTTGGTAGCATCAGCGGTTAGGCCGGTACGCAATTTAGCACTTAATCGGGGCCCTAAATCACGACCAATTAAAGAAGAACCTAATAAGAGAATATCAAAGTTTTCACTTTGGGCAATTTTTTGTAAGGTATTAGCATAGAAATCGGTATCATAGTCATATAAATCATGGTGTTCTACTAAAATTACACGATTAGCACCTGCCCTTTGAATTCGGGTTTGTTGTTCTAGAGTTAGACTTTCTCCTAACCAAATGCCCACTACTTCCACATCGATATCACTAACAATTCGTTTAGTTTCCGAAATTAATTCCAGGCCAACCGAAGCGATAACATTAGGTAATTTATTTTCTAAAAAGATGGCAACTTTTTTCATTACTTACCTCCAATATAATCTTTTAATACATTGACTAACTTTTCACAAGCTTCCGAAGCACTAAGTACCTCTTTGGGTGCTTTAATAAATGGTGGCTTCGTAAAAGTGGCTTTGACATTGGTAGGTGAGCCCTTCAACCCAATAGTTGTTTCGTCAACTTTTAAATCATCAAAAGTAATGGTATGAAAGGATTTTTGAAAAGCTCCCCAAATATTAAAAGCATTCATTAGACGAGGGGTGTTCATCGTATTAACACAGGTGATTAAAGCTGGTAATTTAACTTCATAAAGAATTTCGGTTGATTCATAATCCTTGACCACCCGAATTTTGCGGGAAAAAACTTTATTAATGGAACTAATATGCGTTACTTGTGGTAAATCGAGAAGTTCAGCTACCTGCGGACCAACTTGGGCAGTATCACCATCGACTGCTTGATAGCCACCGAGTATTAAGTCTATTTTATGAGATTTATTTAATTTTTGTAAAAATGCGGCTAAAATGGTCGAAGTGGCTAAAGTATCACTGCCAGCAAACTTACGATCAGTTAATAAATAAGCTTCATCAACCCCTAAAGAATATAATTCTCTAATCATCGCCTCAGCTTGCGGAGGACCCATGGTGACAGTTGTAACTTTAGCACCCAGAGAATCTTTAATTTTTAAAGCTTCTTCCACGGCGGCTAAATCATCAGGGTTGATAATATTAGGAACACCAACTCGGATAATGGTATTAGTTATTGGATCAATTTTAACTTTCGAAACATCAGGAACTTGCTTAACTAAAACAACAATATTCATCTTAACTCCTTGGCGGAAATAACCATCTTTTGAACTTCACTAGTTCCTTCATAAATCTCGGTGATTTTAGCATCTCTTAAATAGCGCTCAATTTCATAATCACGAATATAACCATAACCACCATGTAACTGAATAGCCTTATTGGCTACTTCCATCGCCACACTTGAACAAAATAACTTGGCCATGGCGGCACTTTGATTGATATTTAAACCTTTTTCTTTATCATCAGCGGCTTTATATAGAAGCAAACGAGCTGCTTCAATTTTGGTTTTCAATTCCGCAATCACGAATTGAGAGTTCTGAAAAGAGGCAATAGTTTGACCAAATTGCTTACGGGTTTTAATATATTCGATGGCTTTTTCATAAGCCCCTTCCGCAATCCCTAGAGCTTGAGCAGCTATACCAATACGGCCACCATCTAAAGTAGCCATGGCAATCTTAAAGCCTTCTCCAGGTTTGCCAATCATGTTCTCTTTCGGAACCTTGATATGATCAAATAAAAGTTCCGCGGTGGCTGAACCACGAATTCCCATTTTCTTTTCTTTCGGACCAACACTAAAACCCGGCATATCCGAAGTGATGATAAAAGCACTAATCCCTTTTAATTTTAATTCTGGACTAGTAGCCGCAAAAATAACGTAAACGGAGGCATATCCGGAATTGGTGATGAAAATCTTCGAACCAGTAATTTCATAATAGTCCCCACAATCATAAGCTTTGGTTCTTTGATTAGAAGCATCAGTTCCAGCTTCACTCTCAGTTAAACCAAAACCTCCAAGTTGCTCACCACTTAATAATTTCGGTAAATATTTGGCTTTTTGTTCGGGAGTTCCATATTGATAAATTGGATAACAAGCTAAAGAGGTATGAGCACTTAAAATAACTCCGGTGGTAGCACAATATTTAGATAAAATACGGACGGCATCGATGTAAGAACTATAAGGCGCCCCTACTCCCCCATATTCCTTGGGGTATGGTAAACCTAAGATACCATATTTGGCCATCAATTTAACGGTATTTACCGGAAACTTTTCCTCTTCATCGATTTCCGCTGCTATGGGTTTAACCACCTCATGCGCAAATTTTTCTAACATTTCAACTAATAGTTCTTTTTCGGCCATTATTTACTCCTTGGTTTCAAAAGAGCATCACCAACGATGACCTTTTCCCCTCTTTGATTATAAGCAATAGTTTCTAATTTAACAAAACCTTTGTCTTCAATTTTTTCTAAAACTTTAACCACCGCCGTAATCGTATCACCAATAAAAACTGGTCGACGGAAACTACAATTTTGGGATAAATAAATACACCCATCACCGGGAAGTTGTGTTCCTAAGACGCGAGAAAACAAACTTGCTACAAAAGCACCATGAACTACTCGTGCTCCAAAAATAGAGGCCCTACCAGCTTCTTCATTGACATGGATCGGATTTTGATCCCCAGTGACAATCGCAAAATCAATTACTTGTTCCGAAGTAAAGGTTTTAACCACTTGTGCTACATCTCCTACCTTAATTTCATCAAACGTCAACCCCATAATTCTCCTTTAATGTGAATATTTATTCATATTATACACCTTTTAATAAAAATATTGAAATTTTTGATAATTTTACCTAATTTATTAAGTAAAAGGCGGTAATACTAAACTAATTTAATTATATCATATTATTTTATAATATTCATGAAAACGATTTCTTTTATTTTTAAGTCTGAATTTGTCTATCTAATTAAACAAAAATATTTAAAAAATATCATTTTTTCTTAAAATGTCTTATCATCCAAAAAGTTTAGACAACGGGAGTCACTAATACAATAGCATAATAGATAATATCGCCACTGACCATTGGTAAGCTAGTTAAGACACTTCCTTGAGGACTTTCCGACCAACCTAAAAAAGTATAAGTAAACTGAGCGGTATCCGGAGGCAAAACATAACTGTAACTAGGAGTATCGCCATAAAAGTAGGTTACAACGGCTAAATCAAGACCATTATAATCAACCCAGGAAACACTATATTCGGCAAGATATTGAATGCTAACCGCATAAAAAATACTATTAACATAGGTATTAGGTAAAACTAAATTAGCGATTCCTCCAGGAGTTGTGGACCAACCTTTAAAAGTATAAGTATATTGAATGGTATTTGGTAAGCCAGTATAAGGATGAGTGGGAGCATCTCCATATAAAATATAGGTGTAACCTAGTAAAACTTGATTCTCATCATACCAAGTAATTTCTAAGGTTTGCAGTACCTGTGTGACAATCGCAAAATAAGCCACATCACCCACCACAATATCTAGTTCATCAATCAAACCGCCTGAGAAAGTACTCCAACCGATTAAAGTATAATCCCATTGTGCAGTATCGGCGGGACCAGTATAAGGATTGGTTGGCAAATCACCATAAAACCAGGTATTTGAGGTTAAAACATTACCCAGTTCATCAAACCATTTCACCATATAACTTTTTAAGGTTTTGGAAGAAATAGCATAATAACTTGCCGCTCCCTCAACTATCGGTAAAGAACCAAGGACGCTTCCCCCGCTTATGTCACTCCATCCCAGGAAAGTATAATCCCACTGCGCATCATCAGTTGCTCCCAAATAAGAACTACTTGGAGTAACTCCATAAAGAACAATCGTATCTTCAATTAAATTATCGAATTCATCATACCAAGAAACAAAATATTTTTGAGGATTTACTCCAATAAAAGCATAATAACTAGCGGGACCAACGACGGGAATAAGACTATACATTGTTGATCCTGGAATACTAGCCCAGCCGGCTACATAGTAATCCCATTGGACGCTATCTAGAGGTCCATCATAAGTAGAAGTGGGAATTTCCCCATAATCAACTAAAGTTGTTTCTAGAAAAACGCCATTTTCATCATACCAAGATATCGGATATTGAATCTTTATCTTTTGGACAACGGCATAATAATTAGCCTCTGCACTAACGCTAGGAATAGTGATTACCTCGCCATCTGGGGTTAAGCTCCAGCCTAAGAAGGTATAATCCCATTCGAGATCATCTTGCGGTCCAGTGTAAGAGTTTTGGGCTAATTGACCATAATCGAGATTATCGACAATTATAACTTGTTCATTTTCATCCCACCAGGTTATGGAATAATTTCTTAAAACCTGGGAACTAACAGCATAATAGTTGCTATTAGCGTTAACTAAGCCGATATTTACCACAGCTCCATTGTGAGTATCACTCCAACCAAGGAAAGTATAATCCCACTGGGCACTATCTGCTAAACCACTATAAGGATAACTAGGAATCGTATTTTCCGCCACATAAGTGGTAGCTAATAAAAGCCCATTTTCATCATACCAATTTACATTATAATGAGGAATAATCCAACTTGCTTCAAAAGTTGCCATATAAGTAGCATCGGCACTAACAGTGCTCACACTGGGGTTCCAACCACTAAAAGTATAATTATAACTCAAGTCAGATGGCCGAGAAGGAACAACTCCATCATAGGTTGGAGTTACACCACTGGCCACATTGTTATCAACTTCTAAAACTGTGCCATCCCAATTGACCCAAGTAATAGTATAACTAGCACCAGGATGACTTTGACAACTTAATAAAAATAGTCCTAAAACACTTAATACAAAAACAAACAAAATGCCTTTTTTCATTTATTTCTCCTTATCTCATATTATCATTAAAATGATCGAAATCTGTTTGGTGAACAAGATAAAAAAAGATATTTTTTTTCGCTATCTCATTTTTTAAAGCGGCCTTTGATAATTGTGTAAATATTTTAGAAACACTACCAACCAAAACCTTATTCACATCAATGATTATACCACATTTATTTTTGGAAAATAAATATTTTATAATATTTTTTTAAGGGATTTTTCCGCTAAAATAATTTCCGCTTTTTTAGGGATTTTTATACGATAGTAATCGCTAAATTTGGAAGATTAACCAATGGTGTTTTTAGGGGTAAATTAAAGCCAATATTAGTTAAAAATAATTTCCATTATTCAATTATTTCTGCGAACTTTTTTTGGGTTTAATCGCGATGATTTTGTCTAAAATTGTGATAACTTGAACAGTCAATTGGGCATCATCGATATCCAAAATATAATGTAGTTTAGCACCTTTATAAGGGTAACCTTCCTCAGCATTAAGCATTAACTGCGCAATTTCTACATACTTTTTAATAAAAGCCGTATTATCACAAACTAAAATAAGCGGTTTACCATTAATGTAGATCATGTATTCCCCAAACATTTTTAAATAAGTAACCTGGCTAAAATTTTTTAACGCCGCAACGATATAATTGAGGCATTCTAAACTAGTACTCATGATTAATGAAGTTGTTGGGCCTTGGTAATTCGAAAGAAGCGCAATTGATCTTTTTGCTCTTGAGGAACCTGTAAAGAATCACGAATTTTAGAAATAGACTTATTTACAACCCAAGCCTTAGCCTTTGGTGAAGTAATATAATTAAAGTAGTCATCCCTTGATTTTAAAAATACAACTTGTAAAAACCAGGCTAAAGCCATATTAATATAGTACTCCTGCGAAGGATGGTCTAACATTAAATTAATTATTGGTGGTAAATAATCCGAGGTCAGATAATAACGCATAAAACACAGGATGCTAAAACGAGTAACCCAAACGTTAGGATGAACAAATAACTTTTTTAAAGGTTCAAAAAACTCTTGGGGGGATGTTTTGATAAAATCAAACTTCAAGCCATCGATCAAAGCCCAACTATCGGCATGGGCGGCAATCATCGCTACTAATTGGTTTAAATCATTGATTTTCGACCAAAGATTAAGGTTAATAGAGACTTCTTCGAAATAATCATAAGAGCAATAGGCTAAAAAGCTTAGGTAATTGCCGGATCCTACTTGCTTGACCAGGTCTTTAAGGAGGGAAGTTTTGAGGCCTAAAATTGGATGATGCGGACTATTGAATATTTTTTGGGAAAAATTTGCATTTTTAGCATCCGCTAAAGATGCTAAGTAAATTCGAAACTCCGCTAGGGAAGGACCGTCCCAGTGGCTTCTAGTGAGATTCACTAAAAATACCTTTTCGTAAAATTTTGAGAATTTCTTCCACGTAAAAATTGGTATCTATTTCCAAGGGATTTTTTTTCGATAGTAATTCAATACCAACGAAATTGGAAATACCAATTAACACAAAACTCATCACTTCTAAATCTATATTTTGATTTACATCCGAAAAAAGAGCTAATTGTTGAGCATATTTTCGGGCAAAAGTGACATAATAATTAAAGAAAAATTCTTCATCGACAAAAAGCGATTCCCAAATAATTTTATAAGCTAGTCGATCTTTGATGACGAAATCTAAATAAGCCTTAATTCCATAGTATTCAATATCTTCTCTTTTCGTATAATTAGTAATCGATTCCTTAATCGTTTTAAAAATTCTGGTTCGATAATCTTTAACTAAATAATTATAAAGATCTCTTTTGGAATCAAAATACTGATAAAAGGTTCCTGTCGCAATCTTGGCTTTTAAAATAATTTCATTAGTCGAAGTAGCATGAAAACCTTTTTTGGAAAATAAAGATTTAGCGGTTTTAATAATGCGATTATAAGTCGTAATCCCATCCACTCTTTCGGGTTGATGTGTCGACATTAAAGATGATCCTCAAGACGTTTTTTGACTAACTTTAGAAAATCAACAAACTTTATGTTGGTCGAATCGCTGGTACCGAAGGATCGTAAATTAACTTCTTTTGAGAGAATTTCTTGATCACCGATGATTAAGGTGAATGGTACCTTTTTTAATTGCGATTGGCGAAGACGATAATTAAATTTTTCTTCGCTAGCATTTAGATAAGTGGTAAGGCCCAATTTATCTAATCTTTTTTGAATGTTTTGGGCATACTTTAAATGTTTGGTCGCATGCACGGGAATAATTTCAATTTGTAAGGGGGCCAACCATAAGGGAAAGGCTCCGGCATATTGTTCAATTAAAAAGGCCATAAATCTTTCAATCGATCCTAAAATTGCTCGATGTAAAACTACTGGTCGTTTTTTACTACCATCAGCATCAACAAACGTTAAATCAAATCTTTGAGGAAGCAAAAAATCTAACTGACAGGTCGACAGAGTTATTTCATGACCAATGGCGGTTTTCACTTCCACATCCAGTTTAGGACCATAAAAAGCCGCTTCTCCTGGTGCTTCATAAAAATTCAATTGCAAATCTTTTAAGACAGTTCGTAATTCATTTTCCGCTTTTTCCCACATTTCATCATCATCAAAATATTTCGCTTTATTGGCCTTGTCTCTTAAAGATAAACGAAAAGTATAATCTGTAAAATGAAAGTCCTGGTAAACATCCAAAATTAAATTGACTACTCGGCCAAACTCTTCTTTGATTTGTTCCGGTGTCACAAAGATATGAGCATCGTTTTGACACATCTGACGAACTCTTTCAATTCCGCTAACTGCTCCACTGGCCTCATAGCGAAAATCATGAGCCAGTTCGCCAATTCGTAAGGGCAACTCTTTGTAGGAACGCAGGGCATTTTTATAAACCAACATATGATGTGGGCAATTCATGGGACGCAAAACAAGATCTTCGCCCTCCATTTTCATGACGGGAAACATATTTTCATGATAGTGATCCCAATGGCCGGAGGTCTTATAAAGTTCGACAGTGGCCAAAGAAGGACTATAGACATGTTGATAACCCAGGGCGGTTTCCTTATCTAAAATATAACGTTCTAATTTCCGACGAATCAAAGCCCCATTAGGTAAAAAAATCGGCAGACCAGAACCGACTAATTCATGATTCATAAATAAATCCAGTTCCTTTCCCAACTTACGATGATCTCTTCTTTTGGCTTCTTCTAATAATTGTAAGTACTGATTGAGTTCTTCTTCACTAAAAAAGCAAACTCCATAAATTCTTTGTAAGACCTTATTATGGGAGTCGCCTTTATAGTAGGCTCCACTCACCTTTAAAAGTTTAAAATACTTAATTTCTTTGGTGGAAGCCACGTGAGGACCGCGACATAAATCGATAAACTCTCCCTGGCGATAAACACTAATAATTTCGCTTTCCGGTAAATTTTCAATTAAATCTAGTTTATATTCATCGCCAGCAAAAATCTCCAAGGCTTGAGCTTTGCTTAGTTCTTGGCGAATAATATATTTGGCTTCTTTCGAAATTTTTTTCATCATGGCTTCAATATTAGCTAAATCAGCTTCTTTGATCACCACATCTTGTAAATCCATATCATAATAAAAACCACTCTCAATAACCGGTCCCACCCAAAATTTACTTTGCGGATAGAGACGTTTAACCGCCTGGGCTAACAAGTGGGCACACGAGTGATTTAATTTGTTCAGTTCAAGATCTTCTTTAAAATTCATAAATTCTCCTAAAGTTTTTCAATGATAGTTATCCTTTGTTCTATTACTTTTTACAATATTGTGATAACCCATTAATCTTCATTGGGAAATCTCGATTAGATTGACCTAATTTGCTAGTTTTGCGATCCCAACTCTAATATTTTATCAAAAAATCGTGAAAGAATAATTTACATTGAAAATTTTGCCAATAATGTTACTTTCTTGAGGAAATCAAGACCAAAAAGGTTTAAGTTTAAAAAACTTCCTCATGAGAATTTTCTGGCTAAATTTCAATCATTATATTATTTATTTTTTTATCCATAAATTTGATATAATTTTAGTACATATAAGGAGTTATTATGGCGAACAAAGAACAAAAATCGAACCGAGAAACTAAAAAGAAGAAAAAACCAGCCAAGAAGGATTCTAAAGATTCCGCCAAAGACGCGGTCTCTACGACCGCTAAAGTTCCAGTTTTTAAAGACCCTACGAAAACTCTTTGGGGAAAAATAATTGTTTGGATTTTAATTTTTGGGATGGGCGCTTTAATTATAGTCGCCTTAGTTATTTCAATTGTCAATAATGCCGGAGGCATATAATCAACATTTAATTTTTTATTAGTCCACCACGACCCCCTTGATGGAAGATAATTTAAAAGAGTCCTTTTAAGGATTCTTTTTTTATTTCGTGATATCTTTCAGATTTTATGCAAAAATTATTCTGGTTATTTGATAAATCAGCACGAATTCCCAAACTATATTTTCTTAGATTAAATATAATAATCCAATAAGGCTAAATAGTTTGCATAGATCAAAAATTAGTACGAGGCGAAGATTGATTCAATATTTCCTCAATGATGGCTTTTAAACGTTGATTCCAAAGGTGAAGATTATCAAAAAATGAATCATCGGGAAGACCTTCAACAAAGGGTTTATCAATGGCAACCTGATAAACTTTATTATGGCGTCCGCGAACAAACAAAGCCTCAATTAATTTATGATATAAACCTCCACCATAAAAAGTTTCTTCATAAACAATGATCTTATGATCCCCAATTATCGTTAAAAGTTGTTCTTCTAAAGGATTAAGTTGATAACAATTAAGAACTAAGAACGGATAATGATGGCTCGTAACATAATCTAAAATTAAAGAAGCTACGCGACCATAAGTTAAAATTACCGCTTGTGGAGCTAGTACCTGGGCATTAAGCTCATATGTAGGCTTCGTAGGAGTGATGGGCTTATTCTGGGTAAAATCTTTCGAAAAGCGTAAGGCAAGCGGTCCAGCAAGCGAACTACGATAAAATTTATCCATCAAATAATAGGCTTCATTTAAATTAAAGGGACTTACGATGGGAATATCCAGAGCATACAAGAGGCCTAAATCGAATAAGCCTTGATGTGTTGATCCATTATAATCAGCGATTCCACAGGCATCGATACCAATAATAATCTTCGTTTTGGTCCGTAGAATTTCATTGATGAGGCCATCGATAACTCTTTGAAAAAAAGTCGAATAATAGGTCACATAAACCCGGTGTCCTTCTTTGGCAAAGATGGTGGCGCTCGTTAAACTATGATCTTCCCGAATACCTAGATCAAAATAAAGGTGGGGATGATTTTGTTGATAACTAACCAAATGTTGAGCTCTTGTCATCGCCGAGTTAAAACAATATAGAGGGGTTTGGGGGGTGTTGAGTTTCTCTAAAACATCGGCCATACTTAAAGTAATCCTTCGATGACTAGGTCCAATGGAATGGTAAAGATCTGGTTGAGAAACAATTTCGGGATAACCATAACCCCGCAGAGTGTGAAAATGCACAAAAACACTACCCGACTTTTTTTGAGCACTTTCTAAGGCTTGAATACCATCAAGGACATCATTTCCTTGGTGAACTTCAATATAAGACCAACCAACGTTTTGGCAAAGGTTTTTTAAGACCAAGCTAGGGTCAAAATTAGAAGTTTTAATTTGCGGAGAATTATCGTTATAAACAATCGTAACTTTCCCTTGGTTGGGACAATTTTTGGCTGCAGTGGTTTCTAAAAGGTAGCTAAAAGATTCTAAGGAATGACCATTTAAAAAACTTTGATCGCCAATAATAGCGATGTTTTCTTTTCCGACCTTATTATTTAAATCTAGGGCCCGATAAGCACTTAAGGCCCCTAAAGCATTACCGGCGTGACCAGATTCAAAAATATCATAAGGAGATTCACTTTCGCGAATAAAACCACTCATGCCTCCTTGACGAAACTTGGAAAAATCATGACGACCAGTCAATATTTTATGAGTATAAGCTTGATGACCAACATCAAATATTAAGCGGGTTTTATTTAAGTCGTAAACATAATGCAGGGCACAAATAAACTCAATACTTGCTAAATTAGAAGCTAAATGACCACCATGATGGTTGACTTCTTGATAAATAAAGCCTCGAATATCGGCGACTAATTCTTGTAATTCGTTGGCACTTAAAGTTTTTAGATTAAAGTTGGGCTCTAAAAATTTATTCGTTGGCATCGCGGATAATAATTTCTTTAGCACTATTAAGTTTGGTAGTTAACAACTTAGATAAAGATATTCCTTTTTTATAAAGAGCCAAGGCTTCTTCTAAAGGGGTATTTTCGCCCTTTAATTTGTTAACAATTTGTTCCAAATCATTTAATAACTCTTCAAATGTTTTTTCCATTCTATTCTCCTTTTATTTCTTTGATGGTTGTCTTTATGGTTCCATCACTAAGTTTTACCCTTACATCTTCACTAACCTTTAAATTTTTAATACTATTTAAAATATGATCACCTTGGTAAACTAAACTATAACCGCGAGCCAAAATCGCCTGGGGGTTTAGTGCCTCGATGTTACTAGCATATTTTAACACTAGGTCAGATTTGGTTGCTAGATAATTTTTCAGGAGGTTTTGCAAGGTTACCGTTAAACTCTCGTTTTTGGTTTGGCAACTAAGTATTTGGGCACTAGGACTCAAAGCCTCCAATAAATTAATATTATTGCTCACTTCATTCTGTAAGCTTTCAATTTTATTTTTGAGGTTTCGTCGAATGGTTTCTTCCACATTGCCTAAAGCTTTAATTAAATTTAAACTATCCGGAGTGGCTAGTTCGGCCGCGGCGGTGGGAGTGGGAGCTTCTAAATCGGCTACATAGTCCGCAATCGACTTATCAGTGCCATGACCAATACAAGTGATGATCGGAATTACCGAATCATGAATAGCTTCGATGATCAATGAATCATTAAAACCAAATAAATCTTCGAATGAGCCACCACCTCTTCCTACTAAAAGGACATTACATCTTTTATCAAGGTTAGCTTTTTTTATACAAGAGCTCACACTCAAAGGACAATCGGGACCTTGAACAATTGCTGGATATAAAACCACCTCACAAAGGCGATAGCGGCGATTAATTGTCCTGATAAAATCTTGAATGACCGCCCCCGTGGCACTAGTGATTAAACCAATACTTGTTGGGTATTTAGGAATACTAATTTTATACCTTGCTTCATAATAGCCCTTTTGTTCATAATATTTTAGAGTTTCTTGATAGCGTTTAAAAAGATCACCCTCTCCTTTTACTTCCATTTTATAAACGTTAAAGGCGTAAGAACCACCCTTTTCATAAACACTAACTGAACCATAACAAATAACTTTATCGCCGTCTTTAGGAGAAAATTGTAAGAGTCGAACATAAGATGACCACATATTGGCATTGATTTGGGAAAGAGCATCTTTTAAAGCAAAATATAAATTCCCCGTCTGATGATTTTTAAAATTAGAGATTTCCCCTTCGATGATAATATTGGTAAAAGCTTCCGTATTTAGCGCTTCTTTAATCGAACTATTAATTTGACTAACACTTAAGATTTTATCCATTGTCGACCCTACCAATTTTAGCTTTAATATTTGTTAATAAACGATGATTGAAATTCTTTTGTTTCGAATCACCTAAATCCGTGTAGGTTTTAGTTAATTCTAACATTTCGGTAAAAATAAAAGAACTAGCTTTTTGAGGTTCAAAAACCAGGCTATAAGTCGCCAGGCGGATGATCGCCCGATCTAGATAAGATAAACGAGCCAAATGATATTCAATTAAACAATCTTTAATGATTTCATCGATTTGGGAAATGTTTTGAGTAATTTGAAAAAAGTTTTCTTGATCAGCGTCGCTTAAAATTAAGGGGAAATCTTTTTCTTCGTCATCAACTTCAATTAAAAAATCAGGCGCAGTTTGCTTTGAGTAATTTTTGGCTCCTAATAAATCAAAGATATAAAGTTTTTTGATAAGATCTTCCCGAAATACTAACTTAGACACAAGATTATTTTATCAAAAAAAGAGATAAACGCCCAAGTTATGTCTTTTAAAATACAATTAAACTTTAAAATGATAATTGCTTATCTTTTAGCCAGGGTTTGTTTTTTAATGATCATCAAATAACGAGCAATAATTTTAGCATACAGATAGCCAATATTTTTGGATATTTTATCAATCATTACGACATCTACATAACGCTTAGCTTGTTCGGACAGATTTTTAATGTAAGCATCTCGATGACAAAAAGGTTCAATAAAGACGGGAAACTTCACTTGTGTAACATTTAATAAACTAAGGATCACCGTATTATAACTTAAAACTCGTAATTTTAAAGTACTAACTTTATTCTTATTCAAAAAAGCGTTTTCTTGACGATTAAGAAAATAAAATTTATAAGGTAAAACTTTCGTTAAAATTCGACCGGATTTAATTACTTCGTTATCGTTGATCAAATCAACTTCAAAGGGATTTGGTAAGGCTAAGTAGTTATTACTTCGCACCTCCACCGCCACAATGGAAGTAAAGCCAATATTATCTTCATCTTTCGCTTCACTACAAAATATTCCGTCAAAATCTTCAATTCCTAGGGTTGAAACAATATCATAAATAATACTTGAGGTATTATCCCCATCGATGGACATCTGGTTATTAGCGTGTAGTAAAAGGGTAAAATTCTCATTTTTGACAACTTTATTGGTGCCATGGTAAATAAATGAGTTTTTATAGATCGATTCTAATTTATTAACTTGTTCAAAGGAGAGCTCCCTCTTATAAGACATTAATTAAACAACTCTTGAATTTCATCAATTGGCAAAACTTTATTAGCTTCAACATCAGTGATATAGACATCATAGTCGATAACCCGGTAATCCCTTTCAATAAAACGATTAGTACCCTCTTCATTATAAAGAAAAAGATTTAAACTTTTAGAAAGTTGATAGTAATACTTTTCTAAAAGATGAATATCATTAAACCATTTCTTTGGATAAGTAATAGTTTGCTTAATCGTGGAACGAAAATTCAGGTCGTTACAAAAAAGGGCGGCTCTTTCGGATTCCGGCAGAGCCTTTCTAAGGTCATCAAGGACATGAAAAATATCCTTAAAGCCATTTTTGCCATCGGTCCTTTTTTCAATTTTTATGACAATATAAATATTATACTTAAAATGAGTAGTGCTTTTTTTATCAACTACACTTTGAAATGTTTTTCTTTCTTCATTTAAGTCTTCGTAACGTAATTCTTCTTGAACTGTTTGTTTTCTTGGCATAAAAACCTCATTAATAATTATACTACTTTTTTGCATTTTTTATCATTTCTGACATTATTTATAAATAAAAATGTTATTATTAACTAATAATTAGTAATTTAAGAAAAATTATAATTTTTCATCGAAAATTAAATCTGCTAATCATTTTTGATTATAGGCTTAAAGATGATAATTATTGGTAAGTTTGGTTATTATAATTTAAAAGATCGAGTGGTAGTTCGATATTTGTCAGGATCAAGAATACTTTATTAATTTATTATTTGGAGATTTTGATATAATCATTGTATGGTTTTGCGGTACTTGGATTTAATGAATACAGGAACAATTGAATATGAGTGTGATTTGACAAAATATTTAGCAAAATCCATCGACATCTTAGCCTTTAAAATGGTTAAGGTAAAAGTCGACTATCAGAAAAGTGAGGATATTCTTGATTTGGGTTTGAATATTACTTGTCAATTAGTTTTGGCTTGTGATGTAACCGGAAAAGGAGTAGAATCTAATTTGGATGTTATGGAAGACTTAAAATTCGGTAAAACACTTGATTGTGATTATCCACTAACGGAAGAGATTGATTTGGATGAGTTAGTATATGGTTACATAGTCAGTGAAAAACCGTACGTTGTTTATCACTCTTCGGTAAATATTGAAGAGATTTAGATAAAAAGGAGATTATATGGCTATTCCTTTTCGCCGACACAGTAAAGCGCAAAAAAGACGCCGTCGTAGTCACTATAAATTAGAGGCACCAACATTAGTTGTTTGTCCTAACACTGGAGAATATACTCTTCCCCACCGAGTTACTCCTAATAGTGGTTACTACAAAGGGCAATTGGTTCTCCCTAAAAAGACCAAAAAAGAAGAAAAGTAATTCTTCAAAAATAAAAGGCACGAAATTCGTGCCTTTTATTTTTTTAAAGATAAGTTTTAACCAACTACGCTATAATTAGCAACCGAAAGATCAATGCCGTTGGTCAGACCAGCAAACAAAATTTCCACAAGAGCTCGTTGTTCGGCGGGAAGAGAAGCTAAAAATGCTGCGACGGTTTCTTCCATATCATCTTCAATATAAATTGCCATTGGTCCAGTTCCAAAATTAGTTACATAATATTTTATCCCGATGTCATAACCATCGGGGAAAGCAAAGCCGGGAAGAATGGATTGTAACTGAGTTTCCATGGCGCTGAGCATCACCGAAGTCATATCGATACCTCCGACACTGTTAATCCATTGATTGAATTCCTGTACCGTTGCTAAACCACCAGCCATAAATTGGTAATTGGAAGCCGGAGGAGTAGGACTTGGTTCGAGGACTTCAAAGAAATTCAAATGAGGAGGAGGGGTCATGTTGGGATAATAAGATAACCATAATTGCTCAAAGGCATTAGTTTGACTATATTTTGCCCATAGTTCGACATCATGATTGGTTCCTCGGGAAATATGAGTTATCTGATGAACGAAATTACTTTCACTATACCAACCATTAAAGAGATAGCCAGTATTAGCTACGGCATTTTCTAAATCAAAATTGCTGTTAATGGTAAAGGTTAATGGACTATTAGGGCCTAGGGTTCCTTGTGAACCTAGATGATAAATGATGTTATATTCAGTATAAGAAAATCGACCAACCATCTGTGAGTTTTTGGTCAAAGTAAAATTATAGGGGTTTTCGGTACTGACCAGTTTATTGTTTAAATACCAACCATCAAAATAAAATCCTTCATCAGCCTGCGCCCCACAAGATAAAGTAGTTCCTTTCGCATAGGTACCACTGATGCTGCCGCTAACAGTACCACCGGTATTGGCTAATAAAACATAGGAAAATTGGTTGCTACAAGCAATTAAGAGAAAGGTTGAACATAGAATTGTTAATACTAATAATAATCTTTTCATACTTAAATTATATCAAATAAATATTAATAAAAAAATATATTATCTTAATGAACAATTTCGGCTTTAAAAGAAAAATCATAAAAGTTATACTAGCCAAAAGTAATTTTTATCTTCTTCTTATTTTTGGAAAAAAATTTTGTTATAATTATATTGCATTTGGAGGTTCTATGCAATTTCATCTGTGGAGTGCCTTTCATTTTATAGCGATAATTGCCCCTTTTATCGTGGTGGCGACCTTACTATTACTGACACGAAAATCTTCTCAAAAAACTAATCAAATTATCGGCATCATTTTAAGTATTTTAGGTATTTTAATTCTTTTATTAAGAAACATCAATTTAGAACTACAAAATAATTGGGCTTTTTTGCCGGATGCGATTCCTTTGCAATTATGTCACTTTGCCAACTTTTTCTTTTTATTTGCTTTTATCTTTCGTTCGAAAGTTCTCTATTCTTATGGCTTTACCATTAATTTGCCAGCCGCCATTTTAGCCTTAATCTTCGCCGGTGGTGTGGAACAATACGCAACGATTATCTCTTTTCATGGACTAGCTTATTTTGTTGGACACCTCTTATTAATTGTCATGCCTATTTTTGCACTAGTGAAAGGGATGTTTTACTTAAATATTAAAACAATCGTTTTAACCAGTACTTTAACCGTTATAATGTTTTTGCTCGCCAATCCCCTATGCAATTTAATGAATAGGGTTGATCTGCCAGAATATGAAAAAGCTAATTATTTTTTTGCGGTTAAACCCAATCCTGGCTTTCCCATGACCACACTTTTTGCTTTAGGAAATGAAAGAATCCTTGGTGGTTGGTATCATATAAATATTATTTATTTGATGGCGATTTGTCTTTTAGGGGTTATAATCATTGTTGCCCTATATTTTATCTATTTATTAGCTACTAAATTATTTAAACTTCCCCAAGCAAAAAGTCAGCAATTTCGCCGTAATAAAGGTGACTATTTAATTTCTTGAAGAACCAGTTGGCCATCATAAGACATTAAATAATGTTTTCGTGGTTGAATAGTCGAATGTAAAATGGCTTTTGCAATAAAGGTTTCGATGTTTTTGGTAATAAAACGTTTTAAAGGTCGAGCACCATAGGTGACATCATAGCCATATTTCATCACATAACGGGCAACACTTTGATCAAAGGTAATATAGAGTTCATTTTCCTGATTTTTTAAGGTCAACTCATTGATTAACTTATCAACAATTTTAACTTGGTCATTAAAACTCAAAGGATTAAAAATAACGATCTCATCAATTCGGTTAATTAATTCGGGTTTAAAGGTCTTTCCCACTACCTTTAAGACTTCTTGATTTTTATTTTCTTTGGTGGATAATAAGATATCCGAGGCTAAATTGGAAGTCATAATAATAATAGTATTTTTAAAGTCCACTAAACGACCATGAGAGTCTGTTAAACGACCATCTTCGAAAATTTGTAATAAAATATTATACACATCAGGGTGAGCTTTTTCAATTTCATCAAATAAGATAATGGAATATGGTTGGCGACGAACGGCTTCCGTTAACTGACCACCATCCTCATAGCCAACATAACCAGGAGCGGAGCCTATTAATTTAGAAACATTAAAAGCTTCCATATATTCACTCATATCTAAACGAATAATATGGGAGGTTCCCGAAAATAAAATATCCGCAAGCGATCTAGCGACCTCCGTTTTTCCGACCCCAGTCGGACCTAAAAATAAGAATGTTCCAATTGGTCGGGCATCATTTTTTACCCCACTTCTCTGACGGATTATGGCGTCACTAACCAAACTTAAAGCATAATCTTGGCCGATCACTCTTTTTTGTAATTCGGCTTCTAAATTAAGTAATTTAGCACTTTCACTTTCATTAAGTTTAGATACGGGAATTGATGTCCACTTGGAGATAACGGCCGTAATAGTATTAATATCAACAACTTCACTAACCAAGGAATTTTTCTGATAATCACTACTTAAGCGCTTTATTTCTTTTTCTAATGAGGGTATTTGGGCATAGTTGAGCTCCGAAGCCCGATTATAATCGCCCTTATTAAAAGCATTATTTAATTCAAAACGTAATTCTTCCAACTTATTTTTCTTAGTTTTAATAAGATGTAAAGAGTCTTTATCACGATTCCATTTTTGACGAATGGAAGCTTCTTCAACGCGCAATTTGGTGAGTTCTTTTTCAATGACTAAAAGACGATTTTTACTTAAATCATTGTCTTCTTTGATCAAGGCACTTTTTTCAATTTCCAAGGCCATAATCTTTCGCAATACCTCATCTAAACTAACTGGCATTGAATCAATTTGAATTCGAATAGAAGCACAGGCTTCATCAATTAAGTCGATGGCTTTATCAGGTAAAAAACGATCAGTAATATAACGATTGGAAAGCACAGTTGCCGCGATTAAAGCTTCATCGCTGATTTGAACGCCATGATAGGCTTCAAAACGGTCTTTTAGACCTCGTAAAATCGAGATTGTATCATCAACCGTTGGTTCATTGACTAAAATAGGTTGAAATCGCCGTTCCAAGGCCGCATCTTTTTCAATATATTTGCGGTATTCATTGATGGTGGTAGCTCCTACACAATGAAGTTCGCCACGGGCTAGCATGGGCTTTAACATATTAGAAGCATCCAAAGATCCCTCCGCGGCCCCGGTTCCAACAATGGTATGTAATTCATCAATGAATAAGATAATTTCTCCTGATGATTCTTTTATTTTTTGTAAGACGGATTTTAAACGTTCTTCAAATTCTCCTCGGTATTTCGCTCCGGCTACCAAAGAAGCCAGATCTAATTCATAAACTGTTTTACTAATTAAACCCGATGGGACATCCTTGCTCACAATACGACGGGCTAACCCTTCGACAATCGCGGTTTTACCAACTCCTGGTTCGCCAATTAAGACCGGATTATTTTTAGTTTTGCGGGAAAGAACTTTAATTAGTGAACGAATTTCATCATCGCGACCAATAACTGGGTCAATTTTTCCTTTATTTATTTCTTCATTTAAATTGCGACCAAAACGTTCTAAGATTTTTGGATCGTTTTCATAGTTTTCCTGTTGATTATTATTCATATTTATCTCCTTTTTGGCACTCTAACTTTATAAGTGCCAAGAATATTATATCACAAAAAAAATTATTCTTAAATCTGATGCTTATGATACATATTTCGCAAATTGTATAAAAAAGAAACATAAATTTTCTTCTAATTTACCGATAAATTTTCTTGAATCATCAAAAAAGTACCAATTTCTTGAACTTTGATATAATAATTTATGGCTCTATAGCCAAGTGGTAAGGCAAGGCACTGCAACTGCCTCATCATCGGTTCAAATCCGTTTGGAGCCTCCATAACAAAAAAAGAATCCCCGCGAAGATTCTTTTTTTTATTGATAAACCTTCAACTTAGATATTCGATTTAAGATTGCCTTTTAGAATTTCTTCTAAAGCAATCCCGATAGGGCTTTTACATTGATAATCCGAACTATCAAATTCTAATTTTTCCTCTTTAATATATTTAGCTAAAACACCAGCTAAATAAGCTAATTTGTACTTTGAATTAAATTTCGTTAATAATTCATCAATCGATGGGTAGTCAATACCTTTGCTCATATAACATCCTCCAATAATTTTTTATATTTGTAAATACTTCGGGCCGTGCGCGCATGCTCCGCACGAATGATCGCCATAATACGATCGGCAGCATTTTTTACATCATCATTAACCACAATATAATCATACTTATGGGCTAAACTAAATTCACGGTTGGCTTTTTCTAAACGGGCTTCCATCACCTCTTTAGAATCAGTTTTCCGCGTTTGTAAACGTTCAATAAGGGCTTTTTTGGATGGAGGCACTAGAAAGATGGAAACGGCATCTCTTTTCTTTTGCATAACTTGTTGAGCACCATCAACTTCGATTTCCAGGATGACTTCGTTACCTTTTTCTAAGTTATTATCCACCATATCCTTCGGAGTTCCATAGTAATTACCGACGAAGTTAGCGTACTCAAGAAATTTGTCTTCCTTAATTCGACCAAGAAATTCTTCATGGGATACGAAGTAGTAATCAACCCCTTCAACTTCATTATCCCTGGGTGGTCTCGTAGTCATAGAAATCGAATAAACTAAATGATGGTTTGGCAAACTAAAGAGGGCTTTTCGAACGGTAGATTTTCCGACACCACTAGGTCCAGATATAATTATTAGCAATCCTTTTTGGTTTAATTTCACTAATCCCTCCCCGTAAAGATTATAATAATTATATAATATTTTAATTTTTATTGCAATATTAAGCAAAAAAAGGCTCAAAACTAGACTTTTAGACTCCTAACTTGCTAGCAGAAGTGACTTATCGAGTATTCCCAACTCCCAAACAGCAAAGATAAACCGCGAAAATTTAGTCAATTTATTCATCTTCAAAAATATTACGTAAAACCCCATAAAAAGCATCTAAAACGAAAGCCGTTTTGAGGGCATCGTTGAGGGCGTCATGGTCTTGCACATGGGAACTATCATAATATAAATTATAAGCACTATATAAACCAAGATCATCAGTTAAATTATAAAAATCTCGATGAAGTTTCAATAAATTAATAAAATTATCTTTGGTGGTCAAGGGTTCAACCTGATTAAAGAGATAACTATTATTGAGAGTTTGAATATCATTGGCTCCCCAAATAACAATCTTCGGATTATATTCTTTCATAATTGTTTTTAATTGTTCATAAAAGACCATATAATCAACACAAAGCCGAAAATACTCTTCCTTGGAGGCACGGATCAAATTAAAAATCTTCGGATTATGGATATCCATATTTGTCGGTTTTAAAAATAAATTATCCCGTCGTATTTCCTTCGTATATTGGGCACCACTAAGAACATTTTGTTCCCCCTGGCCTAACTTTACTAAAAGATAGCCAGCCTGTAAGATTTGACCTTGAAAATTCTTTTCCCGAAAACGGGCCATCGATACTTCAAAATCGATGATTAAATAATAGGAATTATTTTTTAAAACTTCATAAACCTTTCGTTGAAGAGCCTGAGCATTATACAAAATTTTCGAAGAATTCGGATAAGAAATCGTTAAGAAGCTTCCGATTTGATACATCCGAATATGATTGATAATTTTTGTATTTTCGGTAATCGTCAAAGCAACTATTTGGCCATCTAAAAGCGAGTGACCAAAAACAGAAAATAAACGAGCAGGGAGGTAGTAGTAATTTTTAATCCCATTATTTTCGATACTAAAATATTGTAAATTAATATTTAAATTAGAAATCATCCCCTTAATCATAATACTTCAATCCCTTTCTTAATTGTGTTATTTGCGCCTTATTAAGCCCAATTTCTACCAACTCATCATCAGTTAGTGCCTTTATTTCACTTAAACTATTACAACGCTTTAAAAGCTTATTTTTGGTAATGGGTCCGATGGATTTTATTTTTGTTAAAATACCCAAGTAAGGGGAACTTTGATGAACTTGGCGATGGAAATTGATGGTAAAACGATGAACTTCTTCCGAAAGTGAAAGTAAAAACTTAAATAAAGAACTATTTTTATCGAGTTTAATCTCTTGTTGGTGAACAATAAAGCCACGTAATTTGTGATTTTCATTTTTAACCAATCCCAAAACACTAATATTTAGCCCTAGACTTTCTAAAACTTTTTGAGCAGCTTGGACTTGATTAGTTCCACCATCGACCAGTACTAAATCTGGTAATGGTGAATTTTCGCTTAATAAACGAAAATATCTACGATATATAACTTCACTTAAAGATTTTAAATCATCATTTGTCGAAGTCTTTAAATGAAACTTTCGATAATCTTTTTTGGAAAAACTATTATTTTTAAAAACAACCACACTGGAGACGGCATCGACCCCAAAAAGATGAGCATTATCAAAAATTTCTAAATAAGTTAGGGGATGATTTACGTAAGTCGATAATTCCTTAAGAGAATCAAGAATCAAATCGGCTTTTGCCATATGTAAAAGATGATAATTATTTAAGGTATTTAAGGCGTTTTCATGGCTAATACTTAACAATTTAAACTTCGGACCCTTTTTGACAACCTTAATTTTCTTCTCATTAAATAACCTAAAATCCTCATAAGCCAAATCATCACTAATTAAAATTTCGTCCAAGTAATCAATCTTTTCCAAATAATATTCACAGAGAATCTTACTAATTTCTAAGTCTACTTCATCAAGAATACTAAATACTTGGGTATAATTATCGATGAGTTGACCCTTGCGGACCATTAAAATGTTAATTGCTAAATAATTATCGTTATTAGCATAACTAATGACATCACGATCCAAGGAATCCCTGCTTTCAACAACTTGTTTTACTTGGGCCAGTTTAATGTGTTCAATTAGATCGCGGATTTTTAAAGCCAGTTCATAATTCAATAATTCACTTTGTTTAAGCATCTGTGTTTGCAAAGAACTCAATAACTCTTGGTTAGAGCCTTTCATAATTTGGACGACTTCATTAACAATGGGGGCGTAATCAACCTCGGGATGAATACAGGGAGCTAGGCATTGGTGCAGGTGATAGTAAATACACTCTTTTTTGGGAAGAGTTTCACATTTACGAAAAGGATAAATTTCATTGAGAATCTTATGCAAATAATAGGCCGAATAATTAGTGGGATAGGGACCAAAAACATTTTTGTGTTTTTGTTTGACTTCGCGGTTTAATTTTAATAAAGGATATTTTTCCGCCGTAATTTCAATATAAGGATAAGATTTATCATCAACTAATAAAATGTTATATTTGGGACGATGTTTCTTGATTAAATTAATTTCTAAAATAAAGGCCTCTTTATCATTGTCAACTATAATGTAATCAATATCGGTAATATCTTGAACCAACATCGTGGTTTTATTATTATGTGACCCGACGAAATAAGAGTTAACTCGAGATTTTAAATTCTTAGCTTTACCAATATAAATAATGGTTGATCCTTGTTTCATAAAGTAGCAACCACTACTTTGGGGAAGACTACTTAATTTATATTTGAGCTCTTGTGTCATCGTCTTCCTTTAAAAAGACCCTTAAAGCTTGTTTAACTAGAAGAATTTCTTTGAAGGTTAAATTATAGCGCTTGTAACTAGGTTTGGCATTGGTTGCTAGATGACCAAATTCATCATAAAAAAGGGTCTTATTGGTAAAAAGTTTTTGGATTAGTGCCCGGGCATAAAAATAACCTAACCAAAAATTTTTATGTTTAAAAACATAGGAAAAATTAACACTCTCCGCTAAGTCACCAATGGTGGAAACAAAAAAATGGTTGGGAATTAAAAAGTCAATATCGATAAAGTTTCGCGATTTATAATCAAACCAACCTTTAACCTTTTTACCAAGAGGCACACTAAAAATTAAATCACAACCCATATTCAAAAGTGGTTCATAAGGGTTTTGATCAACTAAACCACCATCAACATAATAATTTTCCCCAATTTTTTTCGTTCCAAAAACATAAGGAATCGCCGCACTAGCCATCGTCGCATCGATGGGATCATCATAATAGTTCAAATGAAAAACTTCCCTAGTTACTTTTAAAAGGTTAACTTGATTGAAAATATCACTATTGGGCATTTTGGTGGCGGTCACAAAGATATCTTTAGGATAGGTATGAAAGTAATCTAAATCAATTTGTTGAGCGATAGTATCGCGAAGAGCGTTTAAATCAAAAAATCCTTGGTAATCACGCCGAAAACTCTTAAAAATATTCTTATTATTTAAAAGTTTCCAAATACTCAGAATTTCATCGAAGGTTTTAATGCTGGCTAACAAAAAAGCATTAATCGCCCCGATCGAAGTACCCGAGACACAACTGACATCCTTATATAAGCCTTCTTCAATTAAAGCTTTAATTACTCCTAACTGGTAAGAGCCCTTAGCTCCTCCCCCGCCTAACATTAAACCAATTGTACTCATAAACTTTTGCTCCTTGTTAAAATTCTTTGTAAATGATCTTTTTGATCTTTTTCCTTTAAAGCTTGGCGCTTATCAACTTTGTCCTTACCTTTAACCAAAGCGATCTGCACCTTGCATAAGCCATTATTAATATATACCTTCAAGGGAATAATCGTAAAACCCTTGCGTTCTTTTTGCATTTTCAATTTCAAGATTTCGTTTTTATGTAAAAGCAATTTGCGTTCACGCTTGGCTTGATGAGAAAAAATATTCGAATTTTGCACACTTTGAATATCGGCATTCAATAAATAGGCTTGGTAATTTTCAATATTCACATAAGCATCATTGATGACAATCTTATTATGGCGAATTTGCTTAATCTCCGAACCTCTTAATTGGATACCTGCCTCATAGGTATCAAAAACATGATAATCATGGTAGGCTTTTTTATTTTGCGTAATATAAATAACCTTCATACTAATATTTTATCAAAAACCTTCAACTTTTCAAAAACAAGACGAGTCTATAAATTAATTTTGTTTTTAATTTGCGAGGTAATCGATGATAATTGTCTGATAATTTTTTATACTTACTTTAAAAGTATGCAGGTTCGCAATTCTTTTAACATTTTTTAAAATGGTATAATCCACCGCGACATGAGGGGTCGAAGTTTTCAAAGAAAAACTAGCTACTAAATTTGCACAAAATACTATAGCTTCTGGGGTGATAGTTTTACTGGCATAAATAAGATGAGCTCCTGGGGCATTTTGTAAATGAAACCAGTAAAAATCGGGGGATTTTTTAATGAGTTCTTCGTTTTGGGGGGCATTTTTACCAATATAGATATTAACCCCTTGGAAGGTGCGCGATAAGTAATTACCTTTTTTAATAATTTTGCTACTTTGATGGTTTTTAGCATAACCATAGGGGATTAAAAGCGACTCAATTTGGGGGTCATTGGACTGGCTAATAAAGAGATAATTGTAACGAATATCTTCTAAATTAGTTAAATGATCCTGCGTGGTAAGTAATTGATTTTGTAACTTAGCAATTGAGGCCGCATACTTTTTAGCTTTTTGATAAAAAATATTAATATTTTGACGAAGGGTATATTTCTTATCTAAACTAATCCCTTCAAAACTATCTAGATATAGGTGATAATACTGATAAAATGGGGTTAGTTTTTCGGCCATTTGGGTAAAATTAGCATTGGTGTTGGTTTGAATAGTGGTAAGTAATTTGATGGCGGTGTTACGATATTTAGTGATAGTGGAATCTAAATATTTCAAATAAGTATTGCTAAAAACCTCTTTTTGGCGGGAGGCTAATAATTGGCTTAAAGTTGGATAAGTAATCACTTCCGTGGTATCGAATATATTAAAAAAATAGTAATCATCTTGAAAAACACAAGGTTGAAGTTTAATTTGTGATGGTTGCAATTGCTTATTAAAAAAATAAAGAGCCGCGTTGGGGCTAAGTCCAAAATAATGATGTTGTAAATCATCAGATGAAAGAAAATCCGCGTAGTTAATCACCGGGGGAAAACCGAGCTTTTTTAATTGGGAAGTTTCTAATGGTACCACATATCGGGCCCGCGGAATAATCGTTCGACCGAGATTATTCAAATCTCTTTTATAGGTATGTAAAATAAGATCTTGCTCGCTGGTTAAAATAACATTAGCTCGCTTACCAAAGATTTCAAAAATTAGATGGTAATTAACAACTCCTAGCAGAAAGTCTTTCTTTTCCAAATTAAAGATGACCAGGCGATCAGTCGAATATTGTTCAACACTCACAATGATTGCTCCTAAAATAATTTTCGCTAGAGATTCTAAAAAACTATTTAAGGCATGATTATCTAAATACTTGGGGTGAGAAGTGGTGGTTAAATATAAGGAGGCAGTTTGTGGATTAAGGTCAAAAATTAAATTATAACTTTGAAGATGGTAGACGCCTAAAACAAAACCACTTTTAATGGGAATAAGGCTATCAATTCTTCCTTTTAAGATTTGGGGACTGATCTCTAAAAGTATTTGTTGTAAGAAAAGACCATCAAACCCCATGATTTAATTGATACTTTAAATAGTAATAAGCTCCGTAAAGAGCGGCCTGGTTTTTTAATTTAGCTAGACAAACATCTATCGAGGGATCTAAGAATTTTTGCAGAGCTGGTAGTAATTGCTCACTAAAAGCTTCCGCTACCCCACCACCAATGATGAAAATCTCGGGATTTAAAATAGTATCGAGCGTTTTAATAAGATAGATCAACTTTTTAACTAAATAATTAAAAACTAGTTCAGCCGAAGAATCTTTATTTTTTAAGGCCTCAACAATCGAGGCGATACTTTGATGAGTTTGCTTCGTTAATTTTTCATAGCGAAGAATGAGTTGTTTAGAACCAATATAACTTTCTAAATGATTAAATTCACCACATCCACAAACAGTTTTATGATTTGTGGGGGCCACAATATGACCGATTTCTCCCGCCTTTCCCGCTCGCCCTTCAATTAGTTGCTTATTAATGATAATACCACCCCCGACTCCGGTTCCCAGAGTTATCATCACCGCACTACTTTGACGGCGCTCATTATGGAAAAATTCTCCATATGCCGCTAAATTAGCATCATTAATAAAATATAGAGGAATCGAAGAAGGAATTAAACTTTGAAGCTCTTCTAATAAATTTAAAGGACAATTTATATTATTTGGTCGGCGAATTAATTGATTATTAACAATAATTCCTGGTACCCCGATAGCTATTCCTTGACAATCTTGGAGGGAAAAATTTTCATTGAAAAATTTTACAATATTTTTCAAAACATTTTCAGCGGGGGTGGGAATTTTATAGGAACTTAAAAGTTCGCCATTTAATGAGAAATAACCATACTTAATATTGGTTCCTCCGATATCAATCCCAATAAGATATATCATAAGTCAATACTCCTTCGTATATAATTATAATATATTTTTCATTTTTTGTTATAATATTAACGGGTTATAATTTTGGAGGAATCAAAATGAGAGAATTATTCGAAAAAATTTGGGATTGGTTAATTACACCGCTATTCAAGATCGGTGATTTTGGTGTATGGAATGGATTAGTCGTTGGGGTCGGTTTATTACTTTTAATCATTATTATTATTGTGATTGCTGTTACTGTAAAGGCCAAAAAGAAAAAGAAAGCCGCAAAAGAGCAGGAGCAACAAGTTAGCGAAGAGTCGCATGAACAAAGTGCACCAGTAGTTAGAACTGTGACAACCACAACAGTTACCACAAAAGAAGAAGTAGTTAACGAGCAACCAAAAGTGGTAAAAGAAGAAAAAGTCACTACAGAAGAAAGAGTTTATGTAGCACCAGTGCAAGCCGCTAAAGAACCCGTAAAAGAACCGGTTAAGGAACCAGTCAAAGAACCAGTTAAAGAACCAGTTAAAGTTACCAAAACAACTACAACAGTTTATCAAGAAACTAAACCTGCTAAACCAGTTACAACAGTTAAAGAAGAAACAGTAGCTACTCGCGAAGATGGTAGTGAAATTTATTTCAAAGAATCAGCTAAACAAACTGATATCTCTGGCGAAAAGGTTAATCTCTCAACTCTTCATAAATATGGAAAGAAAGAAGATGAAGAAAAGGTTCAAGCTAAAAAAGAAACTCCTAAAGATTTTGATGAAGATGAAGACGATAAAGATACTTCCGAACCTCAAAATATTTATCATATTTCGCAACAAAAGGATCTTTCGAAAACTCATTATCGTGAATGGCGCATTCGCAAACAAGGTTCCCAAAAAACTATTCAATATTTTCCAACTCAAAAAGAAGCAATTGACGCTGCAAAAGTACTAGCTCGGAATAACAATAATGGCCGGGTAGTAATTCACGGTGTTAACGGCAAGATTCGCGAACAAATTTAATTTAATTGAAAACCAATTTCTTCGGAAATTGGTTTTTTGTAGGAGTCGACCATGAATAATAAATGGATTAAAGATCGTATTTTTTATCAAATCTATCCCTCTTCCTTTAAAGATAGCAACCAAGACGGACGGGGAGATTTGGTCGGAATTATCCAAAAAATTCCCTATCTTCTGGATTTAGGAATAAATGCTCTTTGGATTAATCCTATTTTTACTAGTCCAATGATGGATGGTGGCTACGATATCGTCGATTATTTCCAAATTGATCCCCGCTTTGGTACGATGCAAGATTTTAATAATTTAATTAAAGTTGCAAAAAAGAAGCAGTTAAGAGTGATTTTAGATTTAGTTTGCGGACATACAAGTGAACAACATCCTAATTTTATCAAGAGTTCCCAGGCTAATAGGAATTTTGAAAGTGATTCATACATTTGGTCCAATCACTGGTTTGAAAGCCCTAATGATTATAAATTTATCTCTGGTCGTTATGAAAGAAATGGTAATTACTTAGTTAATTTTTTCTCCACTCAACCAGCCCTTAATTATGGTTTTCAACAAATCGATCATCCTCAATGGCAAATATCCTATCTTGACCCGCGGGCTGAAAAAAATTACCATCGTTTAATTAAAATTATTCAATTTTGGTTAAACAAAGGCATCGATGGCTTTCGCGTTGATATGGCCGATTCTCTAGTAAAAAATGATCCACAAAAACAAGCCACTTGTTGGCTCTGGCGAAAAATATTTAGCGAGCTTCGGCCAAAATATCCCGAGGCAGTCTTTATTAGCGAGTGGAGTCATTGCCAGGCTCTAAATGAAGCCGGCTTTGATGTTGACTTTATGCTCGATCATTCTTGGAATCCCTATAGCCGTTTATTGCGTTTAGAAAAACATGGGCAGCCCAGTGTTTTTAATCCTCAGGGTGGGGATTTAGGAAAATTTATTGATGAGTACTTAAATTGGTACCAACAAATCAAAGGTCATGGCTTAATCGGCAATATTTCTGGTAACCATGATTTTGAGCGTTTATGTCCCCAATATAGTCAAGAACAATGTAAAATTATTATCGCATTTTTGCTTTGTTTACCAGGAGTCCCCTTTATCTATTATGGCGATGAAATCGGATTGAAGTATCTTAAAAATTTAAAAAGTTTCGAAGGAGCTTATACCAGAACTGGTAGTCGAACCCCCATGAAATGGAATAATCAAAAGTTTTATGGATTTAGTGAAACAAAACCTTTGATTCCTCTAGAAAAAGGGACTAACTGTGTTGATCAACAAATCAAAGACCCTAATTCTTTATTAAATACCATCAAAAGAATGATTGAATTTCGAAAGTCTTCCAAGGATTTAATAGGCGAAGAAATAGAATTTTTAACGAGGGATTATCCCATTACTATGAAAAGAAATAATTTGATAATTATCGTTAATCCCTTAAAAAGTGATCTTAAAATTAATATTGATTTAACTAATTTAAAATTAGTAACGCTGATCGGCAAAGTCACAAAAACGCTAATCGCAACTAATTCCCTCGCGATTTATCAAGCAATTTAACAAATTATATTCTTGACAACTATTAATATTTAAACAAGTGAATTCAAGGATTTTTATTAAATCCTCTTGATAACTTTTAGAAAGTTCTGCTTCCTTGGATATTAAAAGTATGAATCCAACATCACAAACTAGCAGTTTAGTACCCTCTAAGGATTACCATATTATTAGTGATGTTTAAAAAAATAAAGATTTTGGTGGTAAAAATAAATCAGAGAAGTCAAAAGGCGCACAAAATAATCCTAAATTTTATTGTGTTATTGTTCTTTAGCCTAAAATAATCAATTTTTAAATAATGTTGCTTTAGATTTTTAACAAAAAAACCAAGTTTATAAACAACTTGGTTTTTATTTTCAGATCATTGTTAAATCTTTAAAAAATAGAGTAGCACTTAATACTGAGGATTTTAAGTATAAATAATTACTTAAAATCCTTAGCATCTTTTTTTGGAAGACTAATATTTTCTTTGGAAGGAGTAAGATAGGTTATCTCACTAGCTGATAAAAGACCGGTCCCACAAGGAATTAAATCTCCGACAATCGCATTTTCCTTTAAGCCAAAGAGCTCATCAGTTTTACCCTTATTGGTAGCTTCAATAAAATGCATAATGGTATACTGGAAGGAAACCGCGGATAAAAAGGAGTCCGAATGACGAGCAGCAATACCAATACCCTTAATGGTTCGATTCGCAAATGGCGGAACTTGGCCATTTTGTAAGCAACTTTCAATTACTTTTTTGTATTCAGGAATACTTACTTCCGTACCTGGTAAAAGATTGGAATCTCCGGCCGAAACTATTCGAACAAATTTCGACATCTGACGAATAATAATTTCAATATGCTTATCCGAAATATCCACGTCTTGGGCCTTGTATACTTTCTTAACTTCTTCTAAAATATAAGTTTGTGCATCTAAGATGGAACCATACTTTAATTTTAATTTAGGACTTATTGGTCCATCAGTAAGAGCTTGACCAGCTTGGACTTCATCACCTTTTTTGACAATAATATTTTTATTGTTATCGATGCTGTAATCATTCTTTTGTTTCTTCTCGTCTTTGGAATCAATGGTAATTTTCATCTTATTACGATATTGTTCAATATTGGTAATTTTACCATCAAATTCCGAAACAACAGCCGCCCCTTTTGGTTCTCGACTTTCTAATAATTCTTGAACCCTTGGCAAGCCTTGGGTAATATCAGAAGTTGAAGCCACACCACCAGTATGGAAGGTTCTCATGGTTAATTGGGTACCTGGTTCACCAATGGATTGAGCAGCAATAACCCCCACCGCTTCACCAACTTCAATTGGTTTATTGGTCGCCAGATTTTGGCCATAACATTTAACACAAACCCCATGTTTCGAGTTACAAGTCAAAATACTTCGTACTTCAACTTCTAAAACTCCGGCATTGGTAATTACATCCGCTAAATCTTGATCAATTAAGGTATTGCGGGCAACTAGGACTTCTTTGGTTTCTGGATGCAAAACATCCGAGGCAACATAACGACCAATAATTCGATCAACAAGAGGAACTGAAGTTTTTCCATAGTTAAGTTCTTTCATAATAAAACCTTTATCCGAACCACAATCTTCTTCGGTGACGATGACATCTTGGGAGACATCAACTAATCTTCGAGTTAAATAACCAGATTCAGCGGTTTTTAAAGCGGTATCGGTCGAACCCTTTCTAGCTCCATGGGTGGAAATAAAGAATTCGGAAACTGTTAAACCTTCACGGAAGGAAGATTTAACCGGTACTTCAATGATATCACCTTTTGGATTATTCATCAAACCCCGCATCCCAATTAATTGTGAGAAGTTGGAAGAGGTACCACGAGCTCCACTATTTGACATCATAAAGACTGGATTATCAAACTTAAATTCTTTCATCAAGGCATTTTTAATTTCTTCGGTTAAATCCTTCCAAACGGCATTGGTCTTTTGGTTCTTTTCTCCCTTGGAAAGTAAACCTAAATCATATTGGTTTTCGATTTTGGCTACCACATCTTCGGAAACCTTCAATAATTCTTCTTTTCCTGAATAAACATTGACATCAAAGGCACTAATCGACAAGCCAGAAACTGTGGAATACATAAAGCCTAAATCTTTTAACTTATCTAACATGGTGGCGGTTTCACTATTACCAAATTGTTTGAATATTTGCGAGATAATGTGGCTTAAAAATTTCTTATCAAAAGGACTAACGATTGGCAAGCTATCTAATTTTTCTTTAATAGTTAGTTTAGCATAATCTTCTTTCTTGTAGAAAAAGACATCGCGTACGCCACTTTGTAAGTTCTTAACCTCTGGTTCCTGCAAATAATATAAATTGTTCGGTAAGATCTGGTTAAATAAAAGTTTACCATAAGTTGTAATCAATAAGCTGGATCGTTGATAGTCCGCTAAATGGCTGGTAATCGAACTAGCCGCAATTAAAATTCTGGTATGCAGGCCAATTTCCTTAGCTTCAAAAGCAAACTCAACTTCCTCAAAGTCCGCAAATATGCGCCCTTCGTTACGATTTTCATAAAGGTACTTCTCAATATTAGCCTCAATAACTCCACGACCTAAATAAGTTTTTAAACTTTGTAAATTAGCGGGGATTTCCATCGTCAAATAATAATTACCAATAACCATATCTTGGGATGGGGTCACGATTGGTTTCCCATCACTAGGTTTTAAAATATTATTAGAAGCTAACATTAAAAGACGAGCTTCGGCTTGGGCTTCAATCGATAATGGTAAATGAACCGCCATTTGGTCACCATCAAAGTCGGCATTAAATGCGCTACATACTAGAGGGTGTAAACGAATGGCTTTCCCATCAATTAATTTAGGTTCAAAAGCTTGAATACCTAAACGGTGGAGGGTTGGCGCACGATTTAACAAAACGGGATGTTCTTTCACCACTTCTTCGAGGGCTTCCCAAACGTCATGTTTCATCATTTCGTATTTCTTATTTAAATCTTTATAAATGGTTCTTTCGTTGCCTTTAGCATCGGTAACATTTTCACGAAGTTTTTGGAGAATAAAAGGTTTAAATAAAATAACCGCCATTTCTCGAGGAATACCGCATTGATACATTTTTAAATCTGGACCGACAATAATAACACTACGGGCTGAATAGTCCACCCGTTTACCCAAAAGATTCTGACGGAAACGACCTTGTTTACCCTTTAAGATTTCCGATAAGGATTTAGTTGGACGCGATTTTTTAGTCGTGCCGGGTTGAGGATCTTCACCAAGATAAAGCTTTTGAATAGCATTTTGTAATTGTCGACGTTCATTGTTGATTAGCATGGAAGGCGATTGATAACGTTTAAGAATTTCTAAACGATTATTTCGGTTGATGATATCACGATAAAGATTGTTAATCCCATTAGTGGCTAGTTTTCCACCATCAAGGGCAACAATTGGTCGTAAATCTGGCGGTAAAACGGGAATAACATCGGTTACCATCCAAGATAATTTATTATCGGAAGAGTAGAAATCTTCCAACAATTGAAGTTTTTTCCAAATGCTATTAACTCTTTTATCAACATTGGGTTGAACTTTGCCTTCACGGGAGGTAATTTTCTTTTGAATTGCTGACAAATGATGTTTTAGATGATTGATTTCTTTTTTCAGATCAATCGATGAGAGCATGTATTCAATCGCTTCCGCCCCAGTGATAGCCACAAAACTATCGCCAAAGACGGTCGATAAATCCGAGAATATTCGTTCATCGATGAAGTTATTTTTTAATAAACCAGTCACCGTACCAGGGTCAGTTACCACAAATTGACGAAGATTAATAATTTGATCAATGTCGTAGCGGGTAATCTTTTTGGTATTTTTCCCAAAAACACTTAAAAGGGAAGGGAGGACATTGGAAGACTTTGCATACCAAGGATGAACAATTTTCGCGGAAAGTTCAATCCGGCCCATTCTTTCACGACGAACATTTTTCGAAGTAATTTCCACGTGACATTTTTCACAAACTGTCCCATGAGGAAGGTTTTTATTTCCACAGGCACATTTATAATCTTTAATTGGACCAAAAATCTCTTCCGCAAATAAACCTTCACGTACGGGTTTACCGGTTCGATAATGAATAGTTTCATGATTTTTAACGACACCATAACTCCAAATTCGAATTTCATTCGGGGAGGCTAAACGAATCTTCATATGGGAATACTTACGATTTGTGAGAACTTCACGGGAATGAGGAATTTCTAAAGCAATTCTCTTTTTAATATCAATTTCTGGTTCTTCAATATTTTCTTCATCTAAACCAATAATATCATCGGGAACACTTTCAATATTAACCACTGGACGACCATCATGTTGAGCACTAAGCGGATTTTTTCCATACTTTTCATAAAGTTCATTGATTTTTATTAAATCTTCCGGATAATTTACCACGATTTCATAGATTTCTTTGCGGTCTTTGGCGGTCACTAACAGTTTAATGTTTTTAACATTAATGGCATCTAGTTTAGCAGCTAATTCACTACCAACCCCGTTTAAAACTAAACTGGAAGGAAAATATTCTTTTAAGAAGATGGCATTTAATTCGGCTACCTCTTCCTCGGTAAAAAAATTAGTATTAATAAAACTAACTAAACTCGTATAGTCAGTATCGAATTGTTCTAAACTACTATAACCAATCGAGATGAGTTTATCTAATAAAATATTGGAGATTCCATAGGTACTTAAATCTTTTCGACGAATAACATTAGCCATAATTAATCATTGCCTCCATTTCTTTTGCCTTTTGTATCTTGAAAGGCTTTTGATTTATAAACGATATTAGCTTGCGTCTTAGCATCAATTAATTCTACATAAAGGCCTAAGGATTGCAATTCTTTGGTCAGAACCATAAAGGATTCTGGTAAAGAAGGTTCTTTTAATGGCAGTCCTTTAGATATATTAGTATAAGCACTAACTCGGCCTTCCATATCATCAGATTTAATGGTCAGAATTTCTCGCAGCGTCTGAGCAGCCCCATAGGCATAAAGAGCCCAAACTTCCATTTCTCCAAATCTTTGACCACCATTACGAGCTTTTCCGCCCATTGGTTGTTGCGTAACTAAGGAATAAGGATGGTTGTTACGAGCATGAAGCTTATCTTCCACCATGTGGGATAGTTTTAACATATACATCACCCCAACCGTAATTTTGTTAGCAAATGGTTGACCAGTGCGTCCGTTATAAACGGTAACTTTTCCATTAGGTGAGACATGACCTTTCGCCATTTCTTCATTTAAGACTTCATCAGTAACCCCATCAAAAACCGGAGTAGCCACTTTAATATTTTGATTTTTCGCTGCCAAGCCTAAATGAACTTCCAAAATTTGACCAATATTCATTCGACTAGGTACGCCTAGCGGATTTAATAAAATATCAATCGGAGTACCATCTTCGAGGTAAGGCATATCTTCACGTGGTAAAATCTTAGAGATAACCCCTTTATTACCATGACGACCAGCCATTTTATCGCCTTCTTGAATTTTACGTTTTTTAATGGTGAAGACATTGATTTTATCAATTACCCCATCTTTAAGCTCAGCTTTCTTTTCTTTACGATTAAAAACTTGCACCTTATGAACGAAACCTGAGGAACCATGAGGAACTTTTAAAGATGTATCACGATAATCTGTTGATTTTTTTTCAAAGATCACATTTAAGAGATCTCTTTCACCGGTTTCATCATCACTATCTTTAGGAGTGATTTTACCAACTAGAATATCCCCTTCGGCAACTTCTAAACCTTTAATTGGTAGGCCATCTTCATCGAGCACCGCGAGTTTTTCCTTAGAAACGCCAGCAATATCCCGCCGAATTTCTTCTTTGGAAGTCAGACCCTTAATGGTTCGGGTTTCGGTTTGGTGCTTTTCAATATGAATAGAAGTAAAATAATCTTTTTTGACAATATCTTCGCACATGATAACCGCATCTTCATAATTATAACCTTCATGGGTCATGAAACCAACCACGACATTTCGTCCTAAAGCTAATTCCCCATTTTGCGTAGATGAACCATCAGCGATGATATCTCCGCGATCAACCCATTCACCATGATTAACAATTGGTCTTTGTAAAATACAAGATTCTTGATTACTTCTTTCAAAAACATTAAGTTCAAAAACTTTTGGTTCATTATCAAGCAGAGCTTCTTCTAAAGAAGACCCAGCAGCGATGGTAATTTTATTAGCATCCACGAAAGTCACAAAACCTTCGACATCGGATACGACGGTGACACCCGAATCTTTGGCTGCTCGGTGTTCGATACCAGTACCGACAATCGGACTTTCTGGTTCGATAACTGGAACCGCTTGTCGTTGCATATTGGCTCCCATCAAAGCTCTGGTCGCATCATCATGCTCCAAAAAAGGAATGGTCGAAGTAGCAATCGAAACAACTTGTTTGGAAGAAACATCGATGTAATCCGCATCTTCCTTCCGATAAAAACCAGTTTCGCCATTTAAACGTCCGACAATAATATCACTAATAATATTCCCCTCGAGGTCAATTTTAGTTGCGGCGGAAGCGATAATTTTATCTTGTTCATTAACGGCACTTAAATATTGTTCTTGGGAATTAATATCCACTTTACCAGCATTAATTTTTAAATAAGGCGTTTTGATAAAACCATATTCATCAATTTTTGCATAGCTAGCCAAGGAAGTAATTAAACCAATGGATTGTCCTTCCGGAGTTTCAATTGGACAAATACGACCATAATGCGTCGGATGAACGTCACGCACCTCCACGCCGGTATGTTCTCTCGTCAAACCACCGGGGCCCAGCGCACTAATACGACGTTTTTGCGTTAATTCGGCCAGTGGGTTTATTTGATCCATGAACTGCGATAATTGGGAGGAGTTAAAAAAGGAACGAATTGCGGAATCCAACTTGGAAACAACAATACAATTTTTCACGATTCCTTCTTTCATAACACCATCTTTATCTTTAAAATCAGTAGAATTTAATTTGGCTTCAATATCTTTTTTACAAGCTCTGAGACCAGTTCTAAATTGATTTAAAAGCAATTCACCTACTGGACGAACCCGACGATTTTGTAGATTATCGATATCATCTAAAGAACCAATATCAAAAAGTAAATTAAAATAATAATTGATGCCAGCGATAATATCCGAGATGGAAATATTAAGTTTTTTCGATGGTTCATCAAAGGTTTCGCTGTCTTGATTATAATGATAGACCACATTACTTTGAGCGGAAGAACCAACGACTAAAATGGCTTCCTTAGCGTCTTTTTTAATTTTTACTTCTAAGGCTTCTACATAAACATCATTATAATTTTTTAAGGTTTCGTGCGGTTCATTTTCTAAGAAAAATCGCTGAACATTATCTTTTAAATTAGTACGATTATTCGAAAGTTTTTGTAATAAAGTGGCATCAAGTTCTTGTTTTTCTTTGGCGATTATTTCGTTGCTTTCAATATTATAAATATCTTTAGTTAAAAAAATACGATCGACGCCGCGAATGTTTTCCACCCGAGCAAACATTTCATCTTTAGAAGGGTTTTCCAGGGAACGTTCTTTCAAGACGGCCACTCTTTGAAGAAGATGACGATTACTTTCGATGATTTTAAGAACTTCTTCATCGATGAATGTTCCTTTTTCTAAGATGGTTTCCGAACCATTTTTTAAATCTTTAGCCAGATATTTTCCAAAAATACGGCGAGTAATATCTAATTTTTGATTAAACTTATAGCGACCTACGGAACCTAAATCATACTTTTTATTGTCGAAAAGATTTTCATGGAAGTATAAGCTGTAAACCTCATTCGAAGGAAATTTTTCATTCTTTTTAATCTTTCCATAAAGATAGGCTTGGGCCACGTCTTGATATTTGGCATCAAGGTCATGATATTTCTGTTCTTCATCGGTAAATAATTGCATATAGGTAATGTCCTTATAAGGACTTTCCGCAAATGATAAAACCTTACGATCAGGATAAAGACTATAAAAACTAAAATCATCATCATTATCTTTAAAATCATAAATTTCTTGTTGTAAGTATTTAATTTCATCGTTACTGATATATTGATATAAATGCGAAAAAATCTTTTCTTCTTTTTTAAGCGTTTCTAAAAGATTAATATTCCCTAAAACTTTTTTAATATCACTATATTTTACTAAACCTAGTGCTCTTAAAAATAAAGTAAGAGGTACTTTAATCGATTTATCAAAATTGATGACATAGGCGCCTTTCGCATCTTGGAGGATTTGAATCCAGTCACCACGATTAGGAATTAAATCACCAGTTAAAGTCTTACCTTCTGCTTTGGCAAAATAAACACCCGAGGAACGCACAATTTGCGAAACAATAACTCTTTCGGCCCCATTGATAATAAATGTTGCACTAGGAGTCATCATAGGAATTTCGCAGAGGGTACATTTTTCCGGAATTAATTCTTCCCCTTCAACAATTGGAGTAACCATAGTTGTCACGAGAAATTTATAATTAGCATCATATTTCTTCGCCTCTTCCATGGTTTTGTCGGGATTATCGAAAATTGGTTCTCCCATTATTAATTTAATGTTACCATTTTTAGTATGTCCTAAGAAGGGATTAACTTCTTCAATAACTTTTTTGACACCTTCTTTAATAAAAGAATCAAAGCTATTTCTTTGAATCTCTAAAAGATTAGGTAATTCAACTTCATAATTCATCCTTGAAAAGAGGGTTCTTTTCGCTTTTTTACCAAATTGTATTACTTTTCCTTCCATTTTTACCTCACTTTTTTTAATTTTTTACCTAAATTATTAAAATTAACGCACCAAATATTATAACATAAAATTTAATAATTTATTTTTATATGGGTTTGGATGCTTCAATTACAAAGTATCCTGCTTTCTTTTTAATTACTTTCACATCTTGGTAAAGCTCAGCCAAAAATTTAATTGTGGAGGGAGCTCCCTGACTTTTAAGATTAACGATCACTAATTTACCAGTTCTTTTATTCAGAACGAAAGTGGTATTTTTAATAATTGCAAAGATGGTCTTCTTGCCAGCTTTAATCGGAGGATTGAAAGCGATTAAATCATATTTTTTGGAAGCATGAATTTTAAGGCTCGCATCTTCGAAGTTAGCCTGAATATTCGTTAACTGATTTTTCTGAATATTCATCTTCGATAATTCAATGGCTTTGACATTAATATCTCGGAGAAAAACCTGACTATCGGGATATCGTTTGGCTAAATAAAGCCCCACGATTCCGTAACCACAACCCAAATCTAAGATGTTTTTTCTAGCTGGATAGTTGATGCTTTCTAACATGATGGCGGTACCAGCATCCAATTTGTTTTTCGAAAAAATACCTTCATCACTATTTATAAGCACTTCCAGACCATTGATTACGACTTTAAATTCTATTAAGTTGCTTGATAGCGGACTATCAATAAAATAATGTTGCTTTTGCATCTTTATAACGGAAAAAACCAAGTTTCAAACTTGGTTTTTTTCTTACGATAAATGATTACTTAATTTCAACAGTGGCGCCAGCTTCTTCAAGTTTAGTTTTAAGAGCTTGAGCTTCTTCTTTCTTCAGATTTTCTTTAATCTTTGCATCTGGTGTTTCAGTTAAGGCTTTGGATTCGGCTAAACCTAATTGGGTAGCTTCTTTAACAACCTTAATTACTTTAATCTTTTCCGCTCCGAAACTCTTAAGAATAACATCAAATTCTGTTTTTTCTTCGACTACTGCCGCTTCAGCAGCTACTGGACCAGCAACCGCAACTGCAGTTGGATCAATACCAAATTCCTCTTTTAGACCATCAACGAGAGCTTTAATCTCTAAGAGGGTCATTTCTTTTAACGCTTCTACAAATTCTTTTTTTGTTAATTTTGCCATGATATTTATCTCCTTATATTATTTTTCTATCAAATTCAAACCAAGGGCTAATTGTGTTAATGGAGCAAGTAATCCCACCGCAAGTTGCGTAAGTAATACTTCTCGAGTTGGTAGAGTGGCTAGTTCAATGATGGAATCAACACCAATAACTTTTCCTTCGACTACCCCAGCTGTTAAACGCACCTTATTATTGGTCTTCGCATATTCAAATAACACTTTAGCAGGTGCGACCGGATCACTATAAGAAATAGCGATTGCCTTAGGGCCAGCAAGTGAACTTACTAACTCATCATAACCGGCAGCAGCGGCCGCTCGGCGGGCAATATTATTCTTGTAGATTTTCATTTCTGTATGTTGAGAGCGTAATTTCTTACGAACATCTTTATTTTGTTCATCGGTTAAACCCTGATAATCGAAAACAATTATGGTTTTAGCCTTAGAAAATCGTTCTTTTAGCTCAACTACATCATTTTGTTTTTTGTTTAATAATTCTTGTTTCATTTCGTTCCTCCAAAAAAAATTCCTCTTTATTTTTTATAGACAATAAAGAGGGCAATTTTCATTAATCCTCGGTAGAATTTTTACATCTAAAAGATCTCTACTGTCTATGGAAATATTTAATTAATACTATCTTAGTGATTCTTCGTTAATCCGAATACCAGGGCCCATTGTCGAAGCAATGGTAATATTTTTCACATAAGTACCCTTGACGGTGGTTGGTTTTAACTTAATAAAGAGTTGATATAAAGAGATGATATTTTCTTTTAATTGTTCAACTCCAAAGGATACAAGGCCAACTGGGGCATGAATATTGCCAGCTTTATCGGTATCATAAGAGATTTTACCATTGTGAAGTTCACGAACGGCTTGACCAACATTAATAGTAGCGGTTCCCGTTTTTGGATTAGGCATTAAGCCTTTTGGTCCGAGGATTTTACCTAGCTTGGAAAGTTTTGGCATCATATCAGGAGTAGCAACTAAAACATCAAATTCAAACCAACCGCCAGCAATCTTAGCGATTAATTCATCATCACCAACGATATCGGCTCCCGCTTCACTAGCTTCTTTGGCTTTATCACCAACGGCCACAACACAAACTTTTTGGGTTTTACCAGTACCATGGGGTAAGACTGAAGCTCCTCTTAACTTTTGATCAGCTTTTTTCGGATCTAAATTTAATTTGAAGGCTACTTCAACAGTCGCATCAAATTTTACATAACTAGTTTTTTTAACTAAATCAACCGCTTCACTAAGCGCATAAGCCTTATCATGAACAACAAGTTTAGCAACGTTAACATATTTTTTTCCGTGAAACATCTTACTTATCCTCCACGACAATGCCCATATTACGAGCAGTACCTTCGATGATCTTCATCGCGCCTTCCACATCAACGGCATTTAAGTCAGGTAATTTTAGAGTGGCGATTTCTCGAATCTTCGCTTTGGAAATGGTTGCAACTTTGGTTTTCGCCGCGGAAGCCGATCCATGTTCAATACCAGCCGCTTTTTTAAGTAAGTCACTAGCCGGTGGGGTTTTAACGATGAAAGTGAAACTACGATCATCAAATACAGAAATTACAACTGGCACCACATAACCAATTTTATCCTTGGTTTCCTCGTTAAATCTTGCAATAAATTGCGGGATATTAACTTGTGCCTGGCCGAGAGCCGGACCTACGGGGGGAGCGGGTGTCGCTTTTCCTGCCGCAATTTGTAATTTTACAACTTTTACTAATTTTTTTGCCATAACAATCCTCCTTGTAAATTTGGTATGTGGTTAAACGATTTCTCTCCCACTACGGTGTTAAACGCAACAATGATTATAACACAAAACCGAAAATAAATATTTTATTTATTAAATGGCGCACCCAGCAGGATTCGAACCCGCAGCCTTTTGATCCGTAGTCAAACGATCTATCCAGTTGATCTATGAGTGCGTGCCTAAATATTTTATCAAAAAACTTATATTTTGAGTAATAATTGTTTTTTTACCGCTTCGACCTTAGCTTCGCCTAAAAGAGTGCGAATAATTTGCAGAGAAAATTCCATAATATAGCCAGCACTTTGCGCGGTGATGAGATTGCCATCTTGTACCAGATGAACTCTTTGATAGTGTCCATCCTTAATTTCTTCAAATAAATTACCATAACAAGTATAATTACCTAAAATAGCTAATCCATCTAAAAAGCAAGGAGCAGCACAAATTGCAGCTAAAAGTTTATTTTGACGATGAAATTCGCTTAAAAGATTTTGAAGAGCCTTTTTAAATGGGGGATGCATAGTCACATATTTGCCACCGGGAATGACCAAAAAATCATAATTTTTAACCTCACCTAATTCACTAGCCAAAAGATCAACGTTTAAAGTTAAACCATAAGCAGTGGTTACTTGTCGACTTTCAAAGCTAAAACTTTGAATGGATAAACCGCCCCGTAGCAAAAGATCTCTGGTAAAAATAGCCTCACTATCTTCCATATTATGGGAAAATAAAATTAAGCCTTTCATTTGATGCCTTCAATAATCTCTAAGAAAAAATCATAGAGGTAATTGCCAATTTTCTTTTCCTCGAAGGAAGAATAAGTATCATAATTGCTACCATTAATAATGTCAGAGACGATTTTAAAGGCGTAGGCTTTAATGCCAGAAAGATAAAGAACTTGAAAAAAAGCGGTGGCTTCCATGTCAACAACATATTCTTCATCAATATTAGGACTAGTTTCCACGAAACGATCGCCACTATATAGTAAAGATTCTTTTAAGGTCGGAATTAAGGCCTTAAAGTCATTAATTTCCTTATGAGGTACCATGAAATATTCGGGGTAGCCAGGAACTTGACCTTTTTTATAGCCAAATATTTGTAAGTCAAAATCATGGTATTTCGCCTGAGATACGATGATTTTATCACCTTGTTTAAAAGATTTAGTTCCCCCAGCGGAGCCTAAATTTAGGGCATAATCATAGTTTTTTTGGGTAATCGCTCGCGAAAGATTTAAAGCGGTATTAACTTTACCAATACCAACTTCAATTAAATCGATTTCATGTTGATGATAGGTTCCATGGTATAATAGAGGGTTATTTTTAGACTTGGTTAAGCGCAATTTACGGGTTAAGACCAGGGTTTCATTTTCCACCGCTGCCACGATTAATATTTTACTCATGTTGTTCTCCTAAGTGATTTTTAATATGTCCAGCAACTAGCTCGACGGCCGCTTGATGTTTAATATCGTTAAGAATAATAATATCAGCATAGCGTTTTGATGGACGGATATATTTATGATACATCGGTTTAACAGTTTTTAAGTATTGTTCAATTACCCGGGCTAAATCACGGCCTCTTTCTTCAATATCTCGCTTAATTCGGCGAATTAAACGCGTATCGTCATCACTATCAACGAAGATCTTCAGATCAGCCAGTTCGCGTAATTTTTCATTTTCTAGAGTTAAAATACCTTCGATAATAATGACTTCTTTACCGGTAATAGTTTCATATTCTTCTTTGCGATTATTTAAAACAAAATCATAAATTGGCTTTTGGACCGCAAAACCATTGATCAGGGCTTGTAAATGAGTCAGTAGCAATTCATTATCGAGACTACTTGGATGATCATAATTGAGTTTTTTACGCTCTTCGTGATTTAAGTCATCACGTCTTTTGTAGTAGTCATCATGTTTAATAACCAAAATATCTTTATTGGATAATTTAGCTAAAATTTCCGCCACCACGGTAGTCTTCCCCCCGGCGGAACCACCGGCAACTAAAATAATATAGGGTTTATTCATATATTAGCTCCTGCCACTCTGGATGTCTTTTTAGCCAGGATTGGGTATAAGAACATAGTGGAATGATTTTAAAATGATTTTCTTGGGCATATCGAAAAATCTCACTGGTCAATTGGCTAGCGTAACCTAAACCCTCATACTCACTTTTGATGATGGTATGCAAAATGCTCATTATTCCTGATTTCTGGCTAAATTCAATATGGCCGACTTCTTGGTCATTGATTATGAAGATTAATTTATGATGATCAATTTTAAACATTACCCAAATCCTTATTAAAATTCTATCAAAAAAAACGAATTTAGGAATTTTAAAGAAGTATTAGTAAAAATTAAGAGTAACTTCTAAAAGTAACGTTAGTAAAAATTAGTGCGGGATAGACAAAACATCCGACAAACAATGATATTGTAATGGAAGCAAATATTTATTATTATAAAGAATATTCTTCTTTTTTCAAGACCATTTTCAAAGCTATCATTCTTCGAGAAAATGGAGCGTTAGGATTAGGATTAAATACCCATTGCACAGTAGCTAGTTGATCAGCCGTACTGCCATTGGCTAAAACGCCATAGGTACCTTGTCCCACACCATACATCTGATGTTTCGAAAAGAAGAGATTGGTTTCATTTAAACAATAGATGGCGTCGGTGGAAAATGTTGGGTTATAAATACTATTAGAGAAGGTATAGGCCGTACTACCAGAAGCATTTTGTCCGCTAAAATTTTCTCCGAACATAATAATCGAACCATCATTTTTTAAGACCATTCCTTGACCAATATTCATAGCGATGTCTTTGGCATTCGTGGCTATTTGTTGGGGATTTGGTCTTTCGCCACTGGAGATATTATGACCAACCGCATTATAACGCGAATCACCCCAAGTCCAAACATTATTGTTCGTATTCAAAATCATCCGCATCCCATATCCGGCAGCCAGTTTTTTAATATTACCAAGAAAAGTAACTTTATTGGGAAGCTGATTATGTAAAGAGTAATTGGTACTCATCATTTCCCCATAGTCATTCGAACCAAAGATGAATAATTCATCATTTAGGTTAGTGAACATTCCACCATTAAAAGAATATTGAGCCATTTTAGTACCACCAGTATAAATGCGCGTAACAGTATTGGACTCCTTATTCACGCCATTACCTAAAGCCCCATTTTTCCCATTTCCCCAAGCATAGAGATAATTATCAGTGCCGATTGCGCCCATGGTATTATAACCACCACCAGCTAAACTTTTAAAACTAACGGAATAATTAATTGTTTGAGGAGTGCTGCGAGTAGAACCGTTATCACCCAAAACATTATCAATATTTCGTCCCCAACTCCAAATGGCTCCACTTTCATCTAAAGCAAAACTAGACGAATTCGTGGCTGCAATATCTTTGATTTTTGGAAGACTAGTTAACTTGGTGGGCGTACTAACATAAGTAACGCCAGTTAAACCTAGTTGAGAATATTGATTGCTCCCCCAAACATAAACTTCACCCTTGGAAGTCAAACCTAAAACATGTTCCCCTCCCGGAGCAAATTTCGTGAAACCCCAAAATGTAAATAAAATATCCTTAGAAAATTGATGACCTTGTTCCTGACCAGAATAATGGACCGTATATTCACCGATTATAGGATTTTGAGGGTCGTATCCTTGAATAGAGTGGGATAGATTTTGGACGGAACTACTAACATATTGCGTAAAATCAATGCGAGGAACATCGCCGATATAAACATCAACTTCCTCATTAACGGGGTTGCTTTTGGTAATATAAGCAATATCGATTAATTTATATGAGCTAAAAAAGCTAAATGCAACAGGTAGTAGACAAATTGTTAAGAAGAGCACAAGTGCGCAACTGACAATAATGACATATTTTTTCATAAAACACCTCTTGAGCCAAATCAAAAGTAATTTAACTCATATCAATTATACACTAATTTACTATTTTTGTGTAAATAACGCTTTTGGACTTATATACATTACTTTTGTACGTTTGAGCGTAAATTATATCTATCTAAACATATATGATATAATTGTAAAAGGAATAAAATGGTCGAGGAAATGATCGACCATCGATGATTAAATCGTTGATCATCGTCCTAGCTAGAAGTTGAATTTTAAGGAGCCGGCATTCAAAGACTTACTAGCTTAAGTGAATGCAATCAATTATGAAAAAGAAAAAAGGACTTTGGATAAGTTACTTTGTGGGATCAATTTTAAGTTTTACTGTTTTATGTTTAATCTCCATGGGATATGCTTTTTTTAGTGACTCCCATAGCGATAGTTTAGATATCAAAGCTGGGAACCTTATTATTGATGCTCAAGTAAAATATAAGCTTAATGGTCAAGAAATTTCAGCACTTGATCAATATAGTGCGGGTGATGTGCTGGTTATTTGTTTTGAAACATCCAATCTAGGAAATAAGAGTGCCTGGACCAAAGCGGTGGCGGAAATAACTTCGACGGTCAACATCGCTGATGATGCTTTAATATTATTTAAAGGAAATAGGGACTTAAGTTTTTGTCAAAACAATGTAAATTTAGGAACAAATATTAGTGGAACAAGTCTCGAATTTTCTAGTAATATTTTAGTTGTTAGTGGAAACCCTAACTTAAGTGATGCCGAAATTGAAACTCCTCGACAGGAAAGTCAATATAGTGTGACTGCTAGCAATACTACCAATCACTATATCACGATTTATTTTAATCCTAGTGCTAGCAATGCGGTTATACCAACTTTCCAACTAATATTATTGGTCGAAGCTGTTCAATATCGAAATAATAATTCACAAATTCCTCTTAACTGGAATTAAAATTTTTGGAAAAATAAATAATATTTTTAATTAAAATTCATTATTAAAATAAAATAAAAAAAAAGAAAAGAGACTTACAATTTTATCGTAATCTCTTTTTTTAATTTCCTTTGGCGCCCACCGCGTGACTCGAACACGCGACCCTCTGATTAACAGTCAGATGCTCTAACCAACTGAGCTAGGTAGGCAACAAATGAAGGATTAATCTTTTAAGCAGGCAACTTCCTA
>JAITXJ010000048.1 GCA_031284745.1 Acholeplasmatales bacterium | reverse complement strand
ACAATACCGCCGTGGTAACGGCAGTTCTTGGACGAGGAGTAAGTGTTTTACCTGATCGATTATTTTATTATTGCTTAAATCTAGTTACCGTGTTGATTCCTGAGGGAGTAACTGGCATTGGTACTGGGGCGTTTGCTGTTTGTTATAGTCTAGTTAATGTTAGTTTTCCAAATGGTCTTCTTTCGATTGCTTCTGATGCCTTCAATTCTTGTACCAGTTTATCGATAGTTAATCTTCCTGATACCCTTTTATCCATTGATGAATATGCTTTTGCCTGGTGTTCTTCCCTAATTAATTTAGTTATTCCAGAGTCAGTTGTTTCGATTCAAGGGTGGATTTTACAAGGTGCAAATCATTTGCAATCGTTAACCATCCCTTTTATTGGAACTAATATTTTTAATCCTAGCGAACTAGGTTATTTCTTTTCTAAGGCTATTTTTTCCAATAGTTATGTAACTGCTAATGATTACTATATTCCGCTTTCCCTTACGGATATAATTATTACCAAGGCGACTAGTTTGGCGGCCGAAACCTTTTATGGTTTTACTTCCTTGACTTCCATTATCCTTCCAGAAAGCCTTTTGGAAATAAATGCAAAAGCTTTTATGGGATGTTCAAATTTAACTTCGCTGGTTCTTCCGAACAACTTACAATTTATCGGGGCCCAAGCTTTTACAAGTACTAATTTATCTTCGCTCGTTATTCCGGATTCTGTGAATAATATTGAGGTTAACATTTTGATGAGCATACCTAATTTTGTTAGTTTAACAACCCCATTTATTGGGTCCAATAAAGATGTTAGTCAACCTTTATCCTATTTTTTCTATCTTGTACCTAATCAATTACATACTGTCGTAATAAGCGCTCCTTACGATACCCAAATCGCTGATGATTGCTTTAATGGACTTAGCCAACTTACTTCGGTAATTTTGGGTCCAAATATTACGGTAATTGGTGAGAATGCTTTTAAAAATTGTACTGGTCTGACCTCCATCGTTATTCCCGATAAGGTTTACTATCTTGACTCTTTTGCTTTTTCTGGTTGTGTCAATTTATCCTTTGTTAATTTTATTGAGGGAGTGGCGCTTATTATAAACAACAATGCCTTTGAATCTTGTACTAGTTTAACTGGTATTACCTTCCCTAATTCAGTGGTGGGCTTTGGTTCCGAAGTTCTAAAATCGACCACTAGTCTAGCTTTCTTAAGTGTTCCTTTTGCTGGTACGACCAAAGATGAAGATACTGCCCCTCATGTTGATAACGCGGGAACTAGTTTGTCGCGTTTGGCTTATATGTTTAGTCCTTTCATTCCTACGGTTGATGCACTTTCTTTCTATTTGACCCCTTCAGTTGGTATCTCCTCAGCTCAATTTTATGTTCCAAGATCGCTAACGACCGTGGTTATTACCAGTGATACCAATTTGGGAGCTCGTGCTTTTGCGGGTTTAGAGTCAGTAACTTCGATTATTATTCCAAGTAATACCACCAGAATAGGTGTGGCGGCCTTTCGAAATACCGGACTAAGATCATTCACTTTCCCTTTGACCTTAACGGAGATTGATGTTTGGGCTTTTGGGGATAATAGTTATCTAGAATTTGTTAGTCCAATTCCTAATGGCGTGACAACTATTTGGCGAAATTTATTTACTAATTGTACTAAGTTGTCTTCGGTGACCTTCAATAATCTTATTACCACCTTTGGCGAAGCGGTATTTGCTAATACTGGTTTAACAACATTCGCATTCCCTAACTCGATGACAACTATTCCAGCCCAATTTTTTATGAATTCGAAGTTAGTTTCCATCGTTATTCCTAATCAAATTACCTCCATTGGTGATGAGTCATTTAACAATATTACCACTTTAACCATGATCAGATTACCACGGAATGCTTCCTTCACCGCCTTTAACAATTTGGAGTATTTTGCTAATTGTATTAATTTACGAATAGCGATTATTCCCGCCTCCATCGTGACAATTCCTTTGAATGTCTTTAGGATTACCTCGATTACCTTAGTTAATTATTTACATGTTTATACTGATGCATCAGTATTACCAACTGGTTGGTCGGGCAGTTCACCAAACTTTGCAGTAGTGCATTTAAGCACTCAAATTTAAAAAGTACTTATTTATTGTTTGGCCTTGTACTTTTGTAAGCAATTAATTAGACAGTTTATTTTCCAAAATAATTTTGGTTACCCATGAAATTTTTTGTGGGTAACCTTTTTATTTGAATTATCTTCCCTGTGTCCTCTCAAGGAAAGTTATTAATTTTTCTGCAAGCGTTTTCTTAAATTTTTCAAATTTAAAAACTTATGGTATAATTTAATTGGTCGTATAAAGGAATGACATTTTATGAAAGAATATCAAACAAAACAAATCCGCAACGTAGTTATCTTAGGTCACCAGGGTTCAGGGAAAACTAGTTTAACGGAAGCCCTCTGTTACATCACTGGTTGTATCGATAAAAAGGGGGAAGTGGAAAGAAAAACTACCGTTAGTGACTATTTGCTCGAAGAGCAAGCGAAGCTAACATCTTTTTCTTCGAGTTTAGTTTCGATTGAGTATAAAAATTTTAAAATTAATCTCTTAGATGCTCCGGGCAATGAGGAATTTATTTCCGATATTTCCCAAGATCTAAGTGTGGTGAAAGGAGCTATTTTGCTCATTGACTCCCTTAAGGGTGTTGAAGTGGGCACTGAGAAGTATTTTTATGAATTAAAGAAAAGAAATATTCCAACGATTATCTTTTTAAATAAAATGGATAAAGAAAATGTCAATTTTGATAAGGTCTTAGCCGACATTAAAACAAAATTAGGCAATTCCGTGGTTCCTTTTTCGCTGCCTCTGGGTCATGAAGAAGATTTTAATGGTTATATTGATATTACCGCCAATAAAGCCCATATCTTCAATAGTGGAGTTGATAAAATTGAAGATGTCCATCCCGATAAGCAAGCCAAGATTAATGCCTTACGCGATCAATTAATTGAAAGTGTCGCGGAAACTAGCGAGGAATTAATGGAAAAATTCTTTGGTGGTGAAGAACTTAGCAAAGAAGAAATGTCAATTGGTTTAAAAACTGGCGTGACGAATGGTGATTTATTACCAGTCTTAGTCGGTTCCGCTCGTAAAAATATTGGAGTTTCTACTTTATTAGACATGATTTTAGAGTACTTACCGGCTCCTGGTGAATTAAAATATTTAACTTCCAACGATAAAGAAGTTCACACCATCGATAGTGACCCATTTAGCGGTTATGTTTTTAAAACTACGGTTGACCCCTTCTTAGGAGTAATTAATTATTTAAAAATATTTTCTGGTACTTTAGCGGTCGGCCAAGATATTAGCGTTAATGATGGCATTAAGAAGCTAGGTTCCTTATTTACTTTAAGAGGTAAAACCCAAATTCCTTTAGATATTGCCCACGCTGGAGATATTGTAGCAACGGTTAAATTAGATTTAAATACCTCGGATTCTCTAAGTGATCCAAAAAATATTGTAGCTTTTAAATTAGCCGAAATTCCAACCCCGATTATTTATATTGCCATTACGCCGAAAAATTCCAAAGATGAAGATAAAATTTCCGCCTCATTAAATAAGTTGTCGATTGAAGATCCTTCTTTAAGTGTCGTTCGTAATGAGGAAACTGCTCAACTTTTAATTGGCGGTCAAGGACTTAACCATTTAGGCTATATCTTGGAAAAATTAAAAAATATGTTTAAAGTGGAAGTAACCACCGAAGATCAAAAGATTGTCTATCGGGAGACTATTAAAAAGATTGGTTATGGCCACGGGGCTTATAAAAAGCAGTCCGGGGGAGCTGGACAATTTGGCGTTTGTGACGTTCGTTTTGAGCCAAATCCCGGTAAAGGTTTTGAATTTTCTAGTGAAGTCGTCGGTGGGGCTGTTAGTAAAGGCTTCCAATCAGCTGTCGAAAAGGGATTAATTGATACCTTCAAGCGGGGACCTTTAGCGGGCTTTCCCGTAATTGATGTTAAATGTATTATTTATGATGGTAAAGAACATCCAGTTGATTCTCATGAAGAATCCTTTAAAGCCGCGGCGAAATTAGCTTTTAAAGATGCTATCGATCCGAAAAATGAAAAAGCCACAAAAGTTACCATTTTAGAACCGATTGTTAAATTAGTTGTCTTAGTGAAAGAAACCTATATCGGAGATATTTATGGGGATATGAGTAAACGTCGGGGGAAGGTTCTAGGTACTGATTCCCAAGGATTTTATCAGGCCGTGACCGCCGAAGCACCGGAAGCTGAAATTGTGAAATATGCCATTGATTTAAAAGCGATGACCCAAGGGTCGGGATCTTTTACGAGAGAATTTGTCCGTTATGAGGAAGCTCCAGGCAACGCTATTGAAAAGATCGTGGCGGAAAATAAGAAAGTCGAAGAAGAATAATTCAAAGTTTCAAGTAATTTCTCCCATTTTGGCTATTATTTTATGTGATCTGTTTAATTTGTAAAAGGCCAACCAGGAAATTAAATAACTTTTGGGAATTATTTAAAGAAGATAAAGACTATATTTGTGAACATTGTTTTGCAAGTAACTATATATATTATGATGTTGCACTCATTCCTTTGAGTAAGGGAAGAGTAATTTTAGTTTTTGATTTTTATGTTTTTGAAGAAGTAAGAGTCTTAGATGATCTGCTCCATCAGATTATAGCTCATGTGAGTGGAGTTCCTAAGTTAGGGATCATCATTAACAAATATTCGCCATATTTAAGTGATCAAGAATTAGAAAGTCTCGACTATAGTGACTATAATTTTATTCTTTTGGAAATCAAACGCCTTAAAGAAGACGAAATCTAAAGTAAATTTCTTTAATTTTCAGCAAGATAAAAAAACCATCATTGTTTAGCTTGAAAAAAAATCGCCTTATATATGATTTTAGTCGATCTTTGCTTTGAAGAAACTAAAACGTTTAGTGCGAAGGACCCTTAAGCCTTAGTGTCCAATCCCGGGTATTAGGAAAAGCCCCAGAATATCTTGAGTGAATAGTTAGGTGACTAGGAAGACAAATTTTGCAACCAAAAACTTCTTGCCGTTTTATTAAGTAGCTTGTGATATAATTATCTAAGAGGTAGGAAATGATTACTGATAAACAACCCATTAATAAACAACCTAAATTAGTCGCCTTAATCATCTTAGATGGTTTTGGAATTGCTCCAAGTAGTCCAACAAACGCAGTTTCTCTCGCTCATAAACCATATTTTGACAGTTTGATTCATAAATATCCCCATGCAACACTAGAAGCCAGTGGCTTGAGTGTTGGTCTGCCACGAGGACAGATGGGAAATTCGGAAGTTGGGCATTTAACCCTAGGTTCTGGTCGCATTATTAATCAATCTTTAACAAGAATTAATTTAGCGATTGAAGATGGTTCTTTTATGCAAAATCCCGCCTATTTACAAGCGATTGAGCATGTTAAAAAAAATAATTCAACTCTTCATTTCATGGGTTTAGTGAGTGACGGAGGAGTCCATTCCCAGTTAGAACACTTTAAAGCTTTTTATGATTTATTTAAGGCTCACGGGGTGGAAAAGCAAGCTTATTTACATGCATTTCTTGATGGCCGAGACACCGGAATTAATAGTGGTTATGGTTATGTAGAAAGCCTAATAAAATATGGTATTCAGGTAGGTAGTGTAAGCGGCCGATATTACGCCATGGATCGTGATTCGAATTTTGATCGCCTTCAAAAGGCTTATGATATTTTAACCAAGGATACTTTGGAATTAAACGACCCCTTAATTGGTATTCAAAACTCTTATCGAAAGAAAGTTACTGATGAATTCATCATCCCCTTTAAGGTGACGAATAAAGCTACCATTAAAGATGATGATGCGGTTATTTTTGTAAATTTCCGCCCAGATCGAGCGATTCGAATCGCCACAGCTCTTTCTAATCCCGATGGTCTTGAACATTATTATCGCCCAGATAAACCAAGTTTAAAAACTATTCAACTAAATAATTTATTATTTGTTTCGACGATGCATTATGCGGATACCGTCAAGGGATTATTAGCCTTTGAATCAATTTATCATCAAGATTTGTTGGGAGAAATTATTGCTCGAAAAAATTTAAACCAGCTAAGAATTGCGGAAACGGAGAAGTATGCCCATGTCACCTTTTTCTTTGATGGGGGTGAAGATAAAGAAATTCTCCATTCTAAAAGAGTTTTAATTCCTTCACCGAAAGTGGCAACTTATGATTTAAAGCCAGAAATGTCGGCCTATGAAGTGGGAGATCTGGCGAGTCAAGAAATCTTAGAACATGATTATAGTTTAGTTGTTTTAAATTTTGCAAACCCCGATATGGTTGGACATACGGGGATTATTAGTGCCACCGTCAAAGCGATTGAAGCGGTTGACGTTAATTTAAAGAAAGTTGTGGAAGCAGTTTTAAATAAAGATGGGGTGGCGATTGTTCTGGCTGATCATGGTAATAGTGAAGAAATGGTTGATGCCCTGGGGAATGTCCAAACTGCTCATACCACTAATTTAGTGCCAGTTATCATCACTTCAAAAGAAATTAAACTGCGAAATGGGGGACTAAAAGACGTTGCACCAACAATTTTGGAACTTTTGGGAATTGATAAACCTTCCTCAATGACTGGTGAGTCATTAATCGAGAAGAAATAATTAAGATAAGAATAAAGATTTTAGTAAAATAAAGGATTTTTTGTTAAAAGGGTAAAAAATCCCTTAAACAGTTTTTAAAAAATTGAAAAGCGATCTTGCAAAAGTTTTAATATTGTGATGTTCTTTTTGATATTTTGCATAGCTTTGACCATCAAAGGTCGTTTCTTTGGTAATGATGGAAAAACCATGACGACCATGTTCATAAATGTGGGCTTCAATTTTATTTTTTTTAGCATGATAGGCACTGATCAATCGTAAAGAATTTTCTAAATCTACACTGGCATCGTCACTACTTGTAACGAGAAAAGTTCGCGGCATATTTTCATGAATTTGTTTTTCTAAGGAGATATTTATGGTCTCAGGTAGACCCTGACTAATATTATTAATTGAACCTAAGTGGGCAATTTGGGGATCAGTGGAGACGACTGGGTAAAAAAGAACTAAAGATGCTAAAGAGCTTGAGGCGATGGCCAAAGATAAGGCTAGATGAGCTCCGGCACTAAAACCGATTAAATGTACTCTTAAAACTAAAGGATGATTTTTAATTTCTTGGAGAAAGTTTAGTGCTTCTTGCATGAGATGAGGATATGTATCGATGGTCTCACGATAATAATAAATTACGCTATGATATTTATGAGCATTAAACATTTTTGCTACGGGGACTGCTTCGCGGGGGGAGGTTCTTGTATAACCACCACCAGGTAAAATTAAAAAAATATCTCTTTTTTCTTGATCAATGAATTGGTATTTTAGATAGTTTGGGATAATCTTGGCCTCCTAATAGTAATAAATAACTTATTATTACAAATATTATATAATATTATTATGATTGAAGTTGTTAAGTGCCCTAATTGCGGTGCTCCCATTCCTAATAATACTAATAAATGCCCCTATTGTCAAGCGACGATTGTTTTAAGTCAAACATCGACGACTTCTACAACGCAAGCGCCTAAAGTGGAACCAATTAGTCAAATCATCCAAAAAATAAATTTAGATTATACCCTTGATTATCTACAAACCTTTGGCTATGAAGTTTTGTTAAATGAGCCCTATCCTAATGGTACCACTTTTTTAAAGTATCGTCGTAATGAAAGTCTACCTAATCGCGAATATTTAGATTATGAAGAAAGGCAATATATTTTTTTATATAATCAAGTAAGCCACAAAACTAGCAAAAAAACTAATAAAGTTGTTTTTGGGACTTTAATTACCGGACTATCATTCTTTTTAATTTTATTGGGAACTGTTTGGGGGACGATATTTTTTTCCACACTTTATATCTTAACGGGGATTGGCGTAGTTTTCTTAGCTCTAGGTATTTTCTTAATTGCCTATGGTCGTCGTCATAAACCAGTCCCATTTTATTTAGCGAGTCCGGAATTAGTTGCTTTTCGTGAACGAGTTAAAAAAACCCATTAACTTGCACCCATAGCGCAATTGGATAGAGTGTCTGGCTTCGAACCAGAAGGCTGCGGGTTCGATTCCTGCTGGGTGCGCCAAATTATGAAATAAGAATACTTTAAAAGTATTCTTTTTTATTTATCTTTTAAAACCAACTCACAGACACATTCAACATGGGAGGTATAACTAAACATATCGAAACCTTGAATGTTTTTAATTTCATAAGAAACTTGTAAGATTTTTAAATCGCGGACTAAAGTAGCTGGGTCACAAGAAATATAGATAATTTTCGGTGCTTTATTAGCCAGCAAACTGGTTATAAACTTAGAGTCCAATCCTTTTCTGGGAGGATCAACGAAGATACAATCAAAGCTTGCCTCTTGTTTTTCTAAGTAGTTGGTACAATCATCAACGATAAAATCAGTATTTGCTAAATTATTCAGCCGGGCATTGTCCTTAGCATTAATAATAGCATCTTCGACAATTTCCACGCCAATCACCTTTTGTACGAAGGGCGCGACCAAACAAGCCAGACAACCAACTCCACAGAAGGCATCTAAAACTAGATCACTACTTTTTAAATTAGCCAACTCAATGGCTTTGAAAAATAGTTTTTCGGCCACTTTAGTGTTTACTTGAAAGAAACTGTGATTAGAAATATTAAATTTAAGGGTTGAAAGGTTTTGTCTTAAGAGATCTCGACCCCAAAGTAAGATATCTTTGCTTCCTAGAAGGAGGTTATTATTTAAATCATTGACGTTAATAATCAGACCAGCCAGATGAAAGGAACTTCTTAATTTGTTTATTTCACTAATCAAAGCATTTAGATGAGGGTCACTACTTTGATATTTCGTCACGATTAAGCATAAAAGTAGTTCTTGAGAATAACTTGAGTATTTTATTTGCAAGCCCCTTAAAGTACCCTTGAAAGTTTTATCATCAAAAAAACTAATGCTACTGGCTAAAATAAGTTTTTTCAGTTCTAACCATAAAAAGTTTAGCGGTTTTTGGGAAATGGAACAAGTATTTAAATTAATTATTTCATGGGATCCTTCACGAAAAAATCCTAACATTCTTTTACCCTGAATAGTTCTAGCTTGAATGACGATCTTATTGCGATAAAATAATGGCTCATCACTTGCTTGAACATGAATTTTACTTAAATCTTCATTAATTAACTTAAAATTTCTTTTTAATTTATTTTCTTTATATTCCAGCGTTTTTTCGTAACAAAGTTTTCCAAAACAACAACCCCCACAAGCGGCACAAATATCACAAATTCCCTTTGTTCGATCGCTCGAAAAAACAATTATTTGTTGAATTTCTCCATAGTAAATTCCGGCTCTTTTATATTTAATTTGAATAACAGCTTCTTCATTTAAAAGCAGATTTGTGACAAAAATAATGTAGCCTTGATATTTTACTACTCCCTTACCATCACTACTATAATCACAACAAGTGCCTTCGATATTTTGTCCTAACGCTAATATATCCATAATAAAATTATACTAGTAATTGGATAATTATTGGCAGAATTGATTTTTATCTTCTGATGTGAAGCCTATTTCCCTCATTAATGCATAATACTTATGATAAATTTAATTTAATAAATTAAAATAAAAAGATAGCATCGCACGGAATTTATCCGTAAATAGAATGCTATCTATGAATATTTTATCATATTATTTTAAAAATTTCCATTTATTAATCTTATTATCGAGTCAAGGGGAAGATAGAGTAATAGAACTATTTCTAACAAAGTTTCTAAGCGATCTTCGCTTTACTTCTATAACTAAATATTATTTGTTCTTGTTGGAAGAGTGCCATTTTGTCCAATTTGGATCTATCATAAAAATTATGAACCACCCCACTAATCTCCTTAGGAGAAGGAAATTTTTCACAATTAGAAGAATCTTAATTGCCCATTTGATTAAGCGAACTATAACTTATAATCCTCCATGAAATAAGATCGCTAACCATTAAACTTAAAAATAGCCTAATTTTTTTCCTACCTATTGGTCTAATCCTTTGATATAACAATAAGAACAAATTTGTTTTTTTAAAATACAATCATATTTTACTCAAAGAAGTAAAAAAGAGTATAATATTACTGGGCCTATGAATAAAGAAGCGATTAGTATTATTGACTATGAAAATGAAAAAAGAAAAAAAATTATGGAAATTAGCCTTGAGAAAGAACACATCTCTTCTTTCATTGCCAGTCAGACTACTAAATTAAAAGCATCTTTAGAAAAAGATTATAAAAGAGACTTGGAAAATCTAAAAAAGGATAATCAAGTAGAATTGGAAAAATATACGAAAATAAAAGAAGAAGAGTACCTTAGGCGCATAGAAATATTAAATCGTCACGCTAAAGACTCCCAAGATCAAATCATTGCTTATTTAATTGAGGAGCTTTTCAAGTGAAAGAAGCGAATATTTTAATACCTCTAATTAAAAGTTATTATGCTAGTCTTTTAAAACCAGAAGATTATCAGCTTTTACTTAATTTAAATTCGGTTACCGAAGTATTAGAATATTTAATGACTACTCAATATTTACAAGTCTTAAATGTTAGCACTCTTCACCGCGAAGAGATTGAAAAAAGACTTAAAAATTATCATGCCACTAATCTCAAACGCTTAGAAAATTTGGTTTATGGCCAAAAACGTCAATTTATTTATTTATTTTTATTAAGAGATGATTTAAATAATTTTATTTCTTTAATAAAAACGAAGGTCCAATCGTTTATTTTTTATGATGAGAAATTGAATGTTAAGATGGATGATTCTTTAAGTAACATTTTAGAAAGTATTAAAACAACAGCGGTGGGCCAAATTATCAAGCAAGCTTTAATTCTAGGTACTTTTGAAGAACTAGTGGCGAAAGTGGATAACTATTATTTCAATTACGTCTTTAAACAAATTAATACGCTTTACCGCGGAGCTTTACGAAACTCTCTTTTAAGTGGTCTAAGAGATTGGGTGGTAGCTCATAATTTAAAATTGATTTATCGGATGAAGAAATATAATTATGATATTACTCGGGAATCCTTGGTTTATATCAATGCCGACCAAGTCAATAGTGTAACCAATAAACTCCGAGAAATCTCTTTAAGTGAAATGCCGGAGACTAAATATTTTTTATCCTCTAAAGGTAAAGATTTGAACCTTTTAGTTGAACACATTGATAGTATTTATAAATTTAATTACTCTCATAAAAATTTACGGACTGTTAGTAGCATTGAAGAATTATTCTTAGCTATTTTTCTTTTAGCGAAGATTGAAATCAATAATATTATTCATATCATTGAAGGAAAGCGATATAAACTAAATTTAGTTAGTTTAGATCCTTTATTGGTTTATTAAAATGATTGTAAAAGAGAAATTAATTACCATTGGGGGCGAGATTGCTACCTTAAGAGAAGTGACGGCGAAAGTGATGGAGATGGATTATATTCACTTAGTCCCCGCGAAAGATATTGTTTCCTCGACCCATGGTTTAAAAGAACTAAAAGAAGAAATTAGTGAAGAGTATAAGAGCAACCACGAATTATTAAGCCGAATTGAAAATTTTCATAAAATTAAAGATTTTGTGGAAAATTCTAGTGAGGGTGTGGCTCTTAATTTAAAAGAAGTTATTCACAAAATTGAAGATATCAGTAGTAAAAAAAGTGAACTAGAAAAGATTGTGGCTAATGAAAAACAACTTTTAGAAAAGTTAGCTAATTTAGCAGTTCTCGGAATTGACCTGGATTTAATTTTTAATTCACAATTTTTAGAGATTAGAATTGGCCGGATGTTGGAAGAAAATTTTGATGATCTCAAATTCTATCTTTCGCGTCCTTTTATTTATGAAAAATTGGGTTCCGTTGGTGACAAGGTGATAGTTTTGTATTTTACTACCAAAGAATTTGAACGGGAAGTGGATAATATTTTTTCGATGTTAGATTTTGAAAGAATGATCCTGCCTGATTATGTTCATGGCCTTCCTTCGAGCGCTTATGATAAGGTTTCCAAAATTTATTATGAACATTTAGGTCAAATTGATGATTTAGCTCGTCAACAAGAAGAGTATCTATTGTCCATTGATTATTCTTTAAGTCAGTTAAAAGCGTCCTTGGTGAAAGAAACTCTTTATTATGATTCGCTACCTTATGTGGTTTTAATGGGTCCAAGATTTAGCATTAATTTTTTTACGAAGGCTTTAGATGCTGATCGTATTGAAAGTGATTTTGAGAATTTTAAAGATATTGAATTAGAAATTAAACCAGCTCGTAGTGATCATCGAATTATTGCCCCCACTATTTTAAAAAATAATTGGTTTGCTCGACCATTTGAAACATTCGTGATGATGTATGGCGTTCCTAAGTATGGGAGTTTTGATCCGACTTTAATCTTTGCGATTACTTATTCCATTCTTTTTGGGATGATGTTTGGTGACTTTGGTCAAGGTTTAGTTTTAATCTTATTGGGTTTAATTTTACCGCATATCAAAAAGAGTTTTTCTTTTTTTGGTAAATTAATTTTGCGATTGGGAATTACTTCGACGATTTTTGGTATTTTGTATGGCTCGGCCTTTGGTTTTGAAAATGCTTTTGATTGGTTATATATCGGCCTTTTGCATTTAAGTTCAAAACCTATTGAGGTTTTCTTACCTTCAACAACAATGCTCATCATCATTGTTACCATTGGTATTGGCGCTTTCTTGATTTTAGTATCGGTGATTATTAATACCATTCAAAATTTTAAACATCATCATCTCGCCGAAGCCATCTTCTCGCATAATGGTTTAGTTGGCATCATGTTTTATGCTTTTGTGGTCGTCGCTGTGGTCTTGCTGATGGGCTTTAACATCAATATTTTCAATGCTATCACCATTCCTTTAATGATTGTTATCCCCTTAATTTTAATTTTTTTACAAGAACCTTTGAAACGAGCCTTTAATCATGAAAAGTTTTTTGAAGGGGGAATTGTTTCGTTCATTATTGAAGGCTTCTTTGAATTATTTGAAATTGTTTTATCTTTTTTAACTTCAACGCTATCTTTTATGCGGGTTGGTGGCTTTATCATAAGTCATGCTGGTATGATGTTAGTTGTGCAGACTTTAATGCATATGGGCGGATTAGAAACCAGTATTATTGCTGCCATACTAGGAAATATCTTGGTTATGGCCATCGAAGGTTTAGTTGTTGGTATTCAATGTTTAAGGTTAGAGTATTTTGAGATGTTCTCTCGTTACTATGAAAGTAGTGGTATCCTTTTTAGTAATCGAGTTAAGAATAAATAAAGGAGTTTATTATGTTGCTAAATATTATGGAAATTATCTTACCACTGGTCGGCCTAGCTTTAGTTTTTCTTCCCTTTGCTTTGGCTTTTGTTAAAAAAATTGCCCGAAATGTCATCAAAAGAAGATTATATCTGCACGTGGGTTTATTTTTTAGTTTAATTTTGGTTTTAAGTTTATATTTTTTATTAATTAGTCCTAATTTACAAGCAGAAGAGACGGTTGTTAATAGTATTATTGGCACCACTGCTCAAGGTTTAGGCTTTTTAGGAGCGGCCTTGGCTACTGGTTTAAGTGCTCTTGGTGCGGGGATTGCTGTAGGTAGTGCTGCTCCCGCCGCGATTGGTGCTTTAGCGGAAAATCCTAAAAACTTTGGGAAGGCGATGATCTTTGTCGTTTTGGGTGAAGGTGTGGCCATTTATGGAGTTTTAATTAGTATTTTAATTATTAACAAGTTATAATGCAGGCTTATGTAATTTCTGATTCGAAAGATTCTTTAAACGGTTTTCGCTTGATTGGCATGGAAGGTACCCATGTGACCACCATCGAAGAGTTAAAATCCACGCTTAACACCTTGCTAGAAGATAGTAAGATTGCTTTGATTTTAATCACGACCAAATTATATAATCTGGATCTTAGTTACATTAGTAATATTAAGTTATCGCAACATAAAAAAATTATCTTAGAAGTTCCTGATCGTCATGGAGTTGAAGATTATCCGCATAAACTCGATAGTTACCTTCTGGATATTATTGGAAAATAAGATGGAAAAATATACGCAAGATAAAATGTATGACTACTTCATTAAATATATTGATAAGGTATCAAATGAAGAAATCGATAAATTAAATAAAGAACTCAATGATCTTAAACAAAATGCTTTAAGTGTTTTAACTAATCAACTTAATAGTGAATATAGTGCTCTTTACAAAAGAGAAGAAGAAAAGTCTAGTTTAATTTTAGTTAATGAAAAAAGACTTATTTCTAATTCTTATAATATTAAATTTCAAGAAAATTTAAATCAATATTTTTTACTTATTCGCGAAAAGCTCTTAGTTTATCTACGCACTTATTTAAAAAGTGAAAATTATTTATACTCCATTATTCCGGTGGTGAATAAGTGTTCACAAATGTCGGATGATTTTATTTTTGAAATCTCGGAAGAAGATGCTTTATTGAAAGTTTATTTAGTTAACAATAATTTAAAGTTTATCACTTCAAAAATATTAGGTGGATTTATTGCTAGTAGTCCGAAGGGAATTTTAGTGGATGAATCCTTTGATGAAAAGATGTCTCTGGTGAATGGTATTCTTTATAAAATGATTGCGCAGGAAATATATCATAATGAATAATATTTATAGTATCAATGGACCAATTGTCAAATGTCTGAATAATAAAGATGATGCACTTTTAATGGGCGAGGTTGTTTATGTCGGAAATAAAGCTTTGATTGGCGAAGTAATCGCTATTGATGAGACTCTAACGACGATTCAAGTATTTGAGACCACCACGATGTTAGCGCCGCTGGAACCCATTAAACGAACAAATCATCCTTTAAGTGTGGATTTAGGTCCGGGTTTAATTGGCTCTATTTATGATGGAATTGGTCGTAATTTACGAATCTTAGAAAATGAAGATGGTTATTTTTTACATCCCAGACCGCTGATTACCACCATTGATGAAGAAAAACTATGGGAAGTGAAAATTCTCGTCCAAGTAGGAGATATTTTAAGATATGGGGATTTTTATGGCCTATGTCAAGAATCTTTAACCGTCGTCCACAAATTAATGTTTCCTCAAACTCAAGGATTGGTGGTTGAGGTTAATAACGCTGGTTCTTCGTTTCGTGTTAGCGATTGGGTGATAAGAGTAAAATTAGCCGATAGTCGTCTTTTTGATGTGGTCATGAAAACCACTTTTCCAATTAAGGTAGCTCGCAAATCCAAAGATCGACTGGCTTTAAATGAACCACTTATTACCGGCCAAAGAGTTCTAGATACCCTTTTTCCCCTTGCTAAAGGGGGTAGTGCCTGCGTGCCTGGGGGCTTTGGAGCCGGGAAAACCATGCTGCAACATCAAATTGCGAAATGGTGTGATGCTGATATTATTATTTATGTTGGTTGTGGTGAACGGGGTAATGAAATGACCGATGTCCTTAATGAATTTCCTAAAATCATTGACCCCCGAACCAATACTTCGATTATGGAAAGAACGATTTTAATCGCTAATACCTCTAATATGCCCGTGAGCGCTCGAGAATCGAGCATTTACTTAGGAGTAGCCATTGGGGAGTATTATCGGGAAATGGGCTATAATGTGGCATTAATGGCGGATTCAACTTCTCGTTGGGCCGAAGCTTTACGAGAAATATCCGGACGATTAGAAGAAATCCCGGCGGAAGAAGGCTTTCCGGCTTATCTTTCCTCGCGTTTAGCTTCTTTTTATGAAAGAGCTGGTAAAGTTTTAAATTATAATAATACAATTGGTTCTTTATCGATCATTGGTGCTCTATCTCCCCAAGGTGGAGATTTTAGTGAGCCAGTTACTCAAAATACTAAGCGCTATATTCGTTCTTTTTGGGCCCTCGATAAAAGCCTGGCTTATAGTCGACATTATCCGGCGGTTAATTGGAACCTGAGCTATTCAGAATACTTGGATTCTTTAAGTACCTACTATTATGATCAAGTATCACCTAATTTTTTAACTAATCGGGCTTTAATTATTAATCTATTAAATGAAGAAAATAAACTTTTGGAGATTGTAAAATTAATTGGTGAGGATTTATTGCCGGATAATCAAAAATTAATCATTAAGATTGGCCAAATTATTCGAATTACCTTCTTACAACAAGATTCGTTTTCGAAGTTTGACACCTTCGTAAATCTTGATATGCAAAATAAAATGATGGAAGTAATCTTATATTTTTATAAAAAGCTATATACTTTCATTCAAAATAAAACTGCTCTTCTAAATTTAGAAAATACAACTATTTTTAGTGATATTACGCGGATGCGCCAAAATTTAACCAAAAATCCTCGCGACCTTTTAAAGTATTATCTTTTAATAGATTTAGCGGTGAAGGAGTAGTATGAATGTCTATCATGTTGGAGTCCAAAAAATCGATGGCTCTATTATCTTTGTTGAATCAGTTTTAAATCCCCATTTTGATGAGGAAGTGGAAATAATTGTTTCCCCAACCGACCATCGTCGTGGCCGAATAGTTGTGGTAGAGGGCTCGCGCGTTGGTATTCAAGTGTTTGAAGGCTCAACTTCGATTTCTTTAACCAACACCAAAACTAAATTACTCGGCAACCCGATGCAAGTGGCTTTAAGCGAAACTATCTTAGGAAGAGTATTTAATGGAGTACAAGAGCCGAAAGATGGCTTAGGTAACCTCTTAATCAAAGAAAAACGTGATATTAATTCCAGTCCGATTAATCCGGTTAGTCGGGTTTATCCCCGTAATTACATTAATACCGGATTTAGTTCGATCGATGGCTTAACGACCCTGATTCGTGGCCAAAAATTGCCAATTTTTAGTGTTAGCGGGGTTAATCATAATCGTTTAATCAGTGATATTATTGTTAACGCCCAGGCAGATAAAGATTTTTGTATTATTTTTTGTGCAATTGGTATTAAAAACGATACTTATTTATATTTTATGGATAAATTCATCAATGCGGGGATTATGAATCGGACAGTCATGTATATTAATACCCTTAATGATCCGATTATCGAACGAATTATTGCTCCTCGTTGTGCTTTAACTACCGCTGAATACTTAGCCTTTACATTAAATAAAAATGTTTTGGTTATTATGAGTGATATGACAGCCTATTGTGAAGCATTGCGTGAAATATCGGCTTCACGTGGCGAAATTCCAGGACGAAAAGGCTTTCCTGGCTATATGTATAGTGATCTTTCTAGTCTTTATGAAAGAGCGGGAATTATCAAGGGATCGACAGGGTCGATTACACAAATACCTCTTTTGACGATGCCTAATGAAGACATTACTCATCCGATAGCCGATTTAACTGGTTATATTACCGAAGGACAGATTGTTTTATCTAAGGAATTAGAAAAAAATAATATTTTCCCACCGATTGCTATTTTGCCTAGTTTATCGCGTTTAATGAAAGATGGGATTGGATCTAAGTATACACGCTCTGATCATCAAGCTCTGGCCAATCAACTTTACGCCTCTTACTCAAGAGTGATGGAAATTAGAAGCCTGGCCAAAATTATTGGGGAAGATGAGTTATCAAAAAGTGAAAAAGCGCTTCTTTCTTTTGGATCTTTTTTTGAAAAACATTTTATTAATCAAAGTAGCCCACGCAATATTGTGACCACGCTAAATCTTGGTTGGAAATTATTATCGCTTTTAGAAAAAGAAGATCTTACTGTCACTAAAGATGAGTACCTTCAGTCCTTTTATCATCACGAAGAAGCCTTGGCTTACTTTGATAGTTTAAAAGATCATGAGTAATACCCTTCCTACCAAAGCAAATTTAATAGCCCTAAAAAATACATACTCTTTAGCCAAAAATGGCTTGGAACTTATGGATCAAAAAAAACAAATTCTTATTAATGAATTGCTTTCTTATACCGCCAAAATTCAACAATTACGTGGGCTTATTGTCGATATTTTTGCTTATGCTTATTCATCCTTAATTCGAAGCAATGTGACCTTAGGTTTAATTACCAATTTAACCAAATATTTTGAAATCGACGATAACTACCAATTAAAGTATAAAACTCTCATGGGTGTTACCATTCCGACCTTGGAACATCAGAACTTTGTGACCATTGATTTAGGTAATTCGGCCTATCCAGTGGGTTTAACCAACACTTTTTTTGATGATACCCTCATTTCTTTTTTAAAAATTAAGGATCTCATCATCACATTAGCTAATATTGATTCCACTTGTTATCGCCTAGCCTTAAATATTAAAAAAACCAACAAAAGAACGAATGCTTTAAAAAATATTATTATTCCCAATTTAGAAATCGATATCGCTTATGTGACGAATTATTTAGAAGAGCATGAAAGGGAAGAATTTTCCAAAAATAAATTATCGAAAAAAATATTATATGAAAAAAAACAAGCTAAATTATCCCAGAATTGTTAAAAAAACTTTAGAAAAACTCGCCAATTGTCCCCCTACTTTTGCATCATTGTTTTGTGTCATGTTTGCTTTAGAAAGTGATTTTTGCTCTTTTGATGAGGGATATTTTTCTAAGAGCTTAACTTTTTTTCAAATGAAAAAACTCATTTTTAAGGCTTCTAATCTTCTTCGCCAGCAATTTAGCTTTCAATCTGGTGATTATGTGGCCTTAGTGATGAATAATTCCCCTTATTTTATCATCGCCATGTGGGCCCTAATTATTTGTGGAGTAACACCGATTCTTTTAAATAATACTAATCCTCGTTCCTTAGTCGATAATATAAGTCGCTTAGTTAAAATTCAGGCTATTATTAGCGATGAAGATCAAGCTTTGACTGGTTGGAATAGTTTTAATCTCCCTAAAAACTTAGATTTATTTGAACAAATCCCCGACAGCATTTTAGATCAACCTTTAGGAGAATTTTCAAAGTATTTAGCTTTTACCTCGAGCGGAACGACTGGTCTACCAAAATTATGTATTTACGAAGCCTCGCATTTAATCTTAGAAGTTCTAAATGCTAAAACGATTTTGGCCAAAAATAATTATATTCTTCGACCTTTTAAAGGACGAGCCCGCACTCTTGCCTTTTTACCTTATTATCATATTTTTGGATTAATTGCCAATTATTTTTGGTTATCCATCTTTGGGGTGGAAATAATTTTTTTAAGCGATCGTCGGGCTAGCAGCATTTTTAACACGATTCGTAAATATCGAGTTACTCATTTATTTGCGGTACCTCTATTATATGAAACGGCAGCAATGGGAATTTTGCATCAGCTGGAAGGTCCTAAAGAGCGCCAAAAATTTGAAAAAGCTTTGAGTTTTTCGTTATTTGTCCAAAGATTAAATCGTCCTTTGGGCGTTTGGTTGGCCCATCGTTTGTTTAAACCTTTGTATCTGGCGACCTTTGGTCCCTCCATAAAATTTATGATCAGCGGTGGTTCTTTGATTAAAGATGAAGATTTGCGCTTATTTACCGCTTTAGGGCTACCATTATTTAATGGTTATGGTTCTACCGAGTGTGCTATTACCTCTTTAGTTTTAAGTAAAAAAATTAAAAATCGGACCACTAGTTTTTTGGATAAACCCCTACCAGGAGCTAGTTATCTCGTAAACGAACAGGGCGAGTTGCTCATTAAATCTCCCTTTAGCGCTAGTAAAATTATTTTTTCTCACAATCAATTGGTCGAAGAAATCAATTTGAACCCGGAAGAATACTTTAATACCCATGATATGGTGACTTATAAGGGGCGAAAACTATGCATTAGCGGGCGTAGTGATGAAGTGATTGTTTTGGATAATGGAGAAAAGATAACCCCAGAGTATTTACAAAATAATTTAAATTTACCACAATTACATCGTTTGGCTTTAATTTATGATCAGGAATTAATCCTCTTACTTGATGAAAAAGAAGTGAATGTTCAAAATTATGTCGAGGTAATAAGGCAATTAGAAGCCAAAGCTTTGTTGCTGAGTAGTTTAGGAGTTAAGAAAGTTTTTTTTACTGATGAACTTTTAAAATCTAATGAGATTAAAATCTCCACCCATCGGTTATTATTGGCTTATCAAAATAATCAACTCAAGCTCTTAAGTATTGCGGATTTAAAAGCTAAATTTATGCAAGTTAGTTATGATGAGAGTCACCTAAGTCAAATTGTTTTACAAAAAATTGAAGCTTTTTTAAATACAAAAAAGCCAATTAATTTAGATACGAATTTTTTTTATGATTTAGGCTTATCAAGTTTAAATTATTATAATCTTATTTCGGATATTTTTTCGAACTTTTTGATAAAATATAATTATTCTAGGTTATTTAATTGCCCAGGGGAATTGGTTGTATTTATAAAGGAGAATGTCAATGAAACGTTATCGAGTTCTAAATAAGGGGTATAAAGAGTTTCTTTTTTCTTTATCAGCCTTCGGTCCTAATCTGTTGATGATTATTTTGGGAGCATTTTTTGATGATGCCATTAACCCAGTGGCTTTAATTACCGCAACTGATAGTTTTCCTTTACAAGCTATTGGTTTAGTGCCTTTGATTTTACCCGCTATCTTTCCAATTATTTGGATGATTGCTAAAGGTTTTGACGGGTTGATCGATGTTCCTTTAGCGGCTCTAACTGATAATTTAAAAACTAAATGGGGAAAACGTCGTCCACCAATCTTAATTAGTATTATCCCCATGGTCGTATCGTTTGTTTGCTTATGGATACCAGTGGCTGGTAAGGGTAGTATTGATGCTAGCGGAGTAGCTTCTATTAGTACAGCAGCCCAAATTGTGAATACTGTTTGGTTTGCTTTCTGGGCCTTGGTTTTCTTTACTTTTTATACAATGAGTTTAATTTCTTATTATGGTTCTATTTCTAGTGTTTCGGCTGATGAAAATCAAAGAACGACTATTTCGACTTATAAATCTATTTTTGATACCCTAGCTTACTGCTTTGCCTATGCTTTAGTGCCCCTATTATTAGGTTTATTAAAGGTACATATTGATGTTTTGGTTTTATTTATGACCCCAATCATGTTAACTATTTGTATTCCTTTATTTTTAATTAAAGAAGGGGACAAATTTGAAGCCAAATTAAAATCCCAAGGCTATGAAATTCCCGTCTTCAAGGAAGAAAAAATTAATGTTTTTCGTAGTTTTGGCTTAACCTTTAAGAATAAGACTTTTGTATCTTGGTTAATAGTCAATTGTTGTGCTTTCTTTGGTTTGCAGTTATTCTTAGCATCGATGAATTCTTTAATTACTAACGGCATGAATTTTGGCGAAAATAGTAATTTCATGATGGCGATTTTAAATACCTTTGCCTTCGCTCCGGTACCATTGATGCTCTATTTCTTTAATATCCTACGCAAGAAAAAAGGTGTTAGATTTGCCTTTCAAACGAGTTTGGCCTGTTTCTCGGTGTGTATTTTAAGTTTCTTTTTTGGCTCAGAATTTATTATGGGAGGCAATAATACTGCTAAATTAATCATCGGAATTGTCGGTGGGGTTGTGGGTTCTTGGGCAATAGGTTCTTTTTTCCTCATGCCTTTATTTGTTCCTTCGAATATTGCCTCGATTGAAGAAAAATTAGCTGGTAAAAATCATAGTGCGATGTTTTTTGCGGTGCAGGCTTTTGTAACGAGTATTGTTGGTGCGGTATCAGGAAATTTGGTCTTTGGTTATTTACGACAATTCTTTATTTCTAAAGCCACAAGGGGGATCGTATGGGCGGATAATGTTGATTTAGCCGCCGTTGCTTTAGGCGTGCCTAGTAATACAGTTTTTAATCTCGGAAATCTTTTAGTTCCTTTTATTGTTAGTTTCTTTTGTATTTTAGGTTTCTTTCTTTGCTATCTCATGCCGAAGTTTATCACCCCTCAATCAGTGGCTAAACAACTTCATTTAGAAGATGAATTATTAAAACATCCGGAATTAATAAGCCGCGATGATTTAAAGTTATATGATGAAGAAAATGTCGGGATCAATATTGCTTTAACAATTTTCAGCGCTTTTATCTTTAACTTTTTCTGGGGGATTAATATTTTAAGAAAAATCAATAAAATATTGGAAAAAAAGACTAAATGGTGGGAAATTATTCTCATGCTTATTCCTTTGGCTAATACGATCTATTTTTATTTCCTTCAACAAAAATTTTATACTAAAGTTAAAGACATTATTAAAATGAAAAATCTTGCACCTTCTTTTTTAGTTTTAGATTTACTATTCTTTAATGCTTTTAGCGAAACTCATATTCAACTGCAACTGAATTCTTATTTAAAAACTCTACAGCCTCTAGAAGTTAGCGATCTAGCTCATGTAGTTTATGAATAATTTTGTTCTGTTATTTTTTAAAATTACGGCCTATTTTCCCGCGAAATTATATTTTCGGGCGCATTCGAAATATTTAAGTTTATCAACCATACCTCTAATAAAGCACTTTAAACGGGCGATAATTATTTCTAATCATACCAGTGTTTATGATTTTGGTCTCTATATTTTTCTTTTTTTCTGGCATAAACTTTATGTTATTGCTGGGGAAAATCTTTATGAGAAAAAATCTTTAGCTCGTTTTATTACTCAAATTGGAGCGATTAAAACTAATCGAACTGGTTATGACTTTAGTTATTTTTCCGAAGCTTTAAATATTTTATTTGCGGATAATTTTTTATTGTACTTCCCCGAAGCTAAACTTAATGCTCAGGGAGCAGATTTGGAGTTTAAAGATTCCTACTTGCGTTTGGCCCTACAAAGCGATAGTGTGATTATTCCCATTTACACCGATGGTCAATACCATAAAAAAGGTGGATCGCATCAACTTATTGGAAAACCTCACCATCTAGAGGATTTATGGGATTCTCAATTAAGCGAAGAAGACAACATTAAGGCGATGAACAATTACTTTAAAAATTATCTGACAACTTTAAAAGAACAATTATATGCCAAAAAAGCTTAATTTATGCCAAAAAATTTTTAATATTCATCGAATCATCTATGATTATATCAAGTGGAAAATCTGGGTTTTTTGGCCCTTATATCGGACAAAAGTTTATTATCTGAAAAGTAAAAAAGAAGTTCGCCTAAAGCAAGGAGCTTACTTTATGAGTGTTAATCACTTTACCCGTTTAGAATTCATGATTCTTTATTCTACTTTTTGGTATCGTCGAATTCATGGAGTTGCCTCCTTGGTATTATTTAATAATCCTTTTAATCGTTTCTTCTTTAGTTTTACGACCATTTGTGTTGATCAAGATAATTTTGGACCTTCAAGTGTTAAAAAAATTCGTCGAGTCATTGAATATGGCTATCCAATTGTCATTAATCCTGAAGGTCACATTGCTAAAGAAGCCCAAATTGGTGAATTTAAACCAGGAATCGTGCGCTTCGCTTTAAGTATGGGTGTTGATATTATTCCCGTTTACGCGGAAAAAGTGCGTTTTTTTCATGATCGACAAAGAATTATGGTGGGCGAAAGATTAGATATTAAAGCCTTAAGTAATCCCCAAAAATCAGCTAGGGATAATGCCAGCTCGATCGCACAATATTTACAAGAATATACTATTCACTTAAAAAAAAATTACGAAGCCCGTCGTATCGTTGAAAAAACTACGGAGCTTAATTACCTATATCTTTATAATCTTAATAATACTTTTATTAGTGAACCGACGATAAATCGCTTAAATAATTTAGGTATTTTGCCGGATAACCATCAGTTGGTTGCTCTTTACTATTTTTTAACAAGAGTAATTCGTGATGATTTTTATTTTACCAACGAGGATATTGCTTTTATTTTTCAGCAGCAAATTCTTCCCCACCTTAGCGTAAATTTCTTTAATTTTCAGTTGGGTGATTTTTACTTTTGTGTGCATATTAAAGACTCTCTAATTTGTTTAGCTCTCAGTAAAGACCCCGTATTTATGGAATTATTAATGCAAAAATGTTTTGTTTATCCTCATCGCCGAACAATTGCTCTGGCTAAAGTTAAATATTACCTTAGTTATAAAGCCAACAATAAATATCGTTTTAAATTAGTTAATATTTTAAAAGAAAATAAGCCCTCCTATTTAGAATAGTTAATAACAATTTGAAGGTCTAAAATACCACATAAAAGTTCCCATCTATGAATAATTTGATATAATTTATTTGTAAAGGATTGGTTATAATGTTCAAAATAAACTCCCAGCTCATTAAAAAAATATTATTCACTACCCTTATGATGTGCTTCGTCTTCTTAGGATCTTGTGCCCTTTTTTTCAATAGTGATTTACAGAAAATTGATCAAGTCTATCGTCAACTTTATACCCAAGTAAACCTGCAGGCTCTCGATCGTTCTTTTGCCAGTCCTAGTATTGTCGATGGGGTTAGCATTACCTATGAAAGTTCGAACCCTGACCAGTTATTTTATGAAGAAAATAAAGTCGTCGTGGTTACCCATGTTAACTTAGAAGCGAAAGTGACACTCACAAACGTTTTATCAATTAATGATACTTCCAAAACCTATCACCAGGTAGTAACAATTGTAGCTTTTGGTTTTGATAAAATTTTTAATCTTTTAGAAGAAGGTTTTTTAGAAACGAACGAAGCTTTTCCCAATATCAGTAACAACTTAAATTTTCCGGCTCAGCTTTTTGGAGCAACCCTTCTTTTTAGTTCTAGTAATCAAACTATTTTATCCAATAGTGGTTTAGTAAATCCGACCACGAGTGAAAAAAATGTCTCCTTATATGTCGTAGCCAGCAAGGATGGTTTTAGTGAATCAAGGAACTACCACTTGGTGGTCTTAGCCTATATTGATGTTTTAACGGCGGCTTGGAATCAATTAATTACTTCTTTTCAAGCTTCTAACCCGACTTATCCCAATTTAACGGCTAACCTAAGTTTTCCCTCGAATATTATGAGTGTGGAATTTACTTATAGTTCTTCTAATCCTACCGTTTTAAGCAACACTGGAATCATTAACCGGACTTATTCCGATGTGGGGGTTATTTTGACAGTAACCATGAATTATAATAGTACCAAGCAAACAAAATCTTTAAACTTAATTGTTAAATTAGTTATCCCTGATGGACAATATGTGGATTTTGCAGCTTACCCTTATGCTAATGGGGGAGGTAGCGGAGTAGCGGCTAGTCCGATTAAGTTGCTAAATGATGTACAAAAAACGCTTCAACTCACCACTGGTATCCCCCAACCAACCACCGCCCCTGGGAGTGTTTCCAACGTGAATATCTTAGTGGTTCCGATTTATTTCACTAATGATCACTTTTCTTCTTCCGAATTAGCGAAGATTCAAAAAGGTTTTTTTGGTAGCCATGAAGACACGGGTTGGGAATCAGTAGCCAGTTATTATTATCGTTCTTCTTTTGGGAAACTAAATATCAATGGAACGGTGATGGATCCCATCTCGATGGAAAAAACCACGACCCAAGCTCGAGCGGCTTTTGGGGATGAAATGGATTATTATTGTATGAAATTACTCTTCACAACTTACGCTCATTTAGTAGATTTTACGAATTTTGATGCCAATCATGATAACAAAATTGATGGAATCTATTTTGTTTACTCGGCGGATTATTCGGATATGCCTTGGTGGGCTTATATGTTTGAGTATTATCCCAGTTATTCTGATTATGGAGTCCTTTCGGCCCAAGGTAAGACCCCAGGCAATTATATGTGGGCCTCGGTGAATTTTTTTAATGACCAATTAGGCAATTCGACCACTTATCGAGTTACCGTTAATGCCGAAACTTTCATTCATGAGAGCGGTCATGTCATGGGCTTAGATGATTATTATGATTATGATCCTAATGATTCTTTTGGTAATGATGGTGGTCTAGGAGGAGCAGATATGATGGACTATAATAATGGTGATCATGGTCCTTTTAATAAAATCGTCCTTGGTTGGATTACCCCGATGGTGGTATCTTCTTCTTTAACTATTAAAATTAATAAGGCCAATACTTCTGGTCAGGCTCTTTTGATCCCCAAGGCCTGGAACCATAGTTATTTTAGTGAGTACCTATTAATCGATTATTATACGCCCGATAGCCTCTTTACCTATCATCTACATACTCCTTACTACGCTAATTATATGTTTTCGATTGCTGGGATCCGCATTTATCATGTGATCGCCACCATCGGAAGTAGCTCAGTTTGGCTCAATAATAATACCGATACTAAAAATAAGTTAATTAAGTATGTTAGTGCGGGAAGTAACAATATTGCGACCAGTGGAAGGGTTCTTAATACTGATTTGTTTCAAGTTGGTAGTACTTTTAATTGGTCGACAAGTTTTAAATGGTCTGATAATACTCATACTTTTTCAAGTATTGAGGTTGTTGAAATACAAGGAGATTATGCGACAATCCGCATAAATTATTGATGAAAAAAATATTAATTTTAGTTTTATTGGTTTTAAGTAGTTTTATCTTCTTCGCTTGTACCACGGCTGGTCAAACGAAAATTTATTTGGTTACCTTTAATTACAATAATGGTACCCCACTACAAAGGTCTTATGTTAAGGAAGGTGATTATGTTGTCCGCCCCGCTGATCCTCGCAAAAATGGTTATGAATTTTTAGGTTGGTCTACTCAGTCAGAAAACCTTTATCTTTTTCATTTTGATACCGTTATTCATCAAGATTATGATCTTTATGCTCTTTACCAAGAGATTGGTGATGTGGTGAAAGCCCCTTACCTAGATATCTATTATATGAATGATTTACATGGGATGTTGTTGAAAGAAGGAAATTCCCTAGGTATTTCGAATATCGCAAATTTCGTCAAAACCCAAAAGACTCTCAATCCCGAAACCACCTTATTTTTAACTGGTGGGGATATGTTACAAGGCTCAGCCTTATCCAATCATTTCTATGGTCGCTCAACTATTGATTTACTTAACGACATGCAAATGGATGCTTATGTGGTCGGCAATCATGAATTCGATTGGGGAATTGATAAAGTTTTAAATTATTTTGATGGTGATCAAAGCAATGGTGAAGCTATTGTACCGATTTTGGGGGCCAATGTCTTTTATAAAGGCACCACCAATTTGGTTACAGGTTTTTCACCTTATACTATTGTTAATAAAGGTGGTTATAAAATAGGCATTATTGGAACGATTGGTTATGGTTTAGAAAGTAGTATTGCTTATTCGCGTATTAGTTCCTATCAATTTGGAAATCCCGTTGATAGTGTGCGTCAGTGGGCCGCTTATTTAAGAGTTGAGGAAGCTTGCGATTTGATTATTTCCATCTCCCACTCGGGTGGTGATACGAATGTTGGTTTCAGTTATGCCAGTGAAAATCAACAAATAGCTTATTTACAAGGCGATGAAAAGGTCGATATTTTATTTAATGCCCATACTCATCAAGCTTATAGTAACCAAATAAATCAGAAACCCGTCCTTCAGGCGGCCTCTTATGCTTATATGTTAGGCTATGTTGGCTTAGATTTTGAAGAAGGAAATTTGAGCAATTTTCATACCGATTTAATCAACGATAATGCTTTATTTGCTACCGTGGATAGTGCTAATTTTGCTATTTTAAATAATTATAAGAACTTAATTGATCCCCTTTATTCCACGCCTATTATTTATACCCCGAATTATTTATCGCGAAATGAATTAAGTGAATGGTTAGCCAAACTAATGACTCGCTATACCAACGCCACTGTCGGACTACAAAATTACGGGGGAACGAGAATTGATATTGAGGGCCAAACCAGTATTAACATGTACGATTTATATAAGGTTATTCCTTTTGATAATGCGGTAAAATCCACTTATCTCTCGGGAGCCGCCATAAAATCTTATATTAATAATAATCCTTACTATTGTGCTATCTATGTCAATGGTTTTAGTAGTATTAATTCTTTAAATGATAGTACTTCTTATTTGGTCGTGACCAATGATTATGTTTTTGATTATCCCGCCAATCCTTTTAATAGCGGATCAAATCCTTATACTTATGAATTATCCTTAAGAGATCTTTTCGCTTATGAACTTAATTTACAAGCCGCAACTTATAGCAATTTTTATTTATCGAATAATATCTTAACTACTCCGGCGATTATTCAACCAGGAAAACACCAATTATATGAATATATTTAGTGATAAAGTAGTTTTTAAAGAAGAATTTAATAAACGTTTACTCAAAAATTATCAAACTAATTTGGTGGGAGCTTCTTCGCAAGAGATGTATAATGTCTTAGCTTCGATGATGCTCGAAGAGATTAACGACAACCGCCAAAAGACTCGTAAAAAAATTGATAGCGGTAATTTAAAAAAAACCATTTATTTTTCCATGGAATTTTTAATCGGTCGGTTAATTACTTCCAACCTTTGTAATTTAGGCTATTTTGATATGGTTTTAGATGCTTTCATGGAAGAACATATTGACCTTTATGAAATCTTAGCGATGGAAGCCGATGCTGGCTTAGGCAATGGTGGTCTTGGAAGATTAGGGGCTTGTTTTTTAGATAGCGCTGCGGCTTTAGGCCTACCTTTATATGGAAATTCCTTGCGTTACTCTTATGGTTTTTTTAACCAAGTTATAAAAAATAATCGGCAAGTGGAAGTTCCGGATAATTGGTTAGAAAATCCCTTTGTTTGGGAAACTAAAAAGCCCCAGGAAGCCATTGAGATCCCCCTTTATGGTGAAATACGTTATGGTCGTTTTGAAAATCAAATTTGGATTAAAGCCGTACCTTATGATATCGCGATCGTTGGCGATAAAAATGGTCTTTGTAATAATTTAAGAATTTGGAAAGCCGAAAAAAGTGATTATTATCAAGAGGCCAGTGAACAATATTTACGGGATATTCAACAGATCACCGAATGTCTGTACCCCGATGATTCCAGCGATTATGGAAAATATTTGCGCCTTAAGCAACAATACTTTTTTAGCGCAGCCGGGGTTCGCAGTGCTTGCTTAGAACACAAAAAACTCAAAAGATCATTTCAAGATTTTGCTAGCTACTATAGTTTCCAAATCAACGATACTCATCCTTCGTTTGTTATTCCCGAACTCATGCGTATCTTAATGGATGAAGAAGATTTTGAATATGATGAAGCTTGGCAGATTACCGTCAATACTTGCAGTTTTACTAATCATACCATTTTACAAGAAGCCCTCGAAAAATGGCCGATCGGTTTTGTGAAAACTTTATTACCGCGTATTTATGAAATTATTGAAGAAATTAACAAGCGCTTTGTGGAAAGCTTGCAAGCTAGCAATCGTTTTAATTATGATGCCATTTATCAAATGCGCATTGTCGGATCTTCGCAAGTGCGGATGGCTAATCTTTGTATCGTAGGCTCCCATAGCGTCAATGGGGTAGCTAAATTACATACGGATATTTTAATCAATCAAGAAATGCATAATTTTTACTTATTTTATCCCCAAAAGTTTAATAATAAAACTAATGGAGTGACCCAAAGAAGATGGTTATTTCATTCTAACCCCCAACTCTGCAGCGTTTTTGATAAGTATATCGGACCATCATATCGCGAAAATTTTGAAAATCTCGCCGCTTTTGAACAATTTAAAAATGACAAGAATGTCATTTTTGATGTCATTCAAGCCAAAAAGTATGCGAAAAACCGCTTAGCTATGAAGATTAAAAGGGACCTAAATATTACCATCAATCCGAATTCGATTTTTGATATTCAAGTCAAACGACTACATGAATATAAAAGACAGATTCTCAATATCTTGCATATTATGTATGTTTACCAACGCCTAAAATCTTCTCAAGAATACCGTGATAACTATTACCCTCATACTTTTATCTTTGGTGCCAAAGCCGCCCCTAGTTATTACATTGCTAAGAAGACAATTCAGCTTATTAATAC
>JAITXJ010000002.1 GCA_031284745.1 Acholeplasmatales bacterium | reverse complement strand
ACTCCTTTTAGATTTTTATGGAATTTTACAAGCTTTATTTGTGGGAATCGACGCTCTTTATGAATTAGGACAAAGTCTTCACAATTCTAAATACCAACTCAATTTTAAAGAAAACCCGGCTTTAAAGAATTTGAAATTTATCCGTAATGATCTCATTGGTCACCCGGTTAATCGTCTTTATGCCGATAATAGTACTGGTTATAGTGTTTTTGATTTACTTAGTTTAAAAACCAGAATGGAAGTACGTTACACCACCTATATCATTAACTCTGAAAAAATCATTACCAAAAATCAAAGAATTGATATTTTCTCACTAATTGATAATTTTTTAATTGAGCGAGATAAAGTTTTAAGTTATTTAACGGTTTTTGATAATATTGATGAAAAGCAAAAAGTTTGTGTTATTAGTTTATTTAATTTGATTTTTAATCAATATTTTTACCAAAAGGAAGTTAGTGATCAAAATTTACTTAATGCATTAAATAATTATCGAATTTTGTTAAATAATTTTGCTTACGATGATCGTTTAGTTCTTAATTTAAATATTTTACTACGAAGCAACCAACTCTTAAAAAAATTAAAAAATCCCTTAAATTTACAACTTTTTAGTTATTATCAAGGACAAATCGTTGAACAAACCCGGCAAATAGTCATTTCTATTTTTAATCTAGCCAGCAATTACTTTCCGATCACAATTATTAATGAACAAATAATTACTAAGTACCGCCTTCTTTTTAATAAATATCAATTAAATAATCTAATCAATGACTTAATCTTTGGTTATCAAGATTTTGAAGAATGTCTCCAAAATTTACAAAAAGTGGCTGATTATACAATTATCGAGTTAGTCAATATTCTTCGCGAGGGCCAAAATGATGCTAGAATGCGCTATTTAACAAATAAGGCTTTAAAAATGATTATTTTGATATAATTATCTTTGAGGTATGATATTTATGGCTGAAGAGAACTATAAAAAATATATTGGCGAAGTTGTTTTAGTCCAACGTCGTAAGGAAGACGGCACCAAAGAAGCAAAAGAAGGGGTAATAACCAGGATTGATCCGAATCGCGGTCTCGTTTGGGTTTTATTCGAAAGATTAAGAGAGGAACCCTATGCTTTTCCGGAAGATATTGATTCCGGCAATATTATTTTAAAATAAGGTTTTAAAGATGTTTTTAGGAAAAAATGATTAAGAATAAAACTTTTTTATTTTTTATGCTCTTAGTGGGAATAATTTTATTCATCACGATTTTTTCGTTAGTGGTTTTTATCCCATTTAATATTGATAGTTCAAATAACTCTTTAACTTTTGGGGCGAGGATTGCGACCATCGTGGTGGCCTTTGCTACTTTCGTTGCCCAGAGTATGTTTTCTTTTTTAATTTATTTGAACAATCGTGCAATTTCTAAATCCAATGTGGATGCCAATTTGCGAGCTCAGGCTTTCCAAGAATTACAGTTCATTTCTTCTAATTATTCAATCATTGAATTTAATGACCGAATGTTGTTATCTATTGAAAATGATCGTTACGTTAATAAACTTATTAAAGAAGAAAATGATGAGTTTCATATGTTACAAGATCATATAAATATTTTAGATGTTTATGAAAACCCCGCAAATTACCGCTATATTACTGTACGAATTCCTTTTGCTTTATTGGAAGGTAAATTAACTTCTTCTATTCGCTTAGAAAGAATTACTTTTGAACGAGATCTGCAAAAATATCGTTTTGTTTTTTCAAACCGCAAAGAAGAAGAAGCCTTTTTACTATTTAACGAATATACTAGAAGACGCAATATGATCATTAATTTAATTTTTAATCGAGAAACGGATTTTTTTAATTTAAATGAAATTTCCAACTTTAGTAAGATTAAAATTAGACTATCAGTAATTAGCGTTTTAGGAGTCAAAATTAAAGGTATCTCCGAATTATATTTTACCAATCCGGTCCAAATTGAAGGCGATTTATCTAATACTTATAAAATAACCTCCAGCATTTTTACCATGACGGAATCACCGAAATTACTAGATTCAACGAATTTGGATTAAAATGTTAAAACTTGTTGATATTACGAAAATATATGGGATCAAGGATAATCAAACAACAGTTCTTAAAAAAATTAATTTAGAATTTCCGAATACTGGCTTTGTTTCGATCCTTGGACCTTCAGGTTCCGGTAAAACCACGCTTTTAAACATTATTGGTGGCTTAGATAAGTATGATAGCGGAGATTTGTTAATTGATGATATTTCGACAAAAGATTATAAATCCGCGGATTTTGATAACTACCGCAATAAAAAAATTGGGTTTGTCTTTCAAAATTATCAATTAATTAGTCATCTCTCAGTTTTTAAAAATGTCGAACTATCTTTAACTTTAGGGGGAGTTACCAAAGCAATAAGTAGAAAACTAACCATTAAAGCGATTGATGATGTAGCTCTTGGTTTTCATATCAATAAAAAACCAACGCAATTAAGTGGCGGTCAGCAACAACGAGTAGCGATTGCTCGAGCCTTAATTAATAATCCTGATATAATCTTAGCTGATGAACCAACGGGTGCTTTAGATAGTGAATCTAGCGGGCAAATTATGAAGATTTTGGAAGAAATTGCCAAAACAAAATTGGTTATCATGGTGACTCATAATCCAATTTTAGCGCAAGAATATTCCGATCGTATCATTGAAATGCTCGATGGTAGTATTGTCAGTGATAAAGTTATTACGACTTTAGAAGATGCTTCTAATTCTTTTGATCTTTCGCCAAAAAAATCAAAAATGAGTTTCTTTACCGCCTTAGGTTTATCTTTTAATAATATTAAAACAAAATTGGTTCGAACACTCATCACCGCGATTGCGGGTTCCATCGGTATTATTGGTATCGCTTTAGTTTTAAGTATTTCCAATGGTTTTAATAGTTACTTGGATGGTTTACAGAAAGAATTACTTTCCAATTCTCCAATTGATATCACACGTGAAGTTCAAATTTACGATAAACCTTCTAATTTAGGGGAGTTTTTGTTTAATACTAACGATGAAAATCCTTTTCCTAATGGGGATGAAGTTTTTCCGCGCATAAGCGAATCCACTCTCCAAACCCATGTGAATGACATTAATCAAAATTATTTAGATTATTTAGAGGGTTTAGATGAGACCTTATATCATTCGGTCTATAATACTTATTCCATTCAAACAAATATCTATGGGTCGAGATATGGTTCAAATGTTCCCAATTACTCGGGACTGGCCAGTGAATTTCGTAGTAGTTTAGAATTTTATGGTGAGCAATATGATATTTTAGAAGGACGACTCCCAGAAGCAAATACTTTTGAAGCAGTAATCATCGTTGATAAATACAATCGAATCTCCGTTAATATTTTACAAACTTTGGGCTTATACTCACGTTCAATTATTAATGGTAAAATTGTCTATGAAAATATTTCCGGTTTAGAAAAAATTACATTTAGTGATTTAATGACCATTAAATTGAAATGGATAAAAAATGACGACCTTTATCAGCTCTTACCACCTGGTGATCATTTTAGTCAAAAAAATATTAATAGTGTTTATAATGAAAGTCAAACTATTGAGATCGTGGGGGTTTTGCGAAATAAAAAAAATATTACAAATCCAATCTCATCTTCAGGCATCGCCTATCCCATGGATATCACTAATTTGATTTTTGAAAACGCTAAAGATTCACAAATTGTTCACTTTATGTTAAATAATCCGCATATTAATCCAATGAATGGCTCTTCGTTGAGCGACACTGAATATAACAATTTACTGGCCCAATATGGAGGGATCAAGATTCCCACTCGTATTCGTATTTATCCAGTTAGTTATGAAGCTCGTGACCTTATTATAGATTTCTTATCTCATTATAACGATCAATTTTCGGTGGATCAAAATGGTTTAAAAATTTTACTAGATAATTACGAAAACATTGTTCAGGATGCAACCAAAACTTTAGTTAAGGGTATTACCACGGTTTTGTTAATTTTGGCGGGAGTTAGTTTGGTTGTTTCCTCAATTATGATCGCAATTATAACTTATATTAGTGTTATTGAACGAACGAAAGAAATTGGAATTTTGCGATCTTTAGGGGCCCGGCGAGTGGATATTTTAATGGTATTTATCGCGGAAACGGCGATCATTGGCTTTATTTCGGGAGTTTTAGGAGTCATCGTTTCTTTGGCGATTAGTCCGATCTTTTCGAAAATGATTGAAAAAATGTCGACTTTGAGTGGCATTTGTAAACCATCATTTCTCAATGCCATCATCTTAATTGCCATCTCGGTAGCTTCAACTATTTTAGCTGGTTTTATTCCATCGATTATTGCTTCAATTAAACATCCCGTGGAAGCTTTGCGGGGAGAGAAATAATCCGTATTTTAAGAAAAAAAACATTTTTCAAGTATTATAGTAATAATTTTGTTTTTTTTATGTAATAAAGCCAAAATATAGTAAATATTAATAAATTATGAGTTGATTGGAAAATTATAAATTCCTTGTAAAGTGAAATATTAACGAAGTAAATAATTATTCAAAAATTTTAAATTGTGTTAAAATAGTATAGTACATATTATGAGAAAACTATTCGATATCGTAAACCCCAATTTCTTTTCCATCCTATCAAGCCCCAATAAGGAGATATATGTTGAGTGCCTATTCAAGATATATGAATCTATTGACTCCGTTGATGAAGACTTCCTAACGGAAAAAACAATTCTCATTCATAAATTGGTGGATTTTTTTGATAATTATAAAAAAGTTATTAAAGAAGATGACGAAGTGGCTTCAACTGGCCGAGAAAAGGCCAATTTAGTATTAAAGAAGTTAAAAGATACTGGCTGGATTGGCGAAGAAGAATTAGGCGACTATAAGGTAAGCATTCATTTTTTTGATTATTCTTTGACGATGTTAGAAACTTTGGAAAAGATTTGTTATGGGGTCGGTGAAGATTACTCACGGGATATTTTTGAAATATATGCTACGATCAGTGCCATGGAAACTGATAACGCTTTGGATGTTTTAATTTCAACTTATGAAAAAACCAAATCTTTAATTTCCAAACTAAAAAATTTACGGGCCAACATTTATCGTTATTATCAAGATATTATTACGAATAAATCTGAACGTCAACTGCAAGAGACTTTAGTAAGTTTATTAGAGGATTATAAATCACATTTCTTTGATAAGGCTTATTTTAGTTTAAAAACTAAAGATTCCTTATCCCGCCACAAAAGAACCATTCTCAAAAAGATTGCTCAAATTGCCGATGATGATTCGAAGATTGATATTTTAGCTAACCTTGCCTTGAATGAAAATAAGAAACCGAATTACAATGAAGCCTATTTTTATGTCGAAGAAATGATTCGTTTTATTGAAGACTCTTTTGCAAAATTAGACCTTTTAATGGCCCAAATTGATCGCAAGAATGAACAATACATCAATGCCGCCACCAAAAAAATACTCTATCTGACCACGGATGGCTTAGACATTAAGTCGCTGGTCAATCGTTTTTTGCGGGGAGTAATTACGGATGAAATTACCAATGATGAATTACAAATGTTAGTAAATCTGGTGCCAATTAAAAACTTAGATCCTGATTCTTTATATACACCAAGAAATTATAACCCTAGTGCTTCTAGTCAAGAATTAATTCAGTATACCGATGAAGAAAGAGAATGGATCATCACTCATAGTTTAAATTCGATTGCCTATTCGATGAATTTTAATTTTGAAAAAATTAATGATTTTGCTCAACATCTACTAGCTAATATCACGGAAATCGAAGCCAAGGATGTTTCGATTATCAATAATAATGACTATATTAAGTTAATTTTATTATTTATATATTCCAAAAGAGAAAATGCATCTTATCGTTGTGTACCATTAGAGCAGTATATTACTAACAATTTTGCTTATTTTCAAAACTTTATTATAAGGAGAAAAAAATGAATAAACACCAGGCTTATCTAACCTTTACCGAGCAGTATGATGGGCTCAAAGAAGGAGAAAAAACAACTTTTACCAGGATTTTTAATAAATTATTACAGGTTAATTATCTCACTAAAAATAAATTAATTGATAATAATGATTATCACACTATTTTAGCTTTAAGTGAATTATTTAGTAGTTTTTTTAAGTTGGCTGGTTTTACCTTAGAAATAAAAAAAGAAACGGGAGTGATCTATATTAAAAATGATGAACAACAAAATCATTTAAACTTAAAAAAAATCACGACGGTTATTCTTTTGGCTTTAAGGCTTCTTTATCAAGAAAAAAAGGATCTCGTTACTTTAGGGGAAGATATTGAAATATATCTATCGGAATTGCATGATAAATTGTCGGAAGTAGCCTTCATTGATAATAAGCGAGTTACTAAAAAGGATTTAAAGCCAGAGATTGATTTCCTCAAACGTTTTAATATCATTAATTTTAATGATCCTGATTTACAAGATTCGGCGCGAATTAAAATTTATCCCACTATTTTGTACGTTTTAGAAATTGAAACGATTAAAGATATTGTTGATCGTTTAGAAGGATTAACTAAGAATATAAAAGAGGAAACCAATGAAGAAGCTGACTAGAATTAAATTAATTAATTGGCATTTATTTTCCAATGTCACAATTGATATTAAAGATAATACCTTAATAACCGGGGAAAACGCTACTGGTAAAACAACCCTTTTGGATGCTATCCAATTTTTATTAGTGGGTGGTAAAGGTGGTTCTAAGTTTAACATCGCGGCTAATACCGATGGTAAAAGAACCGTTGAAAACTATATTAAGGGAAAAACCGGGGATGTTGGGAATGAATATATTCGAACTGGTGATGTTGTCACCCATATTTGTATTGAATATTATGATCAATATGCCAAGGATTATTCAATTATTGGTTGTATTTTAGAACTTCCACGTAGTGGAAAATTAAATGATCGTTTTTATTTCATTGAGTCGATTAAAATTTCTGATGACTTGTTTATCGATGGCAATTTACCAAGAAATTACAATGCGATGAAGACTTACTTTAAAAATACTCTGAATCGCGAATTTCGAGTTTTTGAAACAACTAAAGCTTACCGCGAGCAAATATCCAAGTTTTTTAATATCGATGCTAATAAGTATGCAAAACTACTACCTAAGGCCCTCGCTTTTAAACCCATTAATCTGCAAACTTTTGTTAACGACTTTTTATTAGATGTCGATGAAGTTGATATTAATAGCATTAAAAATAATTTTGAGAATTTAAAAAAGATCGAAGATAAGATCCAAATTGATGAAGAAAAATTAATTATCCTCAATAAAATTAGTGAAAATGCTCTTAAGTGTCAAGAACAACAAACGCAAATTAAGGTTAATAATTTGTTAACTAAAATCAACTATATCGAAAATCAAGAAGAATTTTTAAAGACGACTAGCTTGGAAATCAGTAATATTGTAACTAAGAACAATAATTACAATTTAAAGAAAATCGAACATGATCTGGCCTTAAATAACAAAGATTTAGAAATTCTTAATTTAGAAAAATCGAAGGAAAGTAATGATTTTTCTAAGACGATTAGTAATTTAAATGATCATATTAGTAAGAAAGAACAGGAATTAGAAAGGGCTCAAGTGGCCCATAATGAATTAATTCAAAATATTGAAAGTGAATTAATGATTTATAATGAATTAGGGAAGGTCGTAAAAAATAATCGTCATATTAGTGATTTCGTGGAATATTTACAAAAGAATTCCTCAACCATATCTTATAATATCGGCACCCTAAATGCGCTTTTAACGAACCTGGCAAATGAAAAATCGGGCTTGGAAAATAAATATCGTTATCAAAGAGACACCTT
>JAITXJ010000049.1 GCA_031284745.1 Acholeplasmatales bacterium | reverse complement strand
GAAAAGAAAGCCCTACAAATCATTGATGAGGATTCTTTATTGATTATTGTTGATACGCAAAATAAAGCGATTGTTTTAGGTCCTACTCTTCTTGAACATGCTACTAATGTTATTGTGGTCGATCACCATCGTAGTGATATGGATGCTATCAAAGGAAAGATCAATCTAATTGATACCAATTCTTCTTCGGTAATTGAATTATTAACTGGTTTATTACCTTATATTGATGTTAACATTACTTACACCGATTTAGAGGCCAATATTTTATATTCAGCGATTATTATTGATACACAGAATCTTATTAATAAGACATCTTCCAATACCTTTGATGCTTTAAAATATCTCATTCAAAATGGTTCAGACACGCAAGTGGTAAAACAATGGCTACGCCGAGATTTAGAAGAGATTAATAAATTTAATGGCTTTATTAGTGAAGCAATTAGATTTGAAGAAAAATTCCTATTCATTCTTTCGAATGAAATATTAACTTCCGTGGAAGTGTCGCAACTTTGTGATTTAGGTTTAGAAGTTCAAGGTATTATGGCAAGTTTTGCGATCAGCAAAATCAATGAAACAGAAGTCAAGGTTTCCGCACGTAGTTTAAAATCAGTTAATGTTCAATCAATTTTAGAGACCCTTAATTTAAGTGGTGGTGGGCATTTTACCGCGGCGGCTTTGGTTACTAAAGAATATAGTGTGAGCGAACTATTCAATATGATTAAGGAAGAAATCAATAAAGAATTTCAAGAAGGAGATAAAAACGTGAAAGTAATATTAATTGAGGATATCAAAGATAAAGGGAAAGCTGATGAGATTATTGAGGTTAAACCTGGTTATGCCCAATTTTTGATTAGTGGTAAAAAAGCCATTCTAGCAACCAAAGATAATGTTAAAGAACTGGAAGAAAAACAAGAAAGTATTAAAAAAGCTTCGGAACAAATTTATAAAACGATGTTGCTAGCTAAGGAAAGCATTGAAGGCAAGACGGTAGTTATTAAGATGCAAGTTGGAGCGGATTTGAAAATTTTCGGAGCGGTAACTTCAGGAAAAATTGCGGAAGCATTCAATGTTCAACATAATATTTTATTAGATAAGAAAAAGATTAGTATTGAAAGCGATATTAATTCTTTAGGAATTTATCAAGCTAGTATCGCTCTATATAAAGACATTAAAGCCAATTTCCATATTGAGGTTTTAGCTGAGAATGTCTAAAGACTTATCTTTAACAAGTTTAGAAGCGGAAGAAATTATAATTTCTTCGATCTTAGTTGATGATGATGGTTTTGATGAGGCTTTTATTTTAATTGGCCATCAAGATTTTTCGGATCAACGTTTTTCTTATATATTTCGAGCTTTTGAACTGATTAAGGCAAAACAAAATATGACGATTGATCCTTATTCGACATATGCGCAATTAGGAAGAATGTATTTAGATGGTAGTAATGATAAATTAGCTTCTAGTTTGGTTACTTTAGAAGAATTAAATGATTTAACTAATAATACTTTTGGTCTGAATAGTTTGCCTTCAGCCCTCAATACGGTGCGTGACCTTTCCATAAAAAGAGCGATTCTGGAAGCAGCTGAACAAATTAAAACCAAAACAATTGTGGCTTCCACTAATTCCCAAGAATCCTTAACTGAGGCTGATTTATTGTTACAAAATATTCGGATGCGCCGAGATATTAATACTTTTATTAGTTTAACCGAAGCTTTTGAAAATTTAGAAGATCGTTTGAAAAAAGATGTTGGTTCGCGACCTTTACTTTCGGGTTATCGCGAAATTGATGCGACTTTATCAGGTTTTCATAACGGAGAAGTGATTGTTGTAGCGGCTCGTCCCGGGGTTGGTAAAACAGCTTTTATTATGAATATTGCAAAAGTAATCGCTGAAGGAAGAAAGAATGTGGCGTTTTTTTCTTTGGAAATGACAACCGATGAGTTATCTCAAAGGTATGCTGTCCTCTTCAATGATCAGTTGAAGCAGAAAAGTTTTCGAGAAAACCGTTTAGATGAAGATGATTGGGCCCGTTTAGAGGCTAATATTGAAAAGACCAAGAGTTTACGGTTATTTATTGATGCAACCCCCGGTCTGACGGTTAATGACATTATTTCCCGGGCTAAATTAAAAAATAATGATATTAAAAGGCAGCATCCTAATGAAAGATTAGATATTATTTTAATTGATTATTTACAATTAATTAAGGCTGATCGAGATACTTCACGAGGAGCTCCAAGGCATGAACAGGTGGCCAATATTTCGCGAAATTTAAAAAGGGTAGCGAAAGATTTAAATATTCCGATCATCGTCGCGGCTCAATTAAATCGAGATTCGGAATTGCAGGGTAAAGGAATGCGCAGTAAAACTAATACCGGTCCTTCTTTAGCTAACTTAGCAGAGTCGAGCGCTATCGAACAAGATGCCGATGTGGTCATGATTATGTATCAAATTCCTAGTGATAGTAATGAATCAAGCAACTTAGTTTTAAGAACCAACGGAACCGACGAACCCTTCCAGAGAAAAATCAATAAAATTGGCATTAAAGTGGAAAAGAATCGTCACGGGGCGGCTGGTGAGTTAACGATTAAAGAATACGATTTTAACGGACAGAATTTTTCCTTTACTTTAATCCAAAGCGGATTAAGCTTTAAACCCGATAAAAATATTAAAGAAAGAGATAATATTTAGCCAAAATATTGGATATTATTTTTTAGATATGAAATAGATTTCTTAGAAGTTATTTTTTCCATTTGATCGTAATTTTTGGGATTTAAAGAGGTATTATGGTGGAAAAAAGGGCAAAATAGGGCGTTTTTAGTCCAAAAATTAAGCATAAAAAAACGAATTTTAAGAAGTAATCACGACAATGTAGTATAATAATTGAGGGTCATATGTTTGAATATTTAGATTTATTAGAAAAAAATTATATTGAAAAGCAAGAGCAATTAAACTCGGGTATCAACGATAATAAGAAAATGATTGAACTTTCCAAAGAAATTAAAAAAATGGAAAAAATTGTTTCACGCTATCGAGAATACCAGCGAAAAATTAAAGCATTAGCGGATCTGAAAGAATTAATTAAGTCAGAACATGATTTAGATATTTTAACTTTAGCTGAAAGTGAAAAAGAAGAAGTAAGTCAAGAGATTTTAAATTTAGAAGATGAATTAAAAATCTTACTCTTACCAAAAGACCCGATGGATGAAAAAAATGTGGTGGTCGAAATAAAAGGAGCGGTAGGCGGTGATGAGGCCGATCTATTTGCGGGTGATTTATTTCGAATGTACTCGAAATATTGTGATGCAAAGGGTTGGAAAATTAGCGTTTTAACTGCAACGGCGGGTTCGATGGGTGGCTACTCTAATTTATCTTTTATGATTAGTGGTGAGGCGATCTATTCTTTATTAAAATATGAGTCAGGAGTTCACCGGGTTCAAAGAGTTCCGGAAACCGAATCTTTAGGACGAGTGCACACTTCAACAGCTTCGGTTTTAGTTTTACCAGAGGCGGATGAGATAGATTTTGATTTGGATTGGAAGGATATTCGAATTGATACCATGACTTCGAGTGGTCCTGGTGGCCAAAGTGTTAATACTACCCAAAGCGCCGTGCGTTTGACCTATTTACCAACGGGGTTACAAGTGGCCTCACAGGTCGCCAAGTCACAATATGAAAATAAAGATCTCGCTTATAAATTATTGAAAACTCGCTTATTTGATGAACAAGTTGCGAAGAAAGAAGCAGAAGATTCACAAATTCGCCATAAGTTTATTAAACGCAGCGAAAGAGCGGAAAAAATCCGCACCTATAATTTTCCCCAAAATCGTCTAACTGATCATCGGATTAACTTTACCATTCAAAGCTTAAATTATGTGATGGAAGGAAAACTTGATTTGGTGATTGATGCTTTAATTGCGGATCATCAAAAGAAATTACTTGCAGGAGGTCTTAGTGACAGCTAATAATCTCCTTAAAAAATATGCGGCTTTAGCACCGCAAAAGGCGCAAGATTTAAATTATTTACTTTTAGAAATTACCGAGCTTTCAGGAAGTGATTTTTATGCTAATTTTGATTTACCGCTTGATTCCAAAGTCGAAGCACGTTTTATTGAGTGCTTTGAGCTCTTTGTACAAAAGCATCTGCCCATTCAACAAATTTTAGGTTATGCCTATTTTTATGGTTATAAATTAAAAGTTAATCAGAATTGTTTAATACCTCGAAAAGAAACTGAAGAATTAGTTGGACTCGTTTTAGAAGAATATGATCAAGTTTACGCTACCCGAAGCCAGGTGGAAGTCTTGGATTTGGGTTGTGGTTCGGGGGCGATTGCTATTGCTTTAAAATTAGAAGAACCTAGATTGATGGTTGAGGCTAGTGATATTTCGCCTGAGGCTTTAGCGATTGCGAAAGAAAATGCTCAAAATTTGAACGCCGATATAAATTTTGTTTTATCTAACTGGTTTTCCAATATTACTAAAGCTTACGATATCATTGTTTGTAATCCACCTTATATTCCGAATGCGGAAAAACTAGACCCCATTGTGGCCCATGATCCCGCTTTAGCGCTTTTTGGAGGAACTAAGGGGCTTGATTGTTACGAAATAGTTTTAAAATCTGTGAGTAAACACTTAAAAAATGGGGGTCTTCTTGCATTTGAACATGCGTACAATCAAAAGGACAATTTAATTAAATTAATTCAACAATATTTGACGAATATTGAAATTAATAGTTATCAAGATTTTCAAGGTCGTGATCGCATGATCTTGGTTAGGTTGAAGGAGGTCGAAAATGAGTAAAATTCCCGTTTTAAAAAATGGTCAAACGATTGCTTTTCCTACCGATACTGTTTTTGGTTTAGGAGCAAAACTTTATGATTTAGGGGCACTTAAGCAAATATACATTGCTAAGAAAAGACCGCCTGATAAACGTATCGCCTGTTTGTTTTATTCTTTTGATCAGATTAAAAATGTGGCTGTGGTTGATGGCGTGATCCGTGCCGTTATTAAAGAATTTTTACCAGGACCTTTAACAATAATTTTAAAGGCCAAAAAGAAGTACTTTGATTGTTATGGTGAGGATACGGTGGGAGTTAGAATTCCCAATAATAAAATTGCCCAGAAAATTTTGAAAGTCAATGGTCCTTTGAAAACGACCAGTGTCAATAAGACGGATTCCCAACCTTTAAATACTTATAAAGATATTGCGGAAGCCTATTATGAATGTTTTGACTATATTATTTCCGATGATGGAATTTACAATAATATCGGACTTTCTTCCACCGTGATTGATATGACTGATTCGCATAACCCTAAACTACTTCGCGAAGGGCCAATCCTTTTTGAGAATGTTTTAGAGTTTGTGAGGAAAATAAAAAATGAAAATTAAAAATGTTGCCATAATTGCCCATGTTGATCATGGTAAAACGACTTTAGTCGATAAGTTATTAAAACAATCCCATGCGATTAAGGACTATCAAGTAGTTCAAGAACGAGCTTTGGATTCTAATGATCTAGAAAGAGAAAGAGGAATTACTATTCTCGCAAAAAATACGGCTATCAATTATAAAGACTATAAAATTAATATTCTAGATACTCCTGGTCATGCGGATTTTGGGGGAGAAGTCGAAAGAATTATGAGTATGGTTGATGGGGCTTTACTTTTAGTAGATGCGGTAGATGGTGTGATGCCACAGACGAAGTTTGTCTTGCGAAAAGCCTTGGAAGCCAACGTTAAACCTATCGTAGTTATCAATAAAGTTGATCGAGAGTTTAGTGATCCAAAAAGGGTTATTAATGAGGTTTTTGACTTATTTATTGATTTAAATGCGAACGATGAACAAATGGAATTTCCCATTATTTATGCCTCAGGTTTGCAGGGTTATGCGACTTTAAATGCCGATTTAAGTGAAGCTACTGATTTAACACCAATCTTTGAAACGATCATTAAATATGTCCCTGATCCAATTAATTATGGTGAAGATTATTTATTATTTCAAAGTGCTTTAGTGGATTACAGCGATTATGTTGGACGTATTGGAATTGGCTTGGTTAGTCAAGGGAAATTAAAGCCTGGAGAGATCGTAACTTGTTTAAGACTAGATGGAAGTTCTGTTAATTTCCGAATTCAAAAATTATTTCAGTACTTTGGTTTATCGAAAAGCGAAGTTGATCTCGTAGAAACTGGCGATATCGCGGGAATTTCTGGACTTCCAGATTTAAATGTCGGAGAAACCGTTACAACTCTTGGTTTTACTAAGCGATTAGATATCCTAGTTGTTGATGAGCCAACTGTTAAAATCTCTTTCCTAACCAATAATTCACCACTAGCAGGAAAAGAAGGAAAATTTGTAACCGCCAGTAAAATCGAAGATCGTTTATTTAAAGAAGCTAAAAAAGATGTGGCTTTACGAGTGGAAAGAAGTGGTACGAAGGAAGAATGGGTGGTTTGTGGCCGTGGAGAATTACATTTAGGCATTTTAATTGAAAATATGCGTCGAGAAGGCTATGAATTTCAAATATCTCGTCCCCAAGTTATCACTAAAGTCATCAATTCAAAGGTTTGTGAACCATTTGAAGAAGTCCAAATTGATTGTAGCATTGATGTGATGGGTGATGTCATGAATATGATCGGTGATCGGAAGGGTGAATTGGTATCAATGCACCAAAACGCCGGTTATGCACGAATTAATTATATCATGTCTTCTCGTGGATTAATCGGTTTACAAACGCTTTTTTTAACCATTACTAAAGGTTATGGAGTGCTTAATCATACTTTTTTAGACTATCGTCCTTGGTCGAATTATAGCGTCGGCGAAAGAGTTAATGGGGCTCTTGTGTCGATGTTAAGTGGCCTAACTACCACTTATGCTCTTCATCATTTAGAAGATCGAGGGATCATGTTTTTAGAACCTCGAGTAGAAGTCTATGAGGGGATGATTGTGGGGATGAATAATAAAGATAATGATTTAGTTGTCAATTGTGTCCAAGAGAAACAGCAGACCAATATGCGCTCTTCTTCTAAAGATACGACCATTGTTTTACGAAAAAACCTCGAAATGAGTTTAGAAAAATGCATTTCTTTTATCAATGAAGACGAATTAATTGAAATTACGCCAAAGAGCATTCGCCTAAGAAAATTATACTTGACAAGTATTGAACGAAAACGCAATAATAAAAATTATCGGGAGGAACAATGAAAATAGTTATTACGAGCGATCATGGGGGTTTTGAATTAAAAGAAGGCTTAATTGCTTATTTAAAGCAATCTCATGAAGTTGAAGATCTGGGAACCAATGATTTAGCGAGCGTCGATTATCCCGATTATGCAAAAGCCATTTCTCAGAAGATTTTAACTGGTGCCTATGATTTTGGTATTGCTTTATGCGGTACTGGCATTGGTATCAGCATTGCCTGTAATCGTTATAAAGGAATTAGATGTGCCCTGGCTTATTCCATGAAAACTGCCAAGTTAGCTAAGGAACACAATAATGCTAATATTATTAGCTTTGGTGGGCGGACAACGACCCTCATTCAAGCGCAAAAAAGACTAGAAGTTTTTATGAAAGCTAAGTTTTTAAATGGTCGACACTTACAAAGAATAAATAAAATAGAAGGTGACTGTTAGATGGGAATTAATATTATTGATCATCCTTTAATTCAACACAAATTAGCTATTATTCGAGATATTAAAACCAATTCGAAGGATTTTCGTTCCTTAGTTAGTGAGGTTGGAAGTTTATTAACTTACGAAGTGTGTAAAAATTTTCAAACCAAAAAAATTAAAGTGACAACTCCCGTAGCTGAGGGAGTTTTTCAAACTTTAGCAACGGAAGTAGTCATTGTTCCCATTTTAAGAGCTGGGCTGGGAATGGTGGAAGGAATTATTAATTTAATTCCTAATGCTCATATTGGCCATATCGGCCTTTATCGTGATGAAAAAACTTTAGAACCGATTGTTTATTATCAAAAGTTTCCCAAAGAACTTAAAGAGGCGGTCGTCTTGCTGGTTGATCCGATGTTGGCCACCGGAAATAGTGCTAAAAAAGCGGTCGAAATTTTAAAAGCTCACGGAGCGAAAGAAATAATCTATGTTGGTTTAGTTGGTGCTCCACAAGGGGCCAATAATCTCTCAACGGCCTTTCCGGAAGTAGAAATTTTTTTAGCAGCAATGGATTCTCATTTAAATGAGAAAGGCTATATTGTTCCGGGTTTGGGCGATTGTGGTGATCGTCTATTTGGCACGAAATAAATGTGGGAATTAATCTATTTTATTATTTTTTTCATAGTTTTTTTCGGTGTTAGTTGGATTGTTCTGAGAGCAATCGAGGTGGAAAAAATCTTTAAACCGAATAAGGTTTTACAGATTCGTCTATTTTATATTATAGTTTGCACCATCGTTGCTTTTATCTTAGCTAGACTAATGATTTATCTTTTTTCGTTTACGACTCTAATTTAGTAAATTCATTGGTCCTACTTAGTAGTTTTGCTTCTTTGACCAGTGGGGTGATTGCTTCTAAATCGATATTTTCTACTTCTATTATCAAATCATCATCCCAAACTGTGGATTTGATTTTGATATTATTCTGATTTAAATACTTATATAACGAAGCACTCATAATTGAGGTCACCCTTAATTGATAAGTGAATATTTCTTTTAATTGGTATTTGATTGCCCCCTGAAGCATTTGTTGGGTAGTCCAGTAAAAACACTTTCCCAAGGTGGGTAGTCCCAGTTTTAGTCCTCCAAAATAACGTACCACAACGACTAAAATATTATTAAAATGCGAAGATTTAAGCGCACTTAGGATATTTTCGGCGGCACTATGAGCGGGTTCTCCATTGTCTGAGGCGAAAATCTGTTCATGAAAAATATAAGCGTATGGGAAATGAGCAGCTTGATGATGCTGGGCTTTTAATGAAGAGATATAATCCATTATTTGTGTTAAATTATTTAGATAAAATCCATAAGCAAGGAAACGAGATTTGCGACAGTAATATTCATAATTGGCTTTTTCTTGGAGATAAAATGTTGGTTCAACCATAACAATATTATAATATATTTCTGAATTAAGATATAATATTATCGAGGTTTTTTAGTGAGGTTTTTTAAAATATTCAAATACTTAAAAAAATACTGGCATTTCTTCGCCTTGGGTTTGTTATGCTCAATCGTCTTGCCGATCACCTATACATATGTGCCTTTGTTAACGGCTTATGTTTTAGGAGTGATGGAAAATGCCGCGAAAACTGGCCTTAGTATTGTAACGCCAGGAGCTATTGATTCCACCCTTCCACGGTGGCTGACAAGCTTTTTTGTGGATAATCGACAAGTAGCAGATGTTTTTATCATCATCGCCTTGACGATGATTATTTTTCAAATGATGCGCTATGTTTTAATCTTTTTTGAAGGTTATTTAAGAGGGAAATTAAAAGAAAGTGTCGGCCGAGATATAAGAAATGATCTATACAATCATATTCAAGACTTATCCTTTCGTTATCACAATAAAGTTGATACTGGAGATTTAATTCAAAGAGTTACTAGCGATGTTGATACGTCGACAGAATTTTTGTCCGAAGGTTTAGGCGAAGCGATTTGGATGATTGTGGCGGTAGCTAGCAGTGCTGTTCAAGTATTTCTGATAGAACCAAAAATAGCATTGATCGCTCTCATCGCCCTACCAATTAATATCTTCTTTCCTATTTTATATTTTAAAAAAATTGACAAACTTAATGAAGAAAATGAGAAAGCAGAATCCCAAATGACCGTTGTTATTCAAGAGAATTTGCAGTGTATGAAGATCGTTAAGGCTTTCGGTAATGAGAAATACGAAATCGCTAAATTAGATGAAAAGTCTCAAAAATTTCGCGATAAAACCAAAAAGGTTAATTATATATCCGCTTGGTTTTGGTCTTTTATGGACTTAGTTGGCTATGGAGAATATTCCGCCGTTTTAATTGCCTCAATTGTTTTATCGACCAAAAGCGTGATGTCTTTCACGGAAGTGATCGCTTGTATTGGACTAATTGGTGGTTTAATATGGCCACTACGAGGCTTGGGTCGTTTAGTTGGCAGTCTGTCGAAGTCCAATGTGGCGATGGGCAGGTTAAGTGAAATCTTTCAAGAAAAAAGTGAATTTTTGATCAATGGTCAATTGAAACCCCCAATCTTTGGCAATATTGAATTCCGCCATGTCTACTTTAAATTTCCTGATAGTGATGATTACTTAATCGATGATATGAGTTTCACGATTAAGGGTGGACAAACCGTTGCCTTTATTGGACGTACTGGTAGTGGAAAATCTACCATTATTAATTTATTATTGCGCATGTATGAAATTACCAGTGGAGAGATCCTCATCGATGGGGTTTCGATTAAAGATATTGAAAAACACTATTTGCGAAGAATGATTGGAACAGTTTTTCAAGAACCTTTTCTTTATTCAAAAAGCATTCGCCAAAATATTGCGATTGCCAGTGTCGAAGCCACCGAAGAACAAATTATCTTAGCTGCCCAAATTTCGCAAATGGCGGAGGAAATTGCTAATTTTAAGGACGGTTATGAAACAATCGTCGGGGAAAAAGGCTCATCGTTATCCGGAGGACAAAAGCAAAGACTTTCGATTGCTCGAGTTTTAGTGGAAACCAAGCCACTCTTAATTTTTGATGATGCCCTAAGTGCCCTTGATAGTAAAACTGATTTAGAAGTTCGTCAAGCTATCCGGAATCATTTTCCTCAACAAAGTATGATTATCATCACTCATCGAATTACAACGGCCAAGGAAGCCGATCAAATTATTGTCATTGATAAAAATAAAGTTGAGGCGATTGGCAATCATGAAAGTTTAAAAAATCAACCAGGATTATATCAAAAACTTTGGGATATTCAAGGAAAATTGGAAAGTGAATTTTATGATTTAATCGCTAAGGAGAGCCATGTTTGAAGAAGAAGACTACACTGAGTCGAAGCTCAAACTAAGTGTTTGGAAAAAGATTTTAAAAGTTGTCGTTAGTTCGAAAAAAAGAATTATTGTTTTAATCATCGCTTCGATTTTTATTGGTTTATTGGATGTACTTAATCAACAATTAATTAGATGGGCCCTGAGTGAATTTGTTTCTCAAACTAATCTGGGATCAAATTTTATTACTTTCTTAATTTTAGCAATTGCTCAACCATTAGTTTTTGGAGTTTTTGTTTTCTTATTTATTAGTAAAGCGGGAGAAATTGAGGCCTATACTTCTTATGAATTACGCAAGCAATCATTCGAGAATTTACAACGATTATCTTTTTCTTATTATGATAAAACTCAGCATGGTTGGTTAATGGCTCGTTTAACTAGTGATTCTCGAAAATTATCAAATATTTTATCTTGGGGCTTGGTGGATCTTATTTGGACCCTTGCTTATGCCATTTTTATTTTGATTATGTTATTTATTTCCGATTGGCGCCTAGCTTTGGGGTTTTTGGTCGTATTACCGATTATGTTTCTCATTAGTTTTGCTATTAATAGAAAAATCTTAAAACAAAATCGAATTGCTCGTCGCTTTAATTCCCAATCAACCGCCAAATATAATGAAGCTTTTATGGGGGCCAAAACCACTAAATCTTTAAATATAGAAGAAACTAGCCGTCATGAATATGAAGACATTAGCAAGAATTTAAGAAAATCGACAATTCGTGCGGTAGCTTTTTCGTCCATGTTCATCAGTGTCCTTTTGACCATTAGTTACATCGTAGTGGGTGTATTATATGTTGTCGGAGGTAAAATGGTGATAGCTAAAATTGTCCCATATACAACTATTTACTTATTTATTTCCTATACGGTTTCGCTCTTGGACCCGGTAATGCAACTTTCACGGAGTGTTACTTTATTTTTACAAGCGGGAGCTAGTGCGGAAAGAGTTATTGGACTAATAGAAACCAAACCCGATCTCGTGGATACCCCCGAAGTGATTAAACAATATGGTGACCTTTTAAATGATCACGAAGAAAATTGGGAAGATATTGCCGGAAAAATTGAATTTAAGGACGTTACCTTTTATTATAAAAGTGAGGAGATTGTTTTAGATAATTTTAGTTTAGAAATTAAGGCAGGATCGACTGTTGCCCTTGTTGGACATACTGGTAGTGGTAAATCAACCATTGTTAATTTAATCTCGCGTTTCTATCAGCCAAAAAGTGGGACGATTCTCATCGATGATGTTGATTATCAAAAGCGTAGTATTCATTGGTTGCATAAACGCTTAGGTTATGTTTTACAAGCACCCCAACTTTTTTCCCAGTCAATTTTAGAAAATATTCGTTATGGTCGTTTGGAAGCTAGTGATGAAGAATGTATCGCGGCGGCGAAAATTATTGGTGCGGCTGATTTCATTGAGCGACTAGCTGAGGGATATCAAACTTTAGTTGGGGAAGGGGGGAATTCTTTAAGTGTTGGGGAAAAACAACTCATCTCATTTGCTCGGGCAATTTTAGCGAATCCGCGTATTTTAATACTTGATGAAGCCACTTCTTCGATTGATTCCCAAGCGGAAGCGATCATTCAGGAAGCCACTAAAATTGTTTTAGCCAATCGAACGAACATTGTTGTTGCTCATCGATTATCGACGATTATTAATGCTGATTTAATAATAGTCATGGACAAGGGTCGAATTGCGGAAAAAGGTACCCATAAGGAACTCATCAATCAAAGAGGACTCTATTTTGAATTGTATAAAAATCAATTCATGCAAGAACGTCTAAATTCCCTAGAAGAAAATATCTAAAGAGTAATTGAAGATTCTTTAACTTATTATATATATGAGGTGAAGGAAATGAATTATCTTCTATTATTTTTACAATTGTTTAATTTTATTAAATTGAGTACCTCCGTTAATACTAAGACAATGTTAGCAACCCCCGAAATTACTTGGAGCGTTGATACTTTTGATGTGCCATTAGGATCGGATATTTATGATTATGCCTACTTACCAACGGCCCATTTATGGGTCAATGGAGCGGAGGTTTTTGACGAGAATAGTTACATTGAATATGGAGTCAATCATACGACCTTGCATGTAATTTCGACCAACTATTTAAATGCCTATCATATTTATTATCGGGCTTACTTTCCGAGTTATGACCTGGCTTCAGTTCATGAAATAACCTTTAATATCGTCGATATTACGCCCCCAGTTTGTACGAAAGTCGAACCAATTACTATTATTTTGGGTACCACCTTAAGTAGTGTTAATTATTTGAATTATATTGCCTTTAGTGATAACTATGATCCTCTAAAGGATTTAAGGGTCAGCGTTTTTGGAACAACTAATATCAAAAATAATAATATTGGAGCTTACCCGATCACTTATCATATTGTAGATACGTCGAATAATTATTTAGACGTGGAAAGTGTGGTTTACGTTATTGACAATATCGCACCCAGTATTCGCGTGATTAAGGATTTAATGATCAATGTTAATTCCCATCCCAATTTATTAACTTTTTTTGATATTAAGGATAATTATGATACGGTCTTAGACATTACTTTAGATGATACTTTAGTAAATTATACGCAAATTGGTAATTATTTGATTTCGATTTTAGCCAAAGATAAGTCCGGCAATACTTCCTTTGAGACCTTCAGTATTTGGGTTCGTGATTTAGAGGCGCCTAATCTCATTTTGATTTCATCCGAACCGAAAATTAATGTCTTCGATGAAGAAGCCTTAAATAATTTACAAATTTATATTATTTATTTAAGCGATAATTATGCTACATTGTCGGAAATTACTTTGGAAATAACCCATAATATTAATATTAATGTTCCCGGGAAATATGAGATTTACTATCAAGCGACTGATCCATTTAATAACCGTAGTTCGAAAACCCTTAAAGTGAGTGTAGCGGATTTAGAAGCTCCGATTTGCTGGTTAATCACCGATTTAACTTTTGAAGTTTTTAGTGAAGAACCGGTTTGGTATTTTTATTTTGGCTATTTGGATAACTATAGCATGTTAAGTGAAATTGAGACAACTTTTAGTGAAAAAGTTGATATGAAAAAAATTGGGATTTACCAATTAGTAGTTAATTTAAGTGATAGTGCCAAAAACAAAGCCAGTTTTATTTTTCTAGTGGCGATCATTGATTCGACTCCCGCGGAAGTTATTCAACGCAGTGAATTAATTGTTTTTGATTTTATGAGGCATAATTTTATCTTCTATTTTGATATTAAAGATAATTATGATAAAGAATTCATCATCACTTATGATGATTCCCAAGTTGATTATAGTGTGGTTGGGGAATATGAATATCACCTTTTTGTTCAAGATAAGTCCGGCAATATGAGTGATTTTCTCACCAGCGTTTTTGTCATCGATAATGAACTGCCGACAATCACCTTAAAAACCGATACTCTTTATATTAGTGTTTTTGATGATGAAATTGATCTTTATAGTAATATCAAAAAAATTGATGACAATTATAGTTTAGATGAAATTAATTTAGAAATTAGTTCAAATTTTATTGCTCATCAAATTGGTCTTTATCAAGCAACTTATTTACTGCAAGATTCTTCTAGCAATTATACGACCAAAGTGTTGTTAATCTATGTCTATGATGACACATTGCCAGTTTTTAAAGGGAAGGATTATATCCAAATTAAGCGAAATTCTCATTTTTCGATCATGAATGATCTGGTGGTAAATGATCCTTGGGATGGTGATCTTAGTCATAAAATTGTTGCCTATCCTAGCAGTATTGACACCAGTAAATTGGGATTTCATAATATTACTTACTTTGTTCTTGATGAAAGTGGGAACGCCGCTTATTTTAAAAGAGTAGTGGAAGTTCAAGATTCCTTTAATTTTAATGCTCTAAATACCATCCCCTTTATTTTAGCTTTTAGTGGCTTGGCCGTTGGTCTGTATTTTTTTATGAAAAAGCATAAACATCATTAATTTGTTATAATTATTGGGTGAAAACTATTTATGCTCAAGACAATTTAACCCAGTTATTAAACCAATACCGTCATGTTAAACATTTAACCGTTTATTTAAAAGCCCAAGATTATTATGAAAAATTAGTCATTTATCGAGATAATTTAACGATAATTGGGGTGCCGGGGAAGAGTAGAATTTATTTTGATGATTATGCAAAAAAGATTAATCCTGTCGACTTAGGGACCACTTTTCGTTCTTCCAGTGTCTGCGTTTTAGGCCATAAGGTAACTTTTGTGGATTGTATTATTGAAAACACCGCCGGATTAGCCAGTGAAGTACATCAAGCCGTCGCCTTAAGTGTTTATGGGAAACACTTTAAAATGATTAGAGGGAGAATTCTGGGTCATCAAGATACTTTATTTTTAGGACCACTCCCCCGCGATCTCATTAGTAGATATCGCTCTTATCTGTTACCTGGACAATTAAAACCATCCCCGACCTTGAGTATTTTTACCCAAACCAATATTGAAGGCAGTGTCGATTTTATCTTTGGTTCCGGTACAGCGATCTTCGATCGGTGCCAAATTAATTTACGCCAAAAAGGCTACCTTTGTGCACCTTCTCATTACCCAAACACAAAGTATGGTTTTATCTTCTATCGATGCAGGATTGAAAGTTTAAATGCGGACCAAAGCTTATTAGGCCGCCCTTGGCGCAATTATGGTAAAGCTTATTTTTTAGAAAATAATTTTCAAGCTCATCTAGATAAACGTTTTGATAGCTGGGAAAAAGCGCATTTCTTCTTTTATGAATTACCATTTTATGATGATCCGTTATCCCAAGCAATCAGTTTGGTTCAAGCCCATAAACTTCATCGCTTGGTAGCAAAAAAAATTAAGAGTCTTTCTTCAACTCAATTTTAACGGCTGGAGTATTAAAGACTTTTAGCCAAACATTATTTAAGATCAGCGGGAAATCAATAAAATACTTTTCTATTCCAACTTTTAATTGAAATTCATTCAAAAAAAGCTCATGAGTTTGTAAAGATTCCAGAGCTTTTTTAAATAACAAAGCATCAGGGGAATTAGCGCCTGTAAAATAGGTTAAAATTTTCATAAATAGGGGATAATTATATAAGAAAGCCCATAAGCCACCTATGAAATAAGTTATTTCACTATTGAAAAAATCTCGCTTAATAGTCAAAAGATCATTTAGATATTTATCATAAAAATCACTCTGATAGTTGTTTAAAATTAGATAGTAAATGAGATAAAAAAGGTTGGCTGGCTCAGGCATTTGATCGATAAGTCCTCCCTTATGGTCCTTTAACTCCTCACTCTTTTTTAAGAGGATTAAGGCGTCGCTATCTTTATCAAAATCACAATATTGATAAAGAATTTTTAAGAAGAATGCTTCATCATTTTTAATCTTTTTGTAAGCGGGAAAATCCCCAGTGACATTGTCATTGTGAGCCAGTGATGAGGCGATGATAATCGCCAGCATTATAGTGTGCAGGAGTAAACTTAGAACACTAAAAACTATTAAAACTCCGCTATTTAGATAAATAATGAATAAAATACTAAGGATTATATTGATCAACCAGCCAGCAATACTGGTTAAGGGGCCCGCTAAAATTGATTGTTTCATGACTTGGCGTCTTTGATTGTAGGATTTTTTGTTATCATCATTGTTAATTTCTTTGATTTGGGGAATTACCACTCCACCAATAAACCACCACAATTTAATATCAAAAAATGGGACTAAATGTTTTTTTCTTTTTAAGCCCATCATATGGACAATTAGGCCTCTTAAAGGTATTTTATAAAAAATGAAAACCATCGCGTGACCAGATTCGTGAACCAGAAGGATGACATAAAAAAGTAAAATACAAAAAATAATATCCCACAAAAAGAAAGTATTATGAAAAGAATCCCCAATTTTTTCTAAGAGTTGATAATAACTAAGCAAGGCAATGATACCACCGATTAACAGGCAGCTAACACAAAATATTAAGATGGCAAGCGAAACTTTAATTTTTTTAGGCATAGGTCACTAACATTCTTTCGATATTTTTACAAAAATCCTCACAACATTTTAGGTCATGTGCCGAGGGAGTAGATTTAACGATGAGCGCCTCGGTCATTAAGATGGCTCCAACATTAAGACATTCTTCTATCCATTTTTTCATCCATTCCCCCCAACCCCAGGCATAAGAACCAAATAGCGCTAGGGGTTTATTATTTAGATGAGGTTTGAGTTTTTCAAAGAAAGGACGAAATTCATCTTCCTCTAAGGCTTCTATTCCCATGGCGGGACAGCCTAAGATGTAAATATCATAATCGGTATTAAAAAAATCCTGGTGAAGCTCTCCTACATTTTTTATTGTAATATCGATATTATTAACTTTAAGATTTTTTGTAATAGCTTCCGCCAGTATTTGTGTATTGCCGGTGCCAGTCCAATAGATTACAATAGTTCTTAACACAAAATAATTGTATCAAATAAGCCCAATTTATGACTAAATATTGATTTAAATTTACAACCTTTTACCTGGAATATTTCATTATTAAGATTTTCCTATAATATTATTATCTGAAGTTTAAGCTTGAGTGGTCGATGAAAAGAATAAGGCTATTGTAAAGGAGACCCTGACTTAGTTTCATAAACTCCTAAATATTACCAGGTGGGTCGTAGGAACTGATATTAGACCTTCTACCTCTTCTGATTTTGTGGCTTTAATTTTAAAAACAACTATTATTTTAGAGCTAGAAAATACCTTTTTGCGTGTAGAGAAGATTCATTTTATTCTTATTTCGAAAATAGCATTAAATAGCTTTTTAACTATAATCTTGATGCTGCAGTAAGTAAGCCCGAAGATAACGTTATACCATTTATTTATCTTATATGGTGGTCTATGATGATTTGATTGTTAATTAAACACTTTATTCATTATAATTTCATTAAATTTGAAGATACGAAAAAATATGGTATAATTTTAGAGTATTATTTTGGAGGATATTTTGGCTAATATTAAACAACAACAAAAAAGAGTAAAACAAGATAAAAAAAGAAGACAAGCCAACTCAAGCTTTAAATCCAGCGTTAAGAGTGCTCTAAAGTCCGTGAATGCGGCCGCTTTAGAAAAGAATCATGACTTAGCTTTAATTAAATTATCCTATGCATTCAAAAAACTTGATAAAGCAGCTGCAAAAGGCGTTTACCATAAGAATTTTGTCGCTCGGCATAAATCTCAATTACAATTAAAAGTTAATGCTCTTCAATAATAAAAAATCGGTAAATTACCGATTTTTTATTTAATGATTAAGATATTCTAAAATAATTAAATCAAGACCCACTTCCCTAAATTCGCCAGTAGATTTGAGATTATAATCCAAATTGGCTAATTGGTGATATAATTTGCAACAAAGTTCATAGGTGTTAGCTTTGATATCTTTACGCATCATATATACTCGAGCACTACTTTTAAAATTTAACTTTGTAGCAATTTGGTCGTCCGACAACTGTTGATCTAAATATTTAATTAATAAAATATAATTGAGAGCCGCTTTAGCAATACTCAATAATAAACGACCCATATCCTTATTAAAACAACGGTAGAGATCTAAATAAATTTCATAAGCATTTTTATGATTTTTAATCAAGGCATCGGTTAAAATATAAATTTTATCTTCGATTTTTTTGGGTACGATCGCTTCAACGTTCCTTAAGGTAATTATTTTAGTATCTATACTATTACTGATAATATCAATATAATTACCAATATCAAATAATTCCCCATCGAGCCGTTCGATTAAAGATTTTCGAGCGTTGGCTTCGATACTAAGACCATGATTTTTAACCATTTCCTCTACTTCACTTTTGAGTTCATCTTCACTAAAATCATCTACATAAATGGCGTCGTTGGGATTGGGTTGATAACTTAAGGGGGTATCGGAAAGCAAAATGAGTTCAATATCTGGTTCTTCTTGATGAATAAAATTAATTAAAATAGGTAGCTGTTCGGGGTATTTATGTTCCAGGAGTTGAGCATTTTTAATGATGATCAATTTCTTGGTGGTAAATAAACTAAAACTACTAAGATCTTCAAAAAGATTAATATTGTCACTATTGTCCTCGGCTAAATCCCAAGTACTAAGGGCTACCAGATCATCCTTCCGGTTATTTAAAAATTTTTGAATTTTAAATTTATTGGTGCCTACTAAATAATCCACTTTACTCATATTAAAATTATATCAAAGTTCTCATTCTTTAGGGGCGATAAGTTCTAATTTTCTTTTTGGCTAAAAAAACAATCGTTCCATCGACGCTAGTTAAATATATTTTAATATGTAAACTATTTAAGTTGTTAATGACTCCTTGGTGAGGAAAGCCCCAGGTATTAGAAAGCTTTAAGGAGATAACCGCAAAGTCTGGACTAGATATATTAACAAATTCTTTACTTGTGGAAGTATTCGAACCATGATGAGCCACCTTTAAGACCTCAATATCTAAATAAGCACTATAACTTTGAATTAAATCTAATTCCACCTTCGATGAGATATCGCCAGTAAATAAAAATTGATAATCCAAATATTGAAACTTGAAGACAATTGAGTTGTCATTAGCGGAGTTCGAGTTTCTTAGAGGACCAAGCATTATAATTTCTACTCCTTGAAAATCAAATTTTTCGGCGGGTAGATAACTAATGGTTGGGGTGTTTAAATGATAATCTAAATAAGGACTGATAACAATCTTGCTTGGATGAAGATATTTAATTATTAAAGGAGCATCAGCGATATGGTCATTGTCATTATGGCTAAGGATTAAATAATCAATTTGGGTGATATTATTACGAATTAAAAAGTCAAAAGTTCCCCCATAGGCATCAATCACCATCGCATGATTGTTTTTCAAAACCACACTTGAATCACCCTGTCCAACATCTAAAAAATAAACCCCATTAGCTAGTGGGTGATATAAAAAAATACTCATAAAAACTAAACTAATGGTTCCCAAAGCGATTATTTTCATTTTTTTAGGTAGAATAAAAAAAGCCATAAAACCAATAATTAAACCAACGAGGACGAGATTATTGATTTTTGGTAGATAAATGAGCCAGTTGCCTGCATTGATACTTTCGTTGACTTGGATAAAAACCGTGACAAAAACCCCTAATATGGAATCTAAAAAAGGTAAAAAGATACTAATCATAATGATTCCTACGAGGGGGGTAGCGAGGAAGGTACTAAAGACTAAATAACTTAAAAATTGCAGGATGTTTAGTTGGGGAAAGTTGTTTAGATTAAATAAACTAAAAATAAAAAAAGAAAATAAACCACTTCGCAGACGATTGAGATACTTATTTTGGGATTTTTGATAAAACATAAAATATAAGGAATTAAAAACCCATAAAGCAAGCCAAAAATCATTAAAAATTAATTCATTCATAAATAGTAAAGTTATGACAAAAGATAGTTGAACCAACGATGAACGAGAGATATCTAATTGAAATTGTTGATTAAGATAGACGAGGATATAATAAATTAATAAGCGCCAGATTAAATAATTATGAATTTTAATTTGGGTGAATAATAATAAAATTAGGATATTAATAATCAAATTAGTGTTTTTCCTTAGCCCAAATAAAAAACCGATTTTTTTAATTGCCTGAAGAATCAAACTAATGCTTAAGGAACTTAAAACAAGATAGCTTAAAAATAAATCATTTTCCCCGCCAAAAAAGAAGTTATTTAATAATTCCTTCATCGGGCTTTGATGGCGATTGATTAATTCTTGAAGAAGATTAGGCAGATAGAAGTTTTGTCTTTGTACTTTTAGTTCCTGCAACTTTAATTCCCCATAGATATTTTTACCTTGATTGAATCTTTGATAATTCACTAAATTGGGAATCGTATTTTTGGTTAGTGGATGAACCTCTGCTCGCAAATAAAGCACGGTACCGCTTTTATAATAAGTATTGCTATAAAAGTGTAAAAAGATATTATGATATTGAATTAAATAAGAATAGTTATAGGTATTTTTTTCGACTTTAACGATTGAATAATTACCATCAATCCTTTGGGGAACTGTTTTAATATGGGCAAGTAGGATAATAAGTCCAGATATAACGATGGCGATAAGCAATAAATAATATTTCAGGTGTTTTAGACACCACCAAAAATAAGGCACCAAAAGTAGTAAAAACCACAGGTTATTCCAAACCAGAACAATATTTAAAGCCAGTAGAGATAACAGAAAAATATTTTTAGATTGTGATGTAATCTTTGATTTTATCGAAAGTAGCGTTTCCGATATATTTGACATTGACTATCTCTTCAATTCGCTTAAAATAACCATAGGTTTGGCGATAGATAATAATTGAGGCGGCTTTTTGCTCGGTAATATAAGGGATCGATAGGAGGACTTCAAATTTAGCCGTGTTGATGTTAACTTTTTCCCGCAGATACTGAGCCACAAAAGGAATCGATATGGTCTTGGAATTAGTCAAGACCTCATTAGTGTTGAGTTTATTTGTATCGGCATCTTCACTAAAACCGCCTGCTAGCGCGATAACTTCATTTAGTTTTGTTCCACTGATGACGCTATATTCCTTGGGAAAAACAATAGCTCCTTCTAATTTAATTTTAATGATATTAGTTGGGTAATTAATTTCTTCGCCCACATTTTTGGGACGAGCTAAAAAGATTGATAAACCTAAACAAGAAACAAAAGCAATGACAATGATTAAAATATATTTTTTCATAAATCTCTCCTTATTATATAATAAGCAGAAATCTTCTTTTTTACTTAACTAATTTAAAAATAAGCTGGTGCGGCGGCGAAGAGCAATTTTTCGCATATAATAACTTATTAGTCCAGGTTCTCCTAGGATAAATAATTTTTTCTTGGCCCGGGTAATAGCCGTATAAATTAATTCGCGATTAAGCATAAATTGGGCTTCTTTCGAAATGATTAAAACGACATCATCAGCTTCGCTACCCTGTGATTTATGGATCGATAAGGCATAGGCTAAATCAATATCTTGAATGAGGGCAGTGGGGTAAGTATGTAGATCGGATGCGCCATCTTCCCCGAAATCTATTTCGACTATCGGTTCATCATTAAGTATTTTAAGGCTTTGAATTTTTCCAATTTGACCATTCATAATAAAATTGGTGTAATCGTTACGGGTTTGAATGATCATATCTTGGGGATAAAATTTATTACCATAATGTAGAAAATATTTTTCTTTATTGGTAATGATGAAATCTTGAATTTCTTTATTAATATTATCAATACCTAAAACCCCATTTCTTTTAGGGGCCAGAATTAAGGTCTTTTGAGCTAAATTCTTTTGGATTTGATCAAGATAAAAAGCTTTCAGCCAAGCTATAACCTCGCTGGTATCTAATCTTTTGATCACCACATCATTTGTTCTAAAGCTAGTTATTTTCAAAGTATTATTTAGTAACTGGCTAGCCAGAAGCGGAATATTAGAGGCCGTTGAGTTGCGCATGATTTCTTTGAGATAAGCACAAGCAAATAATTGGGAGTTAATGAGATCATAGAGCACTTGGCCAGGTGCAATGCTGGGAAGCTGGTTAACATCACCAATGATCAAGACTTTAGTCTGCGGGTTTAAACTAGCAAATAAACTATTGGCTAAATACAAATCTAACATCGAGGCTTCATCGATGATTAAAAAATCAACATCAAGGTGATGATTCTCATCATATTTAAATTTTCCATATTTATCAAATTCTAACATCATATGGATGGTGGTGGCTTTGGCTTGAATTAAACTGGCTAATCTTTTAGCCGCTTTTCCCGTAGGGGCACAAAGTTTAAATTTTTTTTGGGGATTATTTTTTAAATAAATTTCCAAAATAGCCTTAGTGATGGTGGTCTTTCCGGTTCCTGGTCCACCCGTAATAATGGCAACTTTATTTTTCAGAGCAGTACTAATCGCCGCGCTCTGAGTGGGTGTATAGGTAATATGATAACGTTGTTCGAGTTGGTGGATACTTTCTATATACTCATCAGCATTATCAAAGAGTTGAGTTTCTTGTTGCAAGCTAAGTAATTTTTTTGCCAGCTTTCGTTCCGTTGCGTAAACAATTGTTAAATAGTACTTATTATCAATTATGACAATTTTATTTTCTTTTTCTAATTTGGCCAGAATCTCAGCGATCGGACACTCAATGTTGATTAACTCACGAAAACCCCGAGCAATATCATCTAAAAAAACATAAGAATGACCGCCTACTAGATGTTGTTCTTTTAAGATATGTAAAATAGCCGCTTTAAAACGTTCGCTACTACTTTCATCAATTCCAACTTTTAAAGCAATTTCATCAGCTTTTTTAAAACTAATACCATCAATTTCATCAATTAAGATGTAAGGGTTATTTTGCACTTTTTCTAAGGCCTCAAGTGGCCAAAGTTCAACTAATTTTGCAACGATCCGCTGGCTTAGACCATAAGTAAAAAGCACCCTTTTACATTCTTCAACTTGGGAGTTGAAGGCTAAGACTTTGGTTAATTCCATGATTTGCTTTTCACTAAGTTTTTCTCTTAAATTTGGATAATCACTAAGCTGTTGCGTCCCTTTGGTAAAAAAGGTTTCTCCAAGCGTAGTTGCAATAAAGTTGGCTTTAATCTTACCGATACCGGCTAATTTTAAACTAAGCAGATACTTACTTATTCCCTCAATTGACGGTTTATCTAATCGATAGGCTTTGGTGACTTCCCATTGATCGCCATATTTCGCACTTAAGGTGTGGACTAAACTAAATTGGTAATTTTCTTTAATTAAAAAAGTACCTTCTTTCGCGATGACGACTGTTTCTTGACCATTTTCCTCGATAATATTTAAAACCCAGTAATTAGAACTGAGATTATGATAAATAATTTTTTTAATTTTTGCAACGATATCCATTTAAGCGCGGGCTTCATCGTTATAAAAAACTAAGTCAATGATTCCGGAACCTAGACAAATATCATCTTGATAGATACTACAAAATTGTCCTGGCGTAACAGCCTTACTATCATCATAAAAAATATGTATTTTATTATCTTCTAGGACTTTCAAAGAACAATTAACGTATGCTCCTCGATGGCGGAACTTGCAAGTTAATTTTTGGGTTGGTTGCATTCGTAAGACAACTTGTTCTAAAATTGCATTATTAGAAATTAGATAAGGATGACCCTCTCTTTCGACATATAGAGTATTCGTTGATAAATCTTTTTTAACGACATACCAAGGCTTAGTGGAATCACGACTACCACCGAGGCCGAGGGCTTTTCTTTGTCCAATGGTATAATTAATTAATCCTTGATGTTTTTTTAAAAAGGTACCATCCAATGAGCGAATATCACCAACTACTGGTTGAAGGTAATTAGCTAAAAATAAACTAAAATTTCTCTCGCCAATAAAACAAATGCCGGTGGAATCTTTTTTGGTGGCCACCGCCAGATTGTTTTTAATCGCTAAGGCTCGCACCTCTTCTTTTAATAAATTACCAATGGGAAAGACGACTTTTTGAATTTGTTGCAAGCTTAGATTAGATAAAAAATAGGTTTGATCCTTAAGAGCATCCTTACTGCGGGCCAGTTGACAAACGCCATTTACCTCTTTAATAGTAGCATAATGTCCCATCGCAATGTAATCGGTCTCGAGGTTTTCTTGAGCCCATTGGATAAAGGCCTTAAATTTGATTTCATTATTACATAAGACATCGGGATTAGGAGTTCTTCCTTTAGCGTATTCACTGAGAAAGTAGTTAAAAACTTTGTCCCAATAGATTTGGGTAAAATTGACTTTAATTAATTTTAAACCTAATTGATCGGCGACTTTTTGTGCATCCAAAAAATCTTGTTCTTGCGGACAAATTTCATCATCAATGGTGGGATTACCAGAAATATCATAATTCGCACTAGCATCCCAATTTCGCATAAAGACGCAAGTTACATCCCAACCACTTTCTTTTAATAAAAGGGCACTAACGGCACTATCGACCCCGCCGCTTAAGCCGAGAACTATTTTTTTCGCCATGTGTCATTGTTAAGACGATAGTCACCACGAGCTGATAGACTAAAGGAAAAAACCTTTGCTCCATCGGGAAGCGTGGTCCGTTTAAATTGATTGTGATAGAAACGTTCCATGAAGTAGCTAACATAATTTTTAGCTTCTTCGCTACTCAAAGAAAAAGCTAATTCTAAAAGCCAAGCGATGGTTTTTTCCTTTTCTCCTAAGTGTAAGAAATGATAAAGAATAAAATCATTGATTGGATATTTTCCGATAATGTCTTCGGTCTTTTGATTGCTTAGTAATTCCGGGGTAATGGTTTGATTAGCAATCGTTAGCAGTAAGCTTTGGATTTCTAAATAGGTGGAATTAGCTAAGTATTGAACCAAATACCTAACTAAGGTTTTAGGAATTCCACTATTAATTGCATACATCGAGGCTTGATCGCCATTATAGGTCATCCATCCTAAAGCAATTTCACTTAAATCCCCCGTTCCTAAAACGAAGCCTTTTTCCTCATTAGAAATGTTCATTAAAACCATTGTCCTAATTCGGGCTTGAATATTTTCTTTGGTAATATTTAAATTTGCGCCAATGGTTCTTTGGTGAATTTCCTGTTCTTCGGTAATGGGGATTACTCGCAGCGGTACTTTCAAGCCACTGGCTAGTTTTTTGGTATTTTCTAAGGTAAAGTTGGAAGTAACTTGCGAAGGCATTGTTACGGCGATGATTTGTTTTTGCGGATCGAGTTTCATCTTTTTAATAGCGATATCGGCTAAAAGAAGGGCTAAAGTGGAATCGAGTCCACCGGATAAGCCTAAGACAATTTTATTATAATCCTTTAAATTATGTAATTTAGTGATGAGAGATTCAACTAAAATGTTGATGATTAACTGGGTTTCTTCGTTATTTTTCGGTAAAAATGGATCCTGGTTGAGTGGTTTAAAAAAACTATAGGATGAATTTTTGGGGCTTTCTTCTTCGCCAAAATTAATGCCTATTTTTTTGTAATGGTAACGAACCTCATTATAATCGCTACGAAGGTTAGACTCTTGACGCTTAGCATAATTAATATAGTCGACATTTAAATCCATATTTAAAACATTAAGTTCTTCAAAGGGTTTAACTTCTCCTTGCGTAACTCCGCAAACACTAACTAGTTTGGCGCCGCCATAAACCACACAACTTGTGGATTCTTGCCAGGAAGTGGCACAATAAAGATAGGCCATCACTCCCTTGCGGGACTGACTATTTATTGTTTCTCGTCGAATGGTATGCTTGCCGACTCTTTCCGGAGAAGCCGATAAATTGAGCATGATATTGACGCCTTGAAGAGCATAATCATCACCTTTGGTATATATACTCCACATGTCTTCACAAATTTCGATGCCAATTTTGATTTCTTTTTTGGGATCTTCTAAGATGATGTTACCAAAGTAAACTTCTTTTCCTAAAAAAGGAATAAGAAAGGGCTTTGCTTTAGCTGGCAGAGTCGAATACCATCTTTTTTCATAAAATTCATGGGTGTTGGGTAAATAACTTTTGGGAACAATTCCTAAAACTTTTTTTCCAAAAACAGCAATTGCACAATTATAGACCAAAGAATTCACCCTTAATGGAGCCCCTAGTACGTAAAGGCCTTGGTAATTACTCTTGGTAATAATTTCTTGAACAGCTTGTAAAACTTCTTCTAAAAAGTCTGCATTAAAAGCTAAATCATGGATTTCATAACCAGAAATACACAATTCGGGAAATAAGGAAATACTCGCCACCTGGTCACTTTGTAAATATTTTAAAATAGCCTGTACATTATGTGAAATATCAGCACTACGAATCTCGGGAGTTATTAAACTTACTTTTAAAAAACCATTTTTGTACATTAGTACTCCTTAGTAAAGTTGGTGCTCTTTAATATAAGACCAAACTTGAGGATCAACTAATTTTGCCTTTCGTGTCTTACGAAAATCACTAGCTGCCCCTTTATTATTATATGCTAAAAAGGAAAAATTACCCTCATTTTGTTTAGTTATGTCTTTTTTTATTTGAGCGGTTAGAAGATGTTGACGATCAAGGACAATAAATGAATAATTTTTAATTAAACTTTCATAATCGATCCAGGTTTTTAGTTTGATGAATTGATCAGCGCCCAATAAAAAGGTTAAATTGGGATATTCTTTACTTAAGATATTCAGGGTATTGAGAGTACCAAGATATTGGTCCTTTTCAATATCACTGTAGATAAGATGGGTTCCACGAATACGGCTACAGGCTAGTTTAATCATATTAAGGCGGTCGTTCCACGAGGTTACATATTGTTTATAATAGGTTACGCCAGCGATCACGATAATAAAATATTCTGGTTGATATTTTTTTATGATGAATTCAATAATATCTTGATGGGCCCGGGTAATGGGATCAAAAGATCCGCCAAAGACTATATTCATACAATAATTATATCAAAAACTCTTCTTTATGGCTATTTTCCGCGGTATGACTCACTAAATCGTTAATTTCTTTAAAAAAATAAAGAAAATTTGGTGTAAATTTGGGTCCTTTCGGATTGCCAATTTAGCCCAAAATACTTTTATCATTTTATTCATAAAAAATATATTCTATAGTATAATTATTACAAGATGACTAAATTCATACTTAATTCATTTTACCAGCAACTAAAAAAGAAGAACAAAAGAATTACTAAAGCTCGAAGGGCTATTTTAGAAATTCTTTGTTCACATCCTTATGAATTTAAAAAGCTTTACCAAGCTTGTAAGTATGAAGGAAATGAAAATCTTTCCACTTTCTATAATAATATTCAATTTTTGAAAGAAGAATACGCCATTAGAGAAATATTTTTCGATAAAGACAATCGTTATTATGAAATAATTTTGGATAAAGCTAATCGTTATTCCAAAGATATCATCTACGTGCTGGATGAAACTAATCAAGAAGCTTATGAAGAAGTCAATGATAGTGTGATTGAATACATTAAAAATCTTCCAGAATACAAAGATTTTGGTATTAATGGATTGAATGTTTTGATTCGTCGCAAGGGCTAATTTTTACGAGCGACTCTTAATTTAGCACTTAGAGAACGAGAGTTCTCTTTTTTTTCGCTTTCACTCGGAAGAAGGGGATGTTTGGTTATTATTTCCAAGGGCGGGATCAAGCCTCTTATATCGATGTTTAAAGGCATATCGATTTTGGCCTGATCCATAAAAAAATGTTTAACGATTCGATCCTCCAAGGAATGAAAAGTTAGGCAGGCGATAATACCACCACTACGCAAGAGCGCTAAGGCTTGGTCGAGACTCGATTGGAGATTATTAAGTTCATCATTGGTGGCTATTCTTAAGGCTTGAAAAATTTTTTTAGCACTATGACCACTGCGTCCACGATTTACCTTATCGGTAATCTCCACTAATTCATTTGTCAATTGCAGTGGTCGATGCTCAATAATTCTTTTTGCAATTATTATGGAATTTTCTTCTTCGCCATATTTAAAGAAAATATCTCTTAGTTGTTCATAAGTATAAGTATTGATAATATCCAGAGCACTGAAATTACTAGATAAATCCATTCGCATATCAATGACGCCGTTATTCATATAGGAAAATCCCCGCTGGGGGTCATCGATTTGAAAACTAGAAAGTCCGAGATCGTAAATAATTCCATCGATTTGAGAAACTTGTCTTTTTTGTAGTTCGGCTTTTAAATCTTTAAAATTAGCCGGAATAATTTCGAAATGACCTGTCCATTGAGCAAGATTATCTTTGATAATTTGAATAGCTACTTCATCTATTTCGAAACAATATAAGAAACCACCATTGGGACTTGCGGCCAGTCTTTTTAAGATTTCTTGGGAGTGACCCGCACCTCCCGTTGTAGCATCAACATAGATCCCCCCGCGACTTACATTCAAAGCATCGATAGTTTCTTTCAACATCACAGAATAGTGTTTCATTTATTTTCTCCTTGCATAACATAATAACATTGTTGAACTTTTAATTTTTCTAGATAATTGGTAATATTAGCATCCACCATGATATCTTGAGGTCTTAAGTTATTTTTTAAATATAACCCTTCTAAGCTTCGACAACGACTTAACCCTACATAGGCTTGGCCGGTGGTAAAAGTTTGACTAGATAAATCCAGGTAAACTTCTTCAAAACTTTGAGCTTGCGACTTATGAATAGTGATCGCCCAAGCTAATTTGAGGGGGAATTGTTCAAAGACGGCCTGAACTACTTTAATTAAACGACTTTCTTGGGCGTTATAACGATATTCATATTTTTCCCATTTCGTTCTTTCAATGTTCAGTATTTCATCTGCACATTTAATGGTGATGATATTTTTAGCTAAGGCGACAATTTCTCCGATGGTCCCATTTTGGTATTTACTAGTATTTTTTAAAAGCATGACTTGAGCTCCGACTTTTAACTTGAGTTCCTTAAGACTTTTAAAGGGTTCTTCCTCAAAGGAACCATCAAAACTTGCTTCATAACATTGACTTTCTTCCTTGATTTGTTCTAAGGCTTTATTATTGATGAGGTTGGCTGATTGGTTAGTCGTTGTCAAATGTAGAATCTGGGAATTCTTGGGGATCAGCCGCCGCTTATTTAATTCTTGTAAGTCGGAGTCTAAAATATTACCCATTCTTAAATGATCTAAGATTCTAATAAAATTAAGATCTGTTTGCCGATAAACCTGATTTAATTCGATAGCGATAATTTTGGTTTCGACTAGAACTGGAGCATTAAAAAAATAAATTCCGCCAAAGGTCTCATTTAAATATTGTAAAACCCCAATGGTTACATTATTGTCATATCGAATAACTTCACGTTCATTGACAATCGGTGGTAATTGGTAAAGATCACCAAACAAGATAACAACTATCCCCCCAAAGGCAGAATCGTTTTTCAGAGCCAATTGTAATTTTCGATTAATACTCTCCATTACATCGACTCTAACCATGGAAATTTCATCCAGTATTAAAACATCCATTTTAGCATAGATCTTTTCTTCATTTTGCGTATTTTTTTGTTCTTCCACTTCTAACAAACCGGTCTTTAAGTGAAATAAATGGTGAATAGTTGACCCATTAATGTTAATCGCACTGATACCAGTAGGAGCACCAAGGCAAGTGTTAATATTATGCTCGGTAAAATCGGCTTCGAGTTTTTTGATGAGCGTAGATTTGCCGGTGCCGGCCCGGCCAGTAATTAAGATTACATTAGAGCATGGATCTGGAAGGGTAAAATTTAAGTTTTTACTTATTATCTCTTTTATTAATGCAGGCTCCGCTTTCGGCCGGTTATTTTGGGAATTTCTCGCCACATTAATAATCGTTTCCTCAGTATCATAAGAATTTCTAACTAAGCGATCAACTTCCTCATTGTAAAAATTTCCAGCATGACCCTTCACATGAATAAAATTAATCTTTGCTACTAAGGAATATTTTTGTAGGTTTTCTTGATACCATTTGGTAACGGCATTTTTGGCCTTCCATTCTCCAGACGCAAATTTAGCTAAGCCTGAGTAATCATGATAGATGGTAATATGCTTGTAATGATTATTGATAAGAAAATTTAAACTTTCCGTAATAGCGAGTATTTCCCCACTAACATTTTGAAAGTCGAGCCATTTTGTGGTTGAACCAAATAATTCGTATTTATTGTTTTTGGTAAAAATAATGGCCCCATAACCAACTCTTAAGATTTGTTGATTAAATCCTCCATCGCTATAAATGATGGCATCTTGATCACCAAGTTCTTGACTTGGTAATTCATCTAAGTTGTCTTCGAGATATTTGGTAGCATCTTCTAAGAGGTTAAAACTTTTAAATATGGCTCCCGGATACCCATGAACTAATTGCTGGCAAGCTTCCCATGATTCAACTATTCCCGTTTTTATTCCTTTTTTGATGGCGTAATATTTCTTCCTCATAATTATATTATATAACTACTTGAGCGTTTTATCGATTAATCGGATATAATGATAAAAAATTGTCAATTATTATTTCCGGCTTTTTATTTAAATAAAGTATAAATGTGTTTGCATTTAGCATATAAATAACGATAAAGTAAAATACCTCATTTAGCCTCCGAGCATACTTTCTTCAATAAGTTTTTGCATGAAAAATTTTTAATTTCACTAAAATTTTCCTTAAATCAAATAATATGATAGAATATCATTGGTAATAGTTATTAATTGTGCATACAATGCAGCTATTACTTTTTTTGTTCGATAATTTTAGAATCTTTTACTAGAATTGAATTAAAGTCTTTAAATTTAATATTTAACAAATTTGTAGTTTTTAAATATCCTAAAAACAAAGAATTTAACTCTTATTTTTTTATAATTATTCCGTCTAAGAAAAATATTTAGGAATCATAAGAGAAAATGGGGAAAGTTTCTGGGAAAATGAGAGTTTTTATGATTTAAATTTCCTCAATAAAGAAATCAACCTAACCGATTTTGTGATGATTTTTGTAAAAATTAGTCATAAAACTACTTAATAGTAAAATTTGATGGGTAAAAATTAAAAAATGGCTTTATAATCACCAAAGTGTCAGTTACTTTTTCTTATATTTGATTGAATCTAACGATAATTATTGGCCAAATTTGTGATAATTTGCCTTTTTTTAGTAAAAAATTTGATTTTTGAGCTTAAAAAAGACCAAAAAAAGACCAAAAAGTCGATTTTTAAGTATTATTTTAATAATACTTATGTAATATTTTAAATTTGGCGTTATTATTTGTTTTTTTATTTTTTATTATTTTTTTTTATTTTGTGATAAAATATTTACGTATATAGTTGAATAGTTGATACCCGTGCTGTACCAATTACGAACATCAACTATTGAGGAGATATATGAGTAAAGATGTAAAAACAAATGTTGGCGAAAATTCAGTGAATGAAGTAGCTACAAAAATTAAAAACTATGGTGTGTTTTCGAAATTGTTAAAAGACAATCAAATAAAACTGGAAAAAAATTTAAGATCTAATGTCTTAAAAGAAGTTTTAGGTGAAATTGTTGCCAGCAAGAGAAAGGAAAAAGAGGGAACCGCCGATGATACGAGATATCGTTTAGGTTTTTTTACCATTTATTCGGAATATCAACTCCAAAATTTGCTTTTTAGTCTTAAAGATAAGGAATTAGAAGAACTATATCTTGTTAAGCTATTTAATGCTATTAGAGAGGCTTTAGTTGATTCCAATATTTTAGAGCCAGTTTTAGCGGCTAAATCTAAGAACAATCCAGCTAGTATTCATGAAATTGATCGCGATTTGGATAGTATTTTTGAAGATATTGATCATACTTTTGATGCTTTAGATGTAGATTTATTAAGACCGGTTCTCTATCATGCTTCTTTGAATGAAGAAATTCGGGAATTAGGCTTAAAATATGGGGTAGAAGTACCTAAAAGACTTAAGAAAGCGGAATTAATTGACTATATTCTTTCTTATTTCCCATCTTTAGCCGATGATGAAAGAGAAAATCTGCGGGCTAATTTGGCTACTCTTCCACCAACCTTAATTACGAGGTTTGCTAAAGACAATAATATTTTGGTTTCGCAAGATATTAAGAAAGAAGAAATTATTGAATATATTTTAAAACACTCGGAAGTATCCGCGGCTGATTATCGTCGTCCTTATTCGAAGAAAGCTTATTACTTTACTGATGAACAAAGAGAAACTTATGGCTTAGTTGATGTTAAAGCCTATGTGGAAGAAGAATTGGTTCCTACCGTACCTACTGCCGCTTCAAAAGAAATTGTCTATGTTGATCGAGTAGTTGAAAAAGAAGTTATTGTTGAAAGAATAGTAGAAAAAGAAGTTCCTACAGCCGGTAATGATGAAGTTATTGTCGAGACTGTTGCAACCGAACCAGAAAAAACTGGTGGGTCTGTTGGTTTAAGAATTTTATTAGCTGTCCTTTTAATTCTCCAAGTTGTTGCTTTACTCTTAGTTATTTATTTCGTTTTCTTTGCATAAATCCTTTCTGTTTCTTTTTTTTCCAAATAAAAAAAACCTATTAATTTAGGTTTTTTTTATTAGTAACAAGGTTATAACTGCAATTTTTTGGTTGGTTATTATTATTTATTAATTAAGAAATAACGGATGGGCTTTCTTTTTTCTCCAATGTTCCAAACTGCTTAATTTTACTTTTATAAAGCATTATTCTAAGAGAATTAACAACACAAAGTATACTGACCCCCACATCAGCGAAGACTGCTAACCACATCATCACATTAACTCCAGGGATCAAAGAAAGAATCATCACGATCGCCTTAATAAGAATCGAAAATACAATATTTTCAATGACAATCGTTTTGGTTTTTTTTGCAATGTTGATCGCATCAATAATTTTATAGGGGTCATCGTTCATAATGATAATATCACTAGATTCAATAGCTAAATCACTGCCCGCTTGTCCCATCGAAACGCCAACACTGGCGTTGATGAGCACTGGTGCATCATTGATTCCATCACCCATGAAAAGCACGAGATTATCTTTGGCTTTAATTTTACCGATTACCCCAACTTTATCAAGCGGTAAACAGTTAGTGTAAACATCATCAATCCCAATTTGTTTAGCTACTAAATTGGCACTATCAGGATTATCCCCCGTCACCATCGACACTTTCTTATTGCGAAAACGTAATTCTTCGATCGTTAATTTGGAATGTTCCTTAACTTCATCTTGATATTCTAGATATCCCATAAGGGTATTTTCGATTACTAAATAAATAGTGTTTTTTTGTCCTTCAGGTAAGGAAATGTGCCTTTCTTTCATTAATTTAGCGTTTCCTACTAAAATATGCTGATTTTTGTAGGTACACTCGACCCCGCGAGATTCTATTTCTTGATAACTTTGAAAATTACTTTCCGAGATTTTAATTTTATTCATCGAATTAATAATTTTTGCTATCGGATGGAGGCTATAGTTTTCGGCCACACTTAAATAATAAATAAAGTCTTCATTGGATAGGTCGGAATTATTGACTATTTTACTAATGATTAATGAGCCCTTGGTGAGGGTCCCAGTTTTATCAAAAACAAAGTGTTTAATTAAAGTTAGTTGTTCGATATCGGAACTGGAACGAACTAAAATTCGATTTTTAGAAGATACGCCAATGCCAATAAAAAAGGCTAATGGCACACTAAGCACTAAGGCACAAGGACAACTAACGACTAAAAATATCAACCCCTTATGGAGATAACCATTATCGCCAGTTAAATAACTAAGATAGGGATTTTTAGTGACTAGACTGAGGATTCCCGGAATTAAAAAGGCGATGATTAAACCTAAGACGACGACAAATTTGGTGTAGATGCGGGCGAACTTGGTGATAAATTTTTCGCTACGGGCCTTGTTATCATTATTTTCAATATAGGCCACAATTTTGGCAGCAAGGGTATCACTATATTGTTTTTCGACTTTAATTTTAATTATACCCGCAATGTTGCTACAACCTGTAAAAACACTAGTTCCTGGCAGACCTTCTTTCGGACTGGATTCACCATCCAAAGAAAAAGTG
>JAITXJ010000042.1 GCA_031284745.1 Acholeplasmatales bacterium | reverse complement strand
CATCATACTAAACATAAATTTTTGCTTCATGAAGCGGTTAAAGCTTCTATTGATTGTGATCGTAGATTTTTGATTCAACAAAATCATTCGGCAACCCATCTGCTACAAGCCTCTTTACGTAAGATTCTTGGTAGTCATGTTACTCAACAGGGTTCTTATGTATCAGATAAGGGTTTACGTTTTGATTTTAATAATTTTTCTAATGTTGATGAAACAAAAATATTAGAAGTTGAAGCTTTGGTTAATTCGTTTATAAAGCAAAAAAACGATGTTGTTGTTTCTTATATGAATTATGATGATGCTATAAAAAAAGGAGCAATGGCCATTTTTAGTGAAAAATATAGTGAAACGGTGAGAGTGGTCGATATGGGCAATTCAGTGGAACTTTGTGGAGGAACCCATGTTAATTGTGTTTGTGAAATCGGTAGTTTTGCTATTGGAAGTATATCTTCGATAGGCAGTGGTATTTTTCGAATTGAAGCGGTTAGTGGACAAACAAAAAGTAAAATATTGAGATTCTTAAGACCTTTAAAAAAAGAAATTAAGAATATCCTTAATTTAATTTTACAGTTAGATCCATCCTATCGCTTTAAATACCCTAAAGTAGTGGGTTCTTATCAAGATATTTTAAATTTACGTACTTCTTTAGAAGAACTTCGCCGGGTTAAACAAATCAAAGATCGGGATTTAAAATTAAAGATTCGCGATAATTTCTTAGCCACTCTTAATAATCTTACTTTCCCGGCAAACCAAGATTTCTATATTTATGAGTCCAAAGACATTAGTTTAGAAAATTTAAGAGAAGGAATTAATCTTTTATGGACTAAGACAAAAGCTAAAAATTTAGTTTGCTTCAATGTCAGCGAAAAGGATATTTCGTTTTTAGTTCGAAGTGAAACGCAACAAGCCTCCGCCATCATTAGTGAAATTAATTTAAAATTTGCCTCTAAAGGTGGGGGAAGTAAAACTTTAGCTCAAGGTGGTACTCCCAACATAGCTTTGGCCGCTGATATCTTAAAATATTTTAAGGAATTACTAAAATGACCTATTTCGGTCTTGATTTAGGAACGAAATCCCTCGGGGTTGCGATATCTTACTCTGGTGTTTTAGCAACCAATTTATTAACTATCCATTTTTCCGGTGGCGACTATCTAGAAGCGATTAAACGATTGAAACCTTTAATTTTGGAGTATCAACCGCAGATCTTAGTGCTTGGTGAACCAAAACATATGAGCGGAGAAGAAAGTATTGGGACTTCTCGCAGTGCGGAATTTAAAAAACTTTTAGAAGAAACCTTTCAATTAAAGGTTGAACTGGAAGATGAACGACTTTCGACGGTGGAATCACTTTCCTATTTACAAGGACTTCAACCCAAAAAAAAGAAAGCCTTAGTCGATAATGTAGCGGCGATGATTATATTACAAAAATACTTAGATAAAAAAAGTGAGGAAAACAAAAATGTTTCAAGTAACACCATCAACCATTAAACCTAAAAAAAATATTGTGGTTGTCATTAGCAAACAAAGTGAATTAGCATCTGAACAGGGATATTATTTAATCGATACGAGCAACCTTGTTTCTTTAAGTGATGATGTTGAAAAACTCTCAACCATAATTGCAGCTAATTCGGAAGTTAAATATTATATTAAAGACATTAGTCCTTATTGCTATGCGATTGATATCGATCAATTAGCTCAGCTTTTTAAAGATATTTCGATGCTGCCCAATACCTATTTGCCAGATGATATTTTAGAAGCCATTTGTTTTCGAGCTAATTTCAATGCTCACTCGGTTATTGATTTTTCCAAGGATGGTAATTTTGTCGCTCGCGGGTTAATCTTATATATTGAAATCATTGATGATCATAAATATGCTCTCATTGAAATAACGCACGATCCTCGTATCGAGAACTTCGTTCCTTTTCATGTAGTTGGTGAGCTGGTTAATCATGATGAAAGAGGCGGTGGTGAAATCATTGATGTTGATTTACCAGAGGTCAATAAACAAATGATTGATCACTATAACCACTATCTTCAAACTAGATACCAAGAATGATTAGCGCCCAAATTCGAGAACTAGCTCAAATATCAAAAGATTTAAAGATTCCCCTCATTAGTTTAGAAGTTGGTGAGTTTTTGTTAAACACTCTTGCTAGTTATTCCTCACCTAAAGTTTTAGAGATTGGTAGTGGAATTGGTTTTAGTAGTTTTTTGATGTCCACTCAAGCTAAATTAGTTTATACGATCGAAAAAGACCCAGAGCGCTACGAAAAATTAAGGCTTTTAATGCCACAGTTTCAAATCGATAATGTGATTGCCATCAACGCTGATGCTTTAGCCTATCATTTAGATGAAACCTTGAAATTTGAAGTAATCTTTATCGATGCTGCTAAATCAAAATATCAAGAATATTTTGAAAAATATGCCCCTTATTTAACTGCGAATGGTTGTATTATTAGTGATAATATGTTTTTCCATCACTTACAACCGCAATTAGTTTCTAAAAATACTAAGAAACTTTTATTAAAACTGCAAAATTATCGTCAATTTTTACAAGATCATCCCACTTTTAAAACTCAAATCTTAGCAATTGGTGATGGTTTGGCTGTGAGTGTTATTAAATGATCATTTTATCCCATGATCCCCAAAAAAACTCTGATGGCTTAATCATTGACCTTCTTAATAATAGTGTTGCTAATATAAAGAAGCTTTTAAAAAAATACCATCATTTAAAAGTCTTTTTAAGTTGTGAAAAATTATTAAACAATCAAGAAATCCATTCCACGCTTTTAAAATTAAATATTTTAGGTGCTGGCCTAGCAATTATTTCCAGTGATTTAGGGCTCTTAAAAGCAGTTAATGATTTAAACTTAAATTACTATTTAGTTTATAATCCGAATATAACGATTAATTCTTTAAATGAATTAGAAGCCTATGAAAATCTTCAGGGAGTTTTTATTTCCCCCACCAGTAGTTTTGAAAGTTTGAAAAGTATGGTTAAACAAACAAAAATAGCCACTTTTTTATCTTTAAAAAGACTTATTTTTCAGACTTCCCGCCCTGAGTTGGCTTCCTTCAATCGCCACTATGGACTAAATTATCCTTTGAATGAAAAATATTATTTAGAAGAATCTTTACGCCCTGGTTTGTTTTATGAATTAATTAGTAATTCAAATGGAACTTTTATTTATGATCAGCAAAATAATGCTTCCATCGTGGAAAGCTTAAAAGATGATTTAAGTTATTTGGTTATTGACTAATGGAAAAAATCGAACTTCTCGCCCCTGCTGGTGATTTAGAAAAATTAAATATTGCTTATTTATATGGGGCAGATGCCGTCTATATCGGAGGATATCTTTACTCTTTGCGTTCGCGAGCGGTAAATTTTAATGAAGAAGAATTAAAACAGGCCTGCTACTTAGCTCATGAAGTTTATCACAAAAAATTATATGTTACCTTAAATGTTTACCCTAAGACCTTTGACCAATTAAAAGAATATTTAATATTTTTACAAGCCATTGGAATTGATGCACTTATTTGTGCAAGTCTTTCGATTATTAAATTGGTCAACTCCTTAACTAAAATACCTTTGCATCTTTCCACCCAAGTTTCTACCACCAATTCTTATGTGATAAAATACTATGAAGAATATCAAATATCTCGCGTGGTTTTAGCCCGCGAACTTTCTTTAAGGGATATTAGAAGTATTACGAATTTTCCTCACCAAGCCCAGTTAGAAGTTTTCATTCATGGAGCGATGTGTTCTTCTTATTCGGGAAGATGCAGTCTATCCTATTACTTAAGCGGTCGCGATGCTAATTTAGGAGCTTGTGCTCATTGTTGCCGCTGGGAATATCATCTGTTTAATGATAAATATCAACAACTGAGTCCTTATTACTTTTCCTTAGCTTCCAAAGATCTTTGTGGTTTAAAAAGTGTTAAAAAATTGCAAGAGATGGGAATTAATAGTTTAAAGATTGAAGGAAGAATGAAAAGTTTATACTACATCGGAATTGTTGTTCGTACCTATCGTTTATTAATCGATGAAATATTTTCCACCAAAAAAGTTAAGTCCTATCAAAAATATTTTCAAGAATTAGCTTCCGCCCAAAATAGAAGTGCTTTTGGGGGATTTTTGACCAATAGTGACGAGGAAATGAATATTTATGATTTAAATCAAGAACCTAATCAAAGGTTTATCGCAATTTTAAAGAAATATCTGCCAGGTTCAAAATCACTTTTTATTGAACAAAGAAATAATTTTAAAGTAGGAGAAATTATGGAAATAATTACCCCACAAACAATTATTACCAATATTAAGGTTTGTAAAATAATTAATCTTCAAGGTGAACAAGTCGCTAGTGCTAATCATCCTCAGGAGTTATTAAATATTCAAATTAATAAAATAATAACCCAAGATATCATGGAAAATTGTTTTATTCGGAGGAAAAGTGCTTAAGAAAGAATTCATTTATAATTATCAAGATAATCCCATTCATGTCTATTTTTATATTAGAAGAGGAATGACCAAGATCACCATCGCTTTAGATCATAACGAAATAAAAGTTAATTCCCCCCGGGATTATACAAAAGAGGTTATAATAAAATTTATCAATAAATCAATGGGTGACCTGATCAATAAAAGTGATGATTATTTTACTCTTTGGGGTCAAAGACTTAATCTTCAATTTGGCGTGGCTGATAAATTCTCTTACTTAGTTGATCGAGATAATGGTCTAGTTTCTATTTGGGGGAAAATTAAGAAAAATAGTGATTACGATAAATATTTAAACCTTCTTTTAAAAGATCAAGTTGAAAAATATATCGCCTATAATCAAGATACTTACCAAGAAGTTTTAAATTCGAAAGGGATTGATTTTATTACTCCGATCATTGATAATTGTAAAACCCGTCGAGGATGTTATTATATCAATACGCAAAAACTTAAAATATCCTCCCACATGGCCTTACACAATCCGAAGTATTTAGACTTAGTTATTTATCATGAACATGCTCATATTAAATATTTTAATCATCGACAAGATTTCCATGAATTACTAGAGTCTTTAATTTTTAATCATCGACAATTACAAAAAGAACTAAATAAACAAAAAAATAGTTTTTCCTTAAAAAAATGGTATACTTAATAAGTACTAAGGAGTTTTTATGGCCAAAATTAAGAAAGAAAATATGAACAAAATTACTAAAAAGAAATACGATGAGTTAGTTGAACAATTAAAGGAACTTAACTTAAAGTTTTCGGAAATAGTAAAAAGAATCGGTGAAGCTAAACAACAGGGCGATTTATCAGAAAATGCTGATTATAGTGCCGCCCGAGAAGAACAAGGATTTATTAATAGTGAAATTGAACGGGTAAACGCTATTATTGAATCAGCCGATATTATTAGTGAAAATGATGAATCGGAAGATAGTAATTTTAATAAGGATATTACTATTGAAATCAATGGCATTGTTCAAACTTATAAACTTTTAGGTACTCATGAAGCTGATCCCAATAATTATATAATTTCCACTTCTAGTCCTATTGGTGCCTTTTTAGAGACCGCCAAAGTTGGTGATGAAAATTATATAACCACGCTAACTAAAAAACAAGTGTTAGTGAAAGTCTTAGATATTAAATAATGGCTTTTTATCGGAAATTTATCCCTTCTTTATATTACCCGACTATTTTTGATATTGATTATTTACTTCTTAAGAAAGAGGGGATTACCACTCTTTTTTTTGATTTAGACAACACTATCATTCCTAACGATGTGAAACAAATCGATAATAAATCTCTTGAATTTTTACAACAACTTCAACAAAATTTTAAAGTACTTATTTTATCAAATAATGTTCTTCAAAGAGTGAAGTTTGCTTCCTTTACGATACCTTATGTTTATAAAGCCAACAAACCCCTTAAGAAAGGTTTTAAACAAGCGTTAAAATTAGTTAATTCTACTAAAGAAGAAACTGCTTCAATTGGCGACCAATTGCTTACAGATATCTTCGGATCTCGAAGAGTTCATCTTAAACATCAAATTTTAGTAAACCCGCTAAATAAACGTGCTGATTTAAAAAGGACCCGTTTTAATCGATTTTTAGCTAAGCATTTTATTAAAAAAATAAAGAAACATGATTTTGTTTCTTATTCAGATAAATTAAGAGAATATGATGAAAAAGTGTAAATTGTGTAGCCTCACCTTACAAGATCAAGATGAAACATTAATTAATTATACGCCTAATCTCGAGTTAGCTTATTGTAAAAATTGTTTTTCATTAATTAATTATAATAAGGAATTAATCCATTATTTGCCTTCTCAATATGAGGTAGAGTTTTCGGAAGATTTATGTTTGATAGTTATTAGTATTTTAGATTTACCTTTCTTTATAAGTGAGCGAGCTAGTTATCAAAATATTAAAAATAAGATTTTAGTTATCACAAAATTAGACTTACTAACGCCATATTTTGACTTTAAGGAAATTAATCAGCAATTAAGCAATAATTTTATAGCGATGAAGTATATTGATGTTTACTTTGTTCGTAATGATGTTGATAAAAGATATTTAGCCCTTTATTTTAATGCCTATGAAAAAATTCATCTTTATGGTTATCCGCTAGCTGGCAAAACTACTTTATTTAAATATTACAGCAATGAGTCAACACAAGATTTAAAACCTTGTGCTTTTAAAACCAAAGATAGTTTATCCTCCTTGGTTAATCATTATGAAATTGTTGATCATGTGTCCTTAAATAATAATTATTTATATCAAGAGTTTAATTATCAAGAATATGGACCATTAATTTTTAGTAATAAAATAACTCGCAATTATTTTAATTTGTTAGCTGATCAAAGTTTAATGATTGAACGCCTTTTTATTATTGATTTACTTAGCAAGGATGCTAATTTAACTTGCTTTTTTTATGATAATGTGAAAATAAAAAAATATCAAACTATAAAAAAAGATAATTATTTTCATCAGGATATTTTTGGACTAAAAAGTAAAAATACCTATTCAACTGTTAAATTAAGTCTACGTGCCCATGAACAATTGTATTTATCTTCTTTGGGCTTTCTAACTTTTAATAAACAGGTAGAAATTAATTTAACTATTGCACAAAATTACCGCTATTTTATTTCTGATTTATTATGAGATATAGTTATCGTTTTTTAAAAAAATGGGTTAAAAAAATATTGGTAGATTTTCATCACGATCCTCTAAGATATCAACATCTTTTAAATGTCCAAGAATTGGGCGTTAAACTAGCTCGAAAATATGGGGCCAGTATTTATAAAGTAAAAACCGCTTGTTTATTACATGATATCACCAAGGATGAAAGTTTGGAATTTCATAAATACTATACTGATCCTTTAGATTTTGCTCAATATCAACATAGTATTGGTATTCTTCATTCATTTAGTGGGGCTAATTTTATAAAAAGTAAATTTAAAATAAAAGATCAAACCATCTTGTATGCTATCAAAGCGCATACGATCGGCTCAACGGATCATAATCTGACATCGATGATTCTTTATGTCAGTGATATCGGCGAAAAATCTCGAAGTTATTCTGATGCTTTACAGATTAGAAATACCGCTTTAAATGTAGGTTTAAATGAGGCTGTTCTGATGGCGATAAATTTAAAAACTAATTATTTAATCAAAAATGGAAAAACCCCCACCAAAAATAGTTTAGATTCTTTAGAGTATTTTAAAAATATAGTTAATAATGATCCCAATAATATAATATAATAACACCTATATCACGTTTTTTTGATATAATTTATAGGTAAATGACTCAGTAGCTCAGTTGGATAGAGCAACGGCCTTCTAAGCCGTAGGTCAGAAGTTCGAATCTTCCCTGAGTCGCCATTAATTTTGTATAACCATCATTTAATAAAATATGATGGTTTTTTATATATTTTAGTTAAGAAAGAAAAAATATTGGTAAAATAAATAGTGAAAAGGTTTTCATAATTATTATTAAGTTATTATTTTCCAGTTTAATTAATAAAGTAGTAAAATTATTGTGTAAAAGGAGTTTTAATATGGAAAAAGAAAAAATCCAAGAGTTATTACGTTTAGGTCTCTCACACGGAGCTGATTTCATAGAATTATTTTTTGAAGATACCCTTACTCGCTTTACGATGGCAATCGACGGCAGTTTAAATTCATCTTCAACATCTAATACTTATGGTGTGGGAGTACGAGTATTGCAAGGGACTAGGGAAACTTACGGCTATACTAATGATTTGAATTTTGCACATTTAAAATCAATTGTTGGAGATCTGGCTAGTTCATTTAGTGGGGGAGCCAAAGAAGTAGTTCCTCTCGGGGAAGCTAAACCGATTAAAGTTTTAGCTAAAGTCTATGGTTCGAAGGTTAATCGAAAAAAAATTGCTAAAAGATTAGTTGAATTGAATTTACTTATTAAAGGATATTCGGCGAAAATAGTTCAAAGTCGTGTAGGAATTTCTGAAGAAGTGCAAAAAGTATTAATTGCTAATTCTAAAGGAATTTATCAAGATGATTTGCGGGTAAGAACAAGAGTAATCTTTATGGCGGTAGCCAGTGATGGAGCTAATATGCAGGATGCTTATGAAGCACCAGGAAAATCTTTGGGAGTGGAATATCTTGATAAAATTGATGCTGAAAAGATTGCTTTAGATGTGGCTAAAAGATCGGTTGAAATGTTGGACGCGGAAGAATTTGTTTCTCAAAGTTTACCAGTTATTTTAAATAATGGCTTCGGTGGAGTTATCTTCCATGAAGCTTGCGGACATCCTTTAGAAGCGACTGCGGTAGCTAAAGGGCTATCTAAGTTTGCTGATAAAGTCGGCACCCAAATTGGTTCAACTTTAGTGACTGCATATGATGATGCAACTCAAGAAGGCGAATGGGGCTATGTCAATTATGATGATGAAGGAAATAAAGGTGAAAGAAAACTTTTAATCAAAGATGGTATTTTACAAGACTATATGGTTGATTACCGAAATGGCTTAAAAATGAATCACCGACCAAATGGCGCTTCACGACGTCAAAATTATCGTTTTTCACCAACTTCTAGAATGTCTGTTACTTATATAGATAATGGCCATGATAATGTGGATGATATTATTAAAGATACCAAATATGGGCTTTTTGCCAGTCATCTAGGCGGAGGCTCCGTAGATCCCGCTACTGGCGAATTTAATTTTAGTGTTAGTGAAGGTTACATGATTGAAGAAGGTAAACTAACTAAAAAGGTAAGAGGTGCCACATTGGTGGGTTATGGCCATGAAATCCTTCATTTGATTGATCGTGTAGGGAATAACCTATCTTATGGTCAAGGAATGTGTGGTTCGATTAGTGGCAACGTTCCAACTGATGTTGGACAACCAGTTTTAAGAGTTTCAAAAATGACAGTTGGGGGCGGAGGTAAATTATAATGCTCAAGAAAATAATTGAAATAGGTCTAAAAAAAGGTTTTAATACGATTGAAGTACGAGGAAAGAAAGTTGTTGGTTTAGATATTGAAGTTTTTGGTGGTCAAATCGAAAAAGTCGAAAAATCTGATTTAAATACTATTAACATTAAGGGTTTATACCGCGGACATCAAGCTAGTATTTCCATTGAAGATTTAGATGAAAATAAAATCGAGTATTATCTGGATGAATTAATTACTAATGCAAGTTTAGTCACTTCGAAAGAACCAACAGTTTTTTATAAAGGGGCTAAAAAATATCATGAAGTGGAATTAAAAACTAGTGATTTAGCCAATCATTCGATTGAAGAAAAACAAAATCTTTTATTAGATTTGGAAGCTCTCATTTTAAAAGGTAAGAACGCTTCGAAAGTTGAAACTACAGTTTATTCGGAAAGTTTTACAACTTTTACTTTAATTAATTCGAAAGGTCTTAATCTTTCGAAAACTACTGGTAGTGCTATTTTATATTCCGTAGGAATCTTTGATAAAGATGGCGATACTCAAAGTTCGCTAGATTATAAGATTGGTTTTAATTTTGCTGATTTTAAGATTGATAAATTAGCCAAGACGATTATTAAAGATGGGAATGCTAAACTAGGAGCTTCCCAAATTCCTACTGGCACATATGATGTGGTCTTTTCTAATGAAGCTTTCGCTTCACTTGTAAGTGTTTTTAGCAGTATCTTTACTTCGGAATCTTTAGTTCGAAATATTACCAAATTAAAAGATAAGGTTGGTACGACTATTGCTGCTAGCATTGTTAATTTAGTTGATAATCCTTTTTCGAAGCACGCGATTGTTCAACAAGCTTTTGATAATGAAGGATACCCAACAAGAAAGAAAAACATTATTGAAAAAGGTGTATTTAAAGGATTTATTAACAATTTAAAATTTGCTAAAATGGCTAACCAAAAACCTACTGGTAATGGTTTCAATGGTATTTCTTTTGTTCAAGCCGAAGTATTACCAGGAAAAACTAGCCTACCTAATTTATTAAAGAAAGTGAATAACGGTGTCTATGTTACGGAACTAGCGGGGTTACATGCTAGTGTTAATCCAACTAGTGGCTCTTTTCAAGCTCAAACTAGTGGCTTTATCATTAAAGATGGTAAATTAGGCCAAGCTGTACGCCTAGTAGTTTTAGCTTCCAATTTCTTTGATATCTTATTAAACGTTCAGGAATTAGCTTCTGATGGTAAATTAACAATGTCGGATATTTATAGTCCGAGTGTTTGGGTAGGTCGCTTACCAATTGCTGGAAAATAAAAATAGTAGCAGGAAACTGCTACTTTTTTTTATTAATTAAAGATTCTTTAATATTTAGTTCGTCCCAGGCTTTTTTGGTCGCAAGACGCCCTGATTTAGTTCTTTCGACATAACCTTCTTGAATTAGATAAGGTTCAATAGCTTCACTAATGGTGATTTCCTCTTCTCCGATGGAAGTTGCAATATTATTTAGTCCTACTGGTCCTCCATTAAATTTGAGGATTAAAGCCTCAAGATAATGGCGATCGATTTCATCGAGACCACTAATATTGACTCCTTGTTTAATTAAAGCGTTTCTTGTGAGCTCGAGGGTAATAACTCCTTTATTTAATACTTCAGCAAAGTCTCTAATTCGTCGAAATAAGCGATTAGCTACTCGTGGAGTACCGCGACTACAACGGGCTAGTAATAAAGCAGCATCAGCGGCAATTTCCACATTATAAAGTTTGGATGTTCGTTGAATAATTTCATTTAATTCGGGAATTTTATAAAAATCTAAACGACGAACGATACCAAAACGTTCCCGTAAAGGAGCGGTTAAATCCCCATATCTTGTGGTAGCACCAATTAAGGTAAAGGGTTCTAAATCAATACGAATCGATCTTGTTTCATCACCAGTTCCAATGACGATGTCAATTTGATAATCTTCCATCGCACTATATAATACTTCTTCGACAATTTTAGGTAGGCGATGAATTTCATCGATAAATAAAATATCGCCAGCTTTTAATGAAGTTAAAATGGCGGCTAATTCTGCGGCTTTTTCAATTACTGGTCCACTGGTAATTTTAATGTTAACACCCATTTCATTGGCTACAATATTGGCAAGGGTCGTTTTACCTAGACCAGGAGGACCATAAAATAAAAGATGATCGATTGTTTCATTTCGGGCTTTAGCGGCTTTAATGTAAATACTTAAAAGTTCTTTTGTTTCTTGTTGCGCAACAAAATCGGCTAAATATTGGGGGCGTAAACTACGATCTTCAACATCGCTACTTTGAAGAGCGGCGGAGGTGGTTCTTTCCATTAGTTATTAATTTCCTTTAATATTTCTTTAACAATTAAAGAAGTAGATAGGTTGGGGGAAAGATTTAAGTTTTTCAAAATGGTATTAATTTTATCTTTATGATAACCTAAACTACAAAGCGCTAAAACAGCATCATGAAAATTATCCGCCACCTCATGAATCGTCAGTCTACCTTTTAAGTCTAAAATAATTTGGTTGGCGGATTTAAGTCCAATGCCAGGAAAAGTAGTTAAGTATTTGGCATTACCACTTTCAATGGCCTGTTTTAAATAATTTAGATCTTCTTTACTTAAAAGACTTAAGGCACTTTTGGGTCCAATCCCGGTTACACTTAATAATTTAATAAAGAAATCGCGATCCTCGGCGCTGGAAAAACCATAAAGGGTAATAGCGTCTTCTTTAACATGTTGGTGAGTATAAATTTTAACTTCATCGTTTAAATGATAATTAAAATTATTAGGCGTTATGATGGCATAACCGATATTCTGACATTCTAAGACAATATTTTGGGGATTAATATTTTTGATCGTTCCGATGATATATGAATACATAAATTCCTCTTTAAAATTATATCATTTTTTTCTTTAATCCCTGCTTATTGATCAATCCCCTGAAAAATTGAAAAAAATCGGAAAATTAAGGCCAAAGACGCAAGAAAAAGCCAGTTTTTTATTTACCTTGGGAAATTAAATAATATTAATTAGAATAGGCAAAATAATCTTCGAAAAAGTCGACCACTCTTTTTTATTCTGTAAATATTTCTTTATTAAATAAAAATACTTTATTTCTTTGGCTTTATTATTATAATCATAAAATAACTTGATAATTGCACTGATAAGAAATAAAAAAATAGATGTTTTTAATGATAATCTTAAAAATAGGTATAATTATTAAGTATGGGAATAAATATTTTTGAAGAAATTAAAGAAAAACTCCATAAAAATTTAGAAAGTCGTAAAATCTCTTTAAATGAGACGATTACAAACATGAGTAATTATTTAGATGATCTTGATTCCCAGATCTCATCCTATTATAATCTGTATCGAAATCAACAAATATCGGCCGATTCTATTATTGAAAGTCTAAAAAAAAGGAAGGCTATTTTTATCAATAATAATGAGAATCAACTACGAATTATTAATGAAAAAAAAGTGCTGGTGGATTTAGATTTATCCAAGCAACAAACCGAGGAATTTCAAACCCTTCAGGAACAATTAAATAAAAAAAATATCGAAATAAATAATAATTATGCGTCAATTTTTGAAGAAATTGAAAAAAATAATACTTTTAATGATATTGTTTACACAAGAAGTCTTCGAAGTATTGATAATGATAAGAAATATTATGAGATATATTACGCTAAAACTATTAATAAACTTAATGACCGTTATTCTTCACACATCGATCGTTTAAAAAATTATGTGGTTATTTTTCGCAATAAATTAGAAGAAGAGGCAAAAAAAGAATTAGAAGTCTACGAGGAACAAAACCTCACCATTCAAAAAAGTGTGGCCTTTAATATCAACCATTTAAATGAACAATCTAAATTAATAAATGATAATTACCTAAAATATAGTTCCAATACCAATAATCTTCTTTTAATCAAAAACGAAGAAATCAGCGAAGAAATCAAAGAAGAAAAGCTTAATTTTCAAACTCATCAAAATTATTTACAAGAGCAAGCGCTGAGATACTCTAATGCTTTTAATGATACCCATAAAGAGGTGTCTTACAATTATACCATTAAAATTAATGAAATTAATTCGGTACATTATCGTTTGATCGATGAAAACAATAAAAAAATTTCCGATATCCAACGCAAAATTAAGGAATTATCTTTTAGTGAAAAAGTTAATGAGAGTAGTATCCTACGTTTAAATAATGCAATTAAGCGAATTAATGCCTATAAGACGGAATTGAATCGTAAATATAATATTGAATTAAATTATAACAATAATCTGCGAACTTATCTGACGAAAAAAAATTCGTTACAATATAATTGTCATAGTTCGGTTATTAATCAATCGATTAGTATTTTAGATAATGATTTAAAAATGGGAATTAAGAAAAAAACTCTTAGTTATTCTTATTCTTTAGTACCTATTGATTATTGTAAATCTTTTTTTAATGATAATTTAAACGTCGACTTTAATATCATTTCTAATCGAAGCTTAATTGCCCAAATAGATGGGGAAATATATAAAAGAAAACTTGATTTTGATCATTATACTAGTTTGATTAATAATGATAATAAGTTGCAAATTCTTGATTTAAAATGTAAATACTATATTGAAAAGATGCTGCTAATCAAAAAAATGAAGCTTGACCGCATTTATATTGAAAAGAAAATGCGTAAAAATTATTTTGAAGATTACTTAAAATATTATCAAGTTTTAGGGGAAAGTAAAAAGGAACAAAATCTTTTCGAACTGCGTTTATATGCTAATAATCGTTCTTTTTTGAAAAAGAAGGCACAAAAGGATTATAATGATCAAACATCGATTGCTTTGTTAAACTATCAAGCCGAAGTTGATAGTAATCATATTTCTTCCATGAGTAATTTCCTTTCAACGATCGTCTTTACTTTTAAAAATGATCATAAAATTAAACAAAAATTTATTGATGAATTATGTGAGAAATATCAAGTACTTTTGAATAATACGACCAATTTTGCAAAATATTATATCGAATTTTTTATTTATAATCTTTTAACTATTAAAGAATTAATTGCCAAAGCAATTAATATCATACCTTTAAAAAGGATCCTTAATTTGGCCTGTGAGGTTAGTAACCTCATCAATAGCCGTTTTTTGGAAATCTTAAATGATACTATTAATTATATTAATAATAATTTTCTGGTCGATAGTATTAAAGCCCATACCACCTATTATGGTTATATTACTAGTTTATTAGATATAAATGTTATAACTGATGACTTATATAAAAACATTGAACAAAAGATGGAAGAATTTAGTAGCATCTCGCAAAGTAATTTAGATAATGAGGATTATGATAAAGCGCGTCATCTTTATGAAGAAAACAAAAAAACCATCAGTGATTTAAAAGAAATTAATTTTGAAGATTTAGAAGATTTAAATACCATCGATTATAGCGTCATTAATAATTTAAAGGAAAATATCATTAGCTTGGCTCAAGTTAATGTCACCTCAATTATTGAAGGTGAAAGGCTAAGTTTTGAAGAAGCCTATTCATTGCGGAATTTAAATGGTAAATCCTTATTGGATATTATTGAAGAAAAAACTAAACACCTCTATGAATTATTTCAAAGTCTATCGACCATCGAAAGTTTTATGGAAGCTGATATTACTTCGATGAAAAAATATGCTTCGACGATGTATGAAGAAATCAATGAAAAATATATTCATGTGGTCGATAATTATCAAAACACGTTAAAATATTTTGAAGAAAATACCACCATCTTTAACGATTTATTAATTTCTTTAAGAAGCAATATTGCTGTTAAGTCCAACAAAGATCAAGAGCTTGACCATGAAAAAAAGCTTAAATTATTAATCGAATCGAATTCTTCCAAGCAATCAGCCTCTAAATTGAGTGTAGAAACCTATTTTAAACGCTTAAATGATCATAACCAACATGTCATTGATTCCAACAAATTAATCGATGATAATTACCAAGATTCACTCCATACAATTAAAATTGATTTAGAAACTCGAGTAAATAAATTAAACTTAATTGCTTATAACAAGATAGTTGATGCCCAGAAAGTGATGAATTCGAAGATCAAAAGCTTTGAAGAACAAATTGAAAAAAATAATCGAAAAATTGATTACTTTGTTCGTCGACGACTCGATCTCATCGCTAGTAATCGGAAAAATATTTCGAAAAAAAAGCGCAGTTTATTTAAACAATATTTACAAATTCAAAGAAAACAAGCTAGTGCCAAGAAAAACTTAAAATACTTTAAAAATAGTAAAGATCAACTTTTTTTAAAGCAAATCAATAAATTAAAAAAATCCTTAAAAATAACCCGAGAGACCTTTTAAGTTATTCTAAATAATATTGAAATTCAAAGCCGTAAATATTGATTGTGTCTCCATCGACTGCTCCTTTTTCTTTTAGAATATCATCAATCCCCATAGAACGGATAATTCGCATAAAACGCTTTAAAGAATATTCGTTATCCAGATTAGATCTTTGGTATTGTATTTTTAAATTATCGCCAGTTACATAAAAAATATTATCTTTTATTTCTACTTTCAAGATTTCAAAGTTTATTTTTTCTTCGATTTGAGTGGCTAAATCTAATTCGATTTTTTTGGTTTCGTTATAGACTTGGTAGGCTATTTTTTTAATCAATTCAATATTTTCATACCTTAAAATGGAAATAAAAATAATTTCCTGACCTTTAAAAATTTTTTTGATATTTTTAATTGTTTCAGAACTGACTAAATCGATTTTATTGACCACAATTATTTCTCTTCGAGAAAGAAGAATTTTATTATATTGACCTAATTCATTTCGTAAGATTTCATAATCTTCTTTAATATGTTCACTCGAGGCATCCAGAACATGAAAAAAAGCCCGCACTCTTTCGATATGCTTTAAAAATTCTAAGCCTAAGCCCTCACCATGCGAAGCTCCTTCGATTAAACCTGGTAAATCGGTAATACTAATACTGACATTATAATAGTTGAGGACCCCAAGATGAGGCTCTAAGGTGGTAAAAGGATAATCCGCCACTTTGGACTTCGAATTGGTTATCGTGGAAATGATGGAGGATTTACCAACACTTGGTAAACCTATTAAGCCAATATCCGCGATCATCTTTAAAAGCAATCGAACTTCAATTTCTTCTCCGAGATCACCATTTTCTGCAAAGTCAGGACATTTATTTTTATTGGTTGCAAAAAAAGTATTACCACGTCCACCTTTTCCACCAGCGGCCACTTTCAAACTTTGGCCAGTAGTTAAGATCTCACCCAGACAAGCATTGGTGCGAGTATTATAAATTATAGTACCTAGTGGAACCTTCAAGAAAGTATCTTCGCCTTGGGCTCCCTGGCAATTATTGCTGGCTCCATTTTCTCCAGCTGGAGCTTTAATGATGGAGAGATATTTAAAATCTAAAAGAGTACTTTTATTTTCATCACCAATAAAAAAAATACTACCACCGCGACCGCCATTACCGCCCCAAGGTCCACCATATTCCACATATTTTTCTTGACGGTAACTAACGAGACCGTTGCCCCCTTTGCCAGCTATTAACTTAACTTTAACTTCATCGATAAACATATAAAAAGGGTAAACCTTAGTTTACCCCGTAGACCGACACTTGTTTTTTATCTTTACCTAATCTTTCATATTTTACGATGCCATCAATGGTTGAAAATAAAGTATCATCTCCCCCACGAAGCACGTTATTACCGGGATGTACTTTAGTTCCTCTTTGACGATAAAGAATGCTACCAGCACTAACAACTTGACCATCACTGGCCTTCGATCCTAGTCTTTTAGCATGGGAGTCACGTCCATTCTTGGTGGAACCAACCCCTTTTTTGGAAGCGAATAATTGTAAATTAAATTTTAACATGTTTTTTTCTCCTTTTTAATGTATTGGGGGAACTGATCATTTAAGTCATTTAAGGATTCTACTAAATTAATTAATATGGTATTTAATAAAGAATTGGCTTTTAAGACTTGTAAACGAAATATTCCCTCGGTAAGTTCTAATTTCAGAAAATCTTTTAATTGCAGTCTTTCAATGAGATTAATACTACTAATAATGAGAGTTGAAACGCTGCTGCAGACAATATCAGTACCATATTTAGCCATGTTAGCATGACCTAGAACTTCCAAATTAGAAATTGTATTAAGGTTATTGTAAGAATATTTAATCATGGTTTATAAATTAATGCTTTTAACTAAAACCAAAGTATAAGATTGACGGTGGCCTCGTTTAGTTTTTTCACCTTTTTTTGGACGATATTTGAAAACAACGATTTTTTTCTCTCTTCCTTGTTTATAAATAGTGGTCAAAACATTGGCTTTTTCTAGATAAGGTTTTCCGAGATTTAGTTCATCTTCATGACTAACTAGTAATACTTTATCAAATACTACTTCATCTCCGACTTCTCCAGCTACTTTTTCAATTTTAGTATAGCGATTTAATTCAAGTTTAACTTGCTTTCCGCCAGTTGCTACGATTGCATACATATTGTTACCCCTTTTCGATAGGACTCACTTCAGAAGGTAATCTAGCCATATCTAGATGTTTATAACCTGATAAATGTGGTACTTAAATATTTTATCATTTATTTTATAAATCACCAAAAATATGATTATTTTGAGGTTGTTTTTTGGTCATTAGCGAAATGTTTTAAATAAACATCGTGAAAAGGCCAGAATTTGATAGAATAGTCCCATGATAGTTCAAGAAGCAACCTTTTCAGAAAGACCAAAAATTCATAAAAATAGTATTATTGAACTCCTAAGATTTGTTATGGCGTTTTCCATTTTATTTTTTCATAGTTATTTTCCCTTTCCAACCAAGTATTTTGATGTTGGAAGTTGGGCGGTAAGTGTAGATTTTTTCTTTGTTTTAGGTGGCTACTTACTATTTTCTAGTTTACAAAGATTACAAGACCTCAGCCTTAAGCAAAAATTAGGTAAAATTCTTGGTAAAAAATTGCAAAAATTAGGATTATTATTTGTTATTGCCAGTGGTTTAGCCCTTTGGGAAGCGATCTATTTAACTATGAGTGAACCAAATATAACGAATATGGCTTATTTTTTTGGTTATTTATGGTTTATCTTCGTGGAAATTATCGCGATTATCTTGGTAATTTGTCTGGTAAGTTTAGTCAAAAATAAGAAAATTATTATTTTGCTAGGTTTGTTATTTTTTGTGGGTGGTTATGCTTATTTTATGAATTTTCCCCCACCATATTATCGTACGCCAACGCTGGGTTATCAAATCAATTTTGTGCGCTCTCAGGAGCCTATTGGCTATGTCTTAAGAGGAATGGGCAGCTTGTTTGGTGGATATTTACTCGGTATGCTTCCAAAAATTAATCTTAAAGTGCTTAAACTCCTTCTTAGTATTTTATTGACAATAACGGTCATCACCTTGGTAATTTTGCCTTATTTTCCTTATAAAGAAGTTATTTTGTTATTTCTATTCTTTCCCTTAATTTATTTTGTTTTTCAAGTAAATTTTCATTTACCATTCTTAGATTACTTAGGATCTTTATCGCTAGCTCTCTATTTATTACAAACCTCGGCGGCCATTTTATCCTATTTTCGCTTAGATGCCCAGCTGGTTTTTGCCTTTTTGATCATCGGTAGTGTTTTAATCAACGCCAAATCCTTAAATGAATTTTTACTAACCATCAAAAATAAAGACTTTGGAGCATTTTCATGGTAAAATTGCTTTTTTTAATTTTCTACCATTTTTATGATAAAATTTTCATATGATTGATTTTAAGAAATATGTATTAGAGTATAAAGAAGATTTTATTAGGGATTTGGTAAGAGTATTAAAAATTAACTCAGAGTTAACGGTTTTTGATCCGAAGTCCAAAACTCCTTTCGGAGAAGGAATTGATGAAGTGCTCCGATTATTTTTGCAGATGGCTGAAAAAGATGGATTTAAAACCACCTATGTGGATGGTTATGCCGGAGATATCACTCTCGGAGAACAAAAACCATGGGTCGGGACCATTGGCCATTTGGATGTTGTACCCGCCGGAATCAATTGGACTTATCCTCCTTATGAAGCTAAGATTGTCAATAATCGAATTTATGCGCGAGGAGCCGAAGATGATAAAGGTCCTTCAGTATGTTTTTATTATGCTATGAAAATTTTAAAACGACTCCAAGATGAAGGACACATTAAGCTAAATAAGCGAATTAAGATGATTTTAGCTTGTGATGAAGAATCAGGTTGGCGATGCGTAGATTATTATTTTAAAAAATATCCTGAACAACCTGTTTGGGGTTTTATTCCCGATGCTGATTTTCCTTTAATATATGCAGAAAAAGGGATCGTCGATTTGCATCTAAATGGTCTTATTGAAAGTAAAAATATTCATAGTCTACACGCCGGAGCCCGGGCTAATATGGTGCCAGACGTGGCTAAAGCCCAAATTAATAACTTAAGTCCAAAGGTGAGCAAGGCCTTTTTAGAGTATTTAAAACAAAATAATTTTAAAGGTAAGGTTAGCGATAATACCTTAGAAATTGAAGGTATTAGTGCTCATGGCTCAACACCATGGGTGGGAAAAAATGCGATTTTTTTATTAAATAATTTTTTAAAGCAACAATTTGATGAAGAAATAATTCAGATTATTGATAAATATTTTACCGATGATTTTTATGGAAAAAAGATCAATATCGCTTATACTGACGGCGAAATGGGAGTATTATCCAGTAATTTAGGAATTCTGAATTATGAAAATAATCATTTAGAAATAATTTTAAATATCCGTTATCCAAAGGGCACAACGGCTCCTCAAATTAAAGAATTAGCCCAAGAAAAGATTAGCAAATTAAAGGTGACTATTGGTCATGACAACCCTCTTTTATATTTTGATAAAAATTCTTATCTAGTGAAGACCTTGATGGATGTTTATAAAAAATATACTAATGACACCCAGGCCCAACCAATTGTCATAGGCGGCGGGACCTTCGCTCGAGCGTTGCATAATAGTGTGGCATTTGGTCCTCACTTTCCTAATCGACCTTCTTATATTCATAATAAAGATGAATATTTAGAGATTGAGGATCTCTTACAAGCCTTGGTTATTTATTTGGAAAGTCTTTATTTATTAGCTTCGTAAATTATGCAAGTTTATTTAGATCTTTTAAGAAAAATTTTGCAGGATGGGGTGAAGAAGGATGATCGCACCAAAACTGGTGTTATATCCTATTTTGGTCTTACGAGTCGTTATGATTTAAGTCAAGGTTTTCCCCTATTAACGACTAAATCTGTTCATTTTAAATCGATTGTTCATGAACTTTTATGGTTTATTAAAGGCGATACTAATATTAAATACTTAGTCGATAATGGAGTCAATATTTGGACCGCTTGGCCCTGGGATAAATTTCAAAAGTCAGCCGATTATCATGGAGAAAGTCTCGAAGAATTTATCTTAAAAATTAAAGCTGGTGGTGATTTTTCCCTAAAATGGGGCGATTTAGGGCCAATCTATGGTTCGCAATGGCGCAATTTTGCCGGAGTCGACCAGTTAGCCAATATTTTACAGGAATTAAAAGATAATCCAACTTCTCGAAGGTTAATAATAAGTAGTTGGAACCCCCCAGAAATTCCTTTAATGGCCTTACCACCTTGTCATAGTTTATTTCAATTTTACGTTAGTGAAGGGAAATTATCGCTTCAACTATATCAAAGAAGCGCCGATATGTTTTTAGGGGTACCTTTTAATATTGCTTCCTATAGTCTTTTACTTCTTTTAGTTGCTAAAGTGAGTAATTTTGTTCCAGGAGAGTTTATTCATACAATTGGCGATGCTCATATCTATTTAAACCACCTTGATCAAGTCTCAACTATCCTCAATCGGACACCCCGAAAATTGCCAACAATTAGTTTAAACCCTCATATAAAATCCCTTTTCGATTTTACCTATGAAGATATTACATTAAATGATTATCATCCTTATCCGAAGATTAAAGCCGAGGTGAGCGTATGATAAACCTTATTTGGGCAATGGACATCAATCATTTAATTGGCCAAGATAATAAAATCCCCTGGCATTATAAAGAAGACTTAAAATATTATAAAAGTATCACCAATAATAAAAGGGTCATCATGGGCGAAAATACTTATTACTCCTTAAAATCCTATTATCAAAATAAGGCTCTTCCCTATAAAACTATTTATGTTGCCTCTTTGAATCAACTAAGTTTTGAAGATGCTATTTTAGTTCCTGATATCAAGATTTTTTTAGAAAAAAATCAAGAAGAACTTTATGTAGTTGGCGGGAAAACTATCTATAATTTGGCCCTTCCTTATGCTGATCGATTATATATCACGCTCATTCTAAAATCTTTTACTGGCGATACTTATTTTGATAAAATTGATCTTAGCAATTTTGATTTAGTATCATTTAAGAATAGTTTAGAACTTTTATTTTTGGTTTATGAAAGGAAAAAACAATTATGATAATCGCTATAATAGTTTTTGGGTGGGCAACGTTTTCATCTTTAATGAGCATCTTTGTTACTCCGGATAAACTTTATATGATCAGTGTTTGGGTGGTAGTTGGTTTTTTTGTTGGTTTGATATTTATGTTATTAATCACTTTGTTTTTAACTTATTTTGTCTTTAAATATACCAAAGTTACTAACAAATTTAAAGCTTACTACACCAGCAGCATTTGTTGGTTTGCTTTACATGTTATTCAAGGGATAAAAGTTAAAGTATATGGTAGTGAATGGTTAAAGGGTCTGAAGAATATCGTGGCTTATGCCAATCATAAATCCCAAAATGATCCAATCATCCTTATGGAAAGTATTAAAGGACCCGTGGGCTTTACTCCTAAAAAAGAATTATATCGAATTCCAGTTTTAGGTTCCTATTTAAAAGGTATTGGTTGTATGTTAATTGACCGCCAAAGCGACCGTCAAACCGCCAAAGCGATGCTAAAAACGATTAATGATATCAAAGCCGGGATGAGTTTGATTTGCTTTTCTGAAGGTGGGATTTGTACCCGAGAGGTCGAAATAATGGTCAACAAAAAACCTGGAGCTTACAAGTTCGCTACCAAGACGGGAGTTCCCATTGTCCCAGTAGCTTTAATTGGTACTTCAAAAATTGCTAAAAAGTTTCCACTCTTTGTTCCACTAAAAGTTGAAGTACACATTTTAAAACCCCTAATGGCCGAAGATTATAAAAATATGGATACTAGCGAGATCGCGGATTATGTTTTTAATACAATTAATCAAAAAGTTGAAGAAATTAATGGTGTCCAGCCCATGCCGACCAACATTACAATTTATCGTTAAATTTGGCCATCATAAAAATTAACATAAGTATATTGATTTGTAGAAGGCTGATAATCAATTTCTAAAATACAGCCATTATTAATGGGACTATAATATTCGATCGGCCCTTTAGCAATTTTATTGATGGCTTTTAAAACTTGAGAATGAGTAAAAATTGCGATATTTTGTTTCGAATTTTTTTCGATGAAATTTAATCCCCGTTGAACTCTTTGCTGTAACTGTTCGTCACTTTCGGCGTGCATAGTTTGGGGGTCTTTATATTCGATGGGGATGGGTTTTCCTTCTAAAAGTCCATAGTTTCTTTCCACAAATTCGCCCATGAGCCAAATCTTCGAAGATATTTTTAAATAATCACGGACAATTAAAGCACTCTGTAAAGCTCTAGTCAAATTCGAAGCATAAATTTCTTCAATTACGATCTTTTTATGGTCAAAAAATTTAGCACATTCCAGGATTTGCTTTTCGCCTTGTTGATTTAAGGGGTGATTAATTTTACTGCCTTGAATTAATTTATTTTTATTTTCATTGGTTTGGCCATGCCGAATAATCCATATTTTCATACTATAATTATAATAAATTTTTAAAATTTTGCCAAAAGTATGGAAATTTAGTATAATAATAGTAGAATTATTTCAAGGAGACCTATGCATATTTTAGAAATCATTGCCAAAAAGAGAGACCACCAAGTATTAACGAAAGCGGAAATAGAATATTTTATTGATAATTATACGAAGGGTTTAATTCCTGATTATCAGGCTAGTGCCCTTTTAATGGCGATTTATATCAATGGAATGAATGATGAAGAAACCATTAACCTGGCTTTAAGCATGCGTGATAGTGGCGACGTTTTAGATTTAAGCGATGTTCCTGGTATCAAAGTTGATAAACATTCTACCGGAGGGGTAGGCGATAAGGTTAGTCTGGTTTTAGGACCTATTTTAGCTTATAGTGGACTAGTGGTAGCCAAAATGAGTGGACGAGGATTAGGTCATACTGGGGGTACGATTGATAAATTAGAAGCTATTCCAGGCTTCCGAACATCATTAAGTGTCGATGAATTTAAGCAACAATTAACAAGTATTGGTTTAGCGATTATTGGTCAAACTGGTCATATCGCACCAGCTGACAAAAAAATCTATGCTTTAAGAGACGTCAGTGAAACTGTTTCGAATCGAAGTTTGATTGCTTCTAGTATTATGAGTAAGAAATTAGCCTCCGGGGCTGATTGTATATGTTTAGATGTCAAAGTTGGCAGTGGAGCTTTTATGAAAAATGTGAGCGAAGCTACTAAATTAGCTAAGTTAATGATTAGGATTGGTCAGTCACAAGGCAAAAACATCAAAGCAATTTTGACAGACATGGATGAGCCTCTAGGTTTGGCTATTGGTAATAGTCTAGAAGTGATTGAAGCCATTGCAACGCTTAAGGGACAAGGACCTGAAGATCTGGTTCACGTCTGTGCAGTTATTGGTGCCCAATTGCTCTTAGCTTCCCAACTAGAAGTTTCCTTTAATGTAGCTTATAATAAATTAAGACAGATCATGGATAGTGGGGTGGCTTTGGATAAACTTAGCCAAATGATTAAAGCTCAAGGCGGCGACCCAGAAATTATTTCGCATCCACAAGTTTTGCTTAAAGGTGTTCTAAAGGAAGAAGTATTTGCTCAAAGTAGCGGTTATATCAAAAAGACCGATGCCCTTAGTTTAGGAAATGCGGCTAAATATTTAGGAGCTGGTCGAGAAACTATCGGAGATAAGATCTTATTAGATGTCGGAATTGTCCTAAATAAAAAAGTTGGAGACCAAGTGAAACAAGGCGATAGTCTTGCGGTCATTTACCATCATAACAAAGGTCTTCTTGAAGCCAAAGCTATTGTTCAAAGCGCTATCATCGTGGGCAATAAACCACCAAAACAAAAACTCATTAAAAAAGTTATCTAATTTATTTTTATCAACAAAAGTGCTATAATCATTTATGTAATCTTAGGGGAAGGCTTCGGCTTTGAGAATTAAACCCTTATTACCTGATCTAGATAATACTAGCGGAGGGAAAGAAACAGGCATTTATTACTCTTTTCTAAAACTAGAAAGGAGTATTTTTTATGAAAAAGCAAATTGAGTTACGCAAATTAATCTTTAGTTCATCATTAGTCGCTTTAGCCATCGTTCTGGAGGTTTTGACAGATTTTGTTCCTGGTTTAAACATTAATGGTTATAATGGAGGAAATTATTTTGGACTTTCCATGTTACCAATAATTTTAGTTGGTTTTTCTTGTGGGTGGTACTATGGACTATTTGGTGGTTTAATCTTTGGAGTAATTAATTGGGCTATTAGTGGCCATGACTATACCGCTTGGTCTTGGGCACTAGATTATATTATTCCCGCGATGGTCTTAGGTTTAGGTTTCTTTCTTAAACCAAAAAATAAAATCATTTCTTTTATTGGAGCTATTTTACTGGGTAGTTTTCTAAGATATGTGGTTTTAAGTATTAGTGGAGTAACTATCTGGGCAGCATACGCTGAAGGTAATTTATGGTTTTATTCTTTTGTTTTATATAATGGTCCATACATGTTGACTTCGACGGTTTTATGTTTAGTGGTAGGAGTGTCCATTTGGTATCCATATAACTCTTTAACCCGAAAACTTTTCTATGACTATACGACATCTAACACTCTTGAAGGTCAAAATTCTTCGAGTAGTATCCAAGAAAATACTTCTACTGACGAAAATAATCAAAATAATTTATAAACTCGGAGTTATTAAATATTAGTAATATTTAGAAGCTAAAGATGAATGAAAAAAAAAGTAAAACTTTTATTTATCTTCGATCAAGTGTTCGGCCACAATTTTTAAATAATCTAAACGGGGATTAAAGCCTTCTTTAATTAGATAGGCTTTTTCTTTAAATAATTGATAAGAAAGAGATTGTCTTTCTTGGGATAAGATTATCTCATTAATAACCTTCCAAGGAATCAAATAGTATTCACCATATTTTTTCCAAGCCACAATTAGAAAGGTAATTCCCCCATGGAAACTGCATTCGTTTAAATGCTTTATTTGATGAGGTTCAATATTTTTCAAAGGGAAACTAGTGGCCCCACTAAATTCTTTAGCATCGAAATCGATATAGTGGCCTTGAAACACGCCATTATAATCCGTTGTCGAAGCACTACGATAATAAGCTTCAACAATTTTAGCCTTATTGCGTGCGGGAAATTCCACCTTTACTATTTGAACCGGGGTTGGTTTTTTATAAATGCAAGCAATTTTTTCGGTTAAGTAAAAAAGATTGGACTTTTCAATATCGTGTTCAAGGGTCATTCCTTTGTTGGAATAATTGTTTTTAGTTTGATGGGTTTTCATGTTAGGATAGTTAATCATATAAATAATATATCAATTTTTTAAAAATTTGGTATAATTTTAGTATTGGAGTTCTTATGGAAAACAAAATCAGATTCTTTGCGTTGGGCGGACTTGGCGAAGATGGGAAAAATTTATATTGCTTATACATTAATAACAGCGTATTCATCGTTGACGCGGGATTAAAATATCCGAGTAGTGATTTATTTGGAGTGGATGAAATCATCCCCAATTTTAACTCGTTAGTCCGTGTAAAAAATCTTATTAAAGGAATCTTTTTATCGCACGCTCATGAAGATCATATTGGGGCGGTTGGCTATATTTTAAAGGAAATTAACATTCCGGTCTATGCTTCCGAATTTACTTTGACTATTTTAAAGAATAATTTAACTTTAAATGATGTGGATTATCATGATTTTGAATTTCATGAAATAGATGAAAACTCCATCATTAATTTTGAGGATGCGACCTTTTCTTTTTTTAAAGTTGGTCATAGCATTCCAGGATGTTTGGGTTTATGCATCAATACTTTTAAGGGTAATATCATTTATACTTCTAATTTTAATTTCATCCAAACTCGCGATGGCAATTATCTAACGGATTTGGATAAATTATGTCAAATTGCCAAAGAAGGAGTTTTTCTTTTATTAATTGAATCTTTGGGAACTTTTACTTATGGTAATGATTCATCGAGTTTTCTCTTTAAAACTAAATTGGATTCCATTTTTTCTAATGCCAATCATCGAATAATTATTTCTTTATTTTCTTCCAATTTACGACTAATTCAAGATGTCATCGATTTATGCAACCAATATAATAAGAAAATTGGTTTAAGAGGGAAAAAAGGACAAAAATTAGTGGATATTGCAATCGATAAAGGGCTCATAAAAATCGATGAAAACAAGTTATATCGCTTTAACGAAGAGTCTCTCGAAGAAAATGAAATCGAAGACTTAGTGGTTTTAGTTTTAGGAGTTCGTAATGAACCATATTTTATGTTACAAAATATGTATAACAATACTGATAAATTTATTCGCTTTACCAGCGATGATACAGTTATTATTTTAACTCCTCCTGCTACTGGAATTGAAAAGATGGCAGCTAAGACGCTAGATTTACTTTATCGAACTAATTCCAATATCAAAACCATCGATAAAACCCTCTTTCCCACCACTCACGCCACAATCGAGGAAATTAAAATGATGATTAATATTTTAAAACCCCATTATATTATTCCGATCATAGGCGAGTATCGACATTTATATACCTTAAAAAACATTGCAAAAGAATTGGATTATGACAATAACCACTGTTTTGTGTTAGAAAATGGTGATATGTTATACGTGGAAGAACAAAAAATCTTTGCTTCCCATGGCGATGTCGGAGTTTCGGAAATTTTAATTGATGGAACGCCTGTTAATGATATTGGTGATCAAATCATGAAAGATCGCTTAGCTTTATCAGAAAATGGAACTTTAATTATTGTGGCCCATATTGAACAAGAAAGTCGTAAATTACTATCAAATATTGAATTAGTGACCAAGGGCTTTGTTTATCTAGAACAAAGTGAAGAAATATTAGCTTCGATTAAAAAGAGATTTATTGATATTACCTTACGTTATTTAAAAGTGATTAAGGTTCTAGATTCCAATGATTATCGTAAATTTATTAAAGAAAACTTAAAAGAGTTTATCTTTGATTTAACCAAGCGTAGTCCGGTAATTATTCCTCTTTCCGTCTTTATTTAGGAGAAATATGAAAAAGAAGATTTTATATAATAGCTTATTCAAAAAATATGATTGTTTAGCTTTAAGTGATGCTATTGAAACCTTAGCTCTTTTACAAATCGAATTAACGAAGTATCTGCGTAGATCGGTTTTTGTTAGAGATCCTATTCAACTGGACATCGATGATGTAACACCTATTGTTGTTGAAGATGAAAGCAAGGAATATTTTGCGAAAAAAGAAGTGATTTCGTATAAAGACCGAGAAGAGATCCGTCAAAAATTAGTAGAAACTGATTTGGCTATCGATGAATTAAAAGTTTATTTTGGTTTCGAAGGTTCCTCTTTATGGCGTTTAAAAGAAAAATTAAAGAAGAAAAAAGAAAAAAAAGTTGATTATCTACCAAAAAATTAAATTTTATATTTATTTTGAAAATTATGATAAAATTATATGGTAAGTTTTCTGTAGCTTTGGAGTGCCAAACCTCAGCTCTGGATAACTCGTAAAAAGGAGAAAATTATGGCCCTAGAAAAATCTAAGAAACAACAAATCATTGAATTGTTTCGTCGAGATGAACATGACTCTGGCTCAACTGAAGTCCAGGTCGCTATCCTTACCGCAGAAATTGTGGAATTAAATGAACATTTAAAAGTTCACAAACAAGATGAGCATTCTCGTCGAGGTCTTTATTTAAAAATTGGACATCGTAGCCGATTGCTTAGATATTTAAGAACTCATGATAGTGTTGCATACAATACTTTAAAAGAAAAATTAAAATTAAGAAAATAGGGTTAATACCCTTTTTCTTTAATTGCTCATAAAATTATTCTCAGGTTACTAGTTATTTTATTTTAAATTATAAAATATTTTTTCTCATCATATTTAAAATTTTAGAGAATTTTGGTATAATATTTAGGTATTTATATGGGATATAGATAATAAGTGAAGGAGACTTTATTATGAAAAAAATTTATGAAACTACCTATTTTGGTAGAAAACTCCGCGTAGAAATAGGCGAAGTAGCGTTACAAACTAAAGCGGGAGCTTTAGTATATTATGGAGATACTTGTGTTTTAAGTGTAGTAGTTTCGAAAGAAACGCTTTTAAATCAAGATTTCTTCCCATTAATGGTGTTATATCAAGAAAAACTTTATGCCGCTGGGAAAATTCCAGGGGGTTTTTTAAAACGTGAATCTCGTCCAACTGAACAAGAAACTTTAGCTTCACGCTTGATTGATCGTCCAATTCGACCATTATTTGATCAAGGTTTTAATGATGAAGTCCAAGTAATTAATACTGTTTTATCAAATGATCCAGACTGTTCTTCAGTGATGGCGGCCTTATTTGGTTCTAGTCTTGTTTTAAGTTTATCGGATATTCCTTTTTTAGGACCGATTGCAGGAGCGATTGTTGGCTATAAAGATGGGGTTTATATTGGAAATCCAACTAACGCTGAACTTGGTGACTCAAAAATCAATTTAACAGTTGCTGGAACAAAAGACGCCATTAATATGGTGGAAGCTGGTGCTAAACAAGCCTCTGAAAAGGAAATGTTAGATGCTATTGCTTATGGTCATGCGGAAATTAAAAAACTCTGTCAATTTCAAAATAAAATTGTCAAGGAAATTGGTGTTGCTAAAGTTCCATCTAAATTATTTACCATTAGCAAAGAATTAACTACTAAATTGACCAAAAAATGTCAAGCTAAATTAGTTAAAGCGGTTTCTATTAAGGAAAAATTAGAACGTTATCAAGCGATTGATCTTATTATTAATAAGGAATTAGAGCTTGCTAAAGAAGTACCATTTCTCAAGAAAGTAGGGGAAGTAGAAGTCTTTGATTATCAAGAACAAGAAAACTATTTAAAGCAAGTTAAGGCGGTGTTAGATCATATCGTCACCAAAGAAGTTCGAAGATTAATTACCGTAGATAAAATTCGTCCTGATGGAAGAGGTGTTGATGAAATTAGACCACTTTCTTCGCGTGTAGGTTTACTACCGCGAGTTCATGGTAGCGCTCTTTTTACCAGAGGCCAAACTCAATCACTAGGAACTGTTACTTTAGGTTCTTTAAAAGAAAATCAAATTATTGATGGCTTAACTTTAGAAGATTCCAAGCGTTTCATGCTTCATTATAACTTCCCACAATATAGCGTTGGGGAAACTGGGCGTTATGGCTCACCTGGTCGCCGAGAAATAGGTCATGGTGCCTTAGGTGAACGGGCTCTTGCTCAAGTTATTCCGAACGAAGAAGAGTTCCCTTATACTATTAGAATTGTTTCCGAGATTTTAGAATCCAACGGTTCTTCTTCGCAAGCAACTATTTGTAGTGGCTGCTTAGCCCTAATGGATGCCGGAGTTCCTATTAAAGCTCCAGTAGCGGGTATTGCGATGGGATTAATCAAGGAAGGGGAACATTATACAATTTTAACCGACATTCAAGGCATGGAAGATCATGAAGGAGATATGGATTTTAAGGTAGCGGGAACTTTTGATGGAATCGTTGCTTTACAAATGGATATTAAAATTGATGGGATTACTCCGCAAATTTTAGAAGAAGCTTTAAATCAAGCTAAAAAAGGACGAATCGAGATTTTAAATCATATGTTAACTACTTTAGCAAAGTCCAGAGAAGAAATGTCTCCATGGGCCCCTAAAGTTAAAATGATTAAAATTAAACCAGAAAAGATCAAAGAAGTGATCGGATCAGGCGGAAAAGTTATTAATGCAATTATTGATGCTCATCCGGGAGTAAAAATTGATATTGAACAAGATGGTCGTGTCTATGTTATGCATATGGATAAAAATGTTTTAGAAGAAACTATCAAGGCCATTGAAGAAATTATCAAAGAAGCACAAATTGGGGCAGTTTACGAAGGAAAAGTAATGCGTATTGAAGCATATGGGGCTTTTGTTGAATTGTGGAATGGTTGTGAAGGATTACTTCATATTTCCAAAATTAGTGAACAACGGGTCGAAAAAGTTACTGATGTTCTGAATTTAGGCGATCAAGTAATTGTTAAAGTAATTGGTATTGATGATAAAGGTCGAATTGATTTATCACGAAAGGATGCCTTTACAGAAGGTATTCCGGTTCAAGAAAAACGTGAATCCAAACCTCGTGATTATCAAAAACGCAATGACCATAATTCTTCCAGAAACAAAGATTTTAAAAACAAACCCCGAAATAATTAAATATCCATAATCTTGGATTATTTGTTATAATTGTTTTGCTGATGGCAGGTAATTGATCTATAAAAATAGATAGGAAAGTCCATACTAGCACAGTCTGCGATGATTGTAGTGTTTGTACCTAAGGAAAAAATAACTTAGGGCACCTAACCAGTGACAGCGGATGAACCACCCCTTTTAGGGATTAGTAATCTATAAAGTGCCACAGAGACGAGTTATTTAGGCAACTAAATAAATGAAACGCGGTAAACCTTACAAGCTAGAAACCCAAATTTGGTAGGGGAATGAGTTTTAATGAATTAAAATTAAAACTTACGAAGAAATTCGAGATAAATAATTACCTAATACAGAAAATGGCTTATTACCATCAGTTTACAATAAAAAAAGAGATTTGCATCTCTTTTTTTATTTAAGATTTTTCATGGATTTTTTTGCGTTCCTCGGCCTTTTCCTGGGCTTTTTCTTGGGCAATAATTTTGGATTTTTCGACTTTCGCTTTTTTCATCCCTTTAATAAATTTAATAAAGTTTATCAAAAATAAAATTCCCGCTAAGATAATACTAATTATATTAGTTACTCTATTTTTATCAGCGTCATTTAAGTTTATAAAACCTACCACTGCATAGTAAATAGATATAATCGCAACTAGTAAAGAAGAAGTGATACGAAAGATTCTTAATCTTCTTTCAAAAACTAAAGTCTTTAGGCGATCTTTAATAAAGATAAAAAGAATTAAATAACTTAGTAAGACAATCACCATTATACCGATCGAAATAAAGTTAGTAATTTTTACCAGATTTCCATTCTTCCAGTTCCAAATTAAAATTAAAACGGAAAGACCTAACTGCAGAAAAACTAAAAGAATATTTAGAAATTGTAATAATTTTTGGGTTTTACGTACTTTTTTGCCCATCTTTATAAAGTCTGATTTTCTTGCTCTTCTTGATATTTATTACGGGCTTTGCGTTGACGACGAAGGAATATTTTTTGAATCTCCACCACGAAGACCAAAACTAAACATAGGCCAACAATGATGACTGGTTCATACCACTCAAGACTGGTTGTGAGATCAAAGACATTGCTAATGCCTGGAAGAAGTGTCATCATTTGGAGGGCTAAACAAATAAAGAAGGCACCGAATAGCCACCAATTCATTTTTAATTTAAAGATGGATTCTTCACTACTACGAGCATTCCAAGCGTGAAATAATTGAGATATAGCTAAGACCATGAAACAAAGAGTTTGACCTTCTCTTTGGGCTAATATTGTATCTCCAAGATTATGTTTTTTTCCTAAGTAATAACCTAACATATAGGCAGCGAAACAAATGATACCTAAGATAACACCTTGAACGATGATATTAATAGCATAAGAACCTGAGAAGAGATTCTTTTTAACATCTCTAGGAGCACTATCCATGACATTCTTTTCTTTTTTTTCTAAACCTAAAGCAATCGCCATTAAGGAATCAGTTACGATATTTACCCATAATAATTGAATAGCAGTTAAGGTAACTACTGTTTCTTTTAATAAGATGAAGGCGATAGTTGAACCTAATAATACAACTAATATTTCACCGATATTACAACTTAATAAGTAGTGAATAGCTTTTTTAATATTAGCGAATATAGTTCTTCCTTCGCCAACGGCATTAACTATGGTAGCGAAGTTATCATCAGTTAGAATCATATCAGCTGCTCCCTTAGCTACTTCGGTACCGGTTATCCCCATTGCAATCCCAATGTCGGCTTTCTTAATACTTGGTGCATCATTAACTCCATCGCCAGTCATCGCCACGATTAGGCCAGTTTCTTTCCAAGCAGTAACAATTCTAACTTTATTTTCGGGACTAACTCGCGCATAGACCCGGATATTTGGCAACTTTTCTCTAAATTCAGCGTCTTCCATTAAATCAAGTTCTGCTCCGGTAATCGCCAGATTTCCTTTACTTAAAATTTTTAACTCTCGAGCAATAGCAATGGCGGTATTTTTATGATCACCAGTAATCATGATTGTGGTAATACCAGCTTTTCGACATACTTTAATTGCTTCTTTAGCTTCAGGACGAGCCGGATCCATCATTCCAATCAAACCAACTAAAGTCAAATCTTTTTCGACTTCTTTCATCGTTAATTGTGAAAAATCTGTATCGTTAGCATATTCCTTGATGGCGATAGCTAAAACTCGCAGGGCGGTATCGGTCATCGTGGTATTAGCGTGTTCATAATCGGTAGTACTTTCTAAATTGATCACTCTTCCGTTTTTTATCTCGGAAATACTCTTGGAAAAGATAACATCGGGAGCACCCTTTGTGATGGAAATGGTTTTTCCATCGATTTGGTGGAAAGTTGTCATCATTTTGCGATCACTATCAAAAGGGAATTCATGAATACGCGGATAACTTTCCGCAATCACCATCGGATCTTGATTAAACTTTAAAGCTAAATCAATAAAGGCAATTTCAGTGGGATCGCCTATTTTTACGAATTTATTATCGGTGAAATTGGTTTTGGTGTCATTATTTAAAACCCCATAGAGAATCAATTTATCCAGTGAAGCACTTAGATTGGTATTTTTATTGATATCGATGATTTCGCCATTATCGTAAACTTTTAAAACGTCCATAATGTTTTGGGTCAGGGTACCAGTTTTATCACTACAAATAATGGAAGTAGAACCGAGAGTTTCCACAGCCGGAAGAGTTTTCATGATGGCTTTTTGCTTAACTAGGTTTTGCATACCCAGAGCAAGAACAATAGTGATGATGGCCGGTAAGCCCTCAGGAATAGCCGCTACTGCTAAAGCAACAGCGGTCATGAAGATATCGACATAAGTATCGGGTTCTCCCATCAATTCGCTATGAGATATTAAAGTAGTTATGATTTGAATGATGGCGATAAATACCACGATGGCTAAACAAATTATTGCTAAAATTTTTCCTAAACCATTAATGGATTTTTGTAAAGGGGTTATTTCTTGTTCCTGGTTAGATAGTAATTTTGCAATATGACCGATTTCGGTATTCATTCCGGTAGCTACAGCGATACCTTTTCCCCGTCCGTAAGTCACGACAGTGGACATATAAGCCGAATTTAGACGATCACCTAAAGGGACCACATTAGAAAGCAAATGGAGATTTTTATCAACAGCTACGGATTCTCCAGTTAGAGCACCTTCATCAATTTTCAAAGAAACAGATTCAATTAATCTTAAATCAGCCGGCACATAATCACCAGCATCTAAAACTACCAAGTCACCCACCACGATATCCTTAGCATCGATAACTATTTGAATACCATCACGAATTACTTTAACTTGTGGCGACGAAAGTTTTTTAATTGATTCTAAGGCTTTATCAGCTTTAGCTTCTTGAATTACCCCGATAATAGAATTAAGAATAACAATTCCTAAAATTAAAAAGGGATCAACATCTAAACTTGCTCCTGATGTTTTTATTTCGATAATGTTAATAACCAAACTAATCACTGCCGCTCCTAAGAGAACGAAAATCATAAAGTTATTTAATTGGTCTAAAAACTTCATTATGATACTACGTTTTTTACCTTTATCTAATTCATTTTTACCATTAGCGATTAAGCGAGATTGAGCTTCCCGAGTGCTAAGCCCTTCTTTCGTCGAAGTAGCTAACTCGGTAGTGGTTTCTTCGATAGTTTTTTGATAATAGAGAATTTTCGGCTCTTCTTTTACTAATTCTTCGGTTTTTGCTTTAACTTTCATAAATACCTCACCATATTATTTTATCATTATTCAATAAAAAGAAAAAATTAATCATAAAATTTATCAAAATAACCGGAGTTTTTGATAAATTTAGTATAATATTACAAGTAACAAGGAGTTATATGGAAGATAGTCACACGAGTAACAAAGAAGAACCTGGTCCTAAACGAAGCAACAGCTTAGTGTTTTTGGATAGTATATTAAAGGAGATTAAATGAATTTAATCATTGTATCTTTATTAATACTGGTCTTAATTGTCCTAAATGGCATCTTTGCCTCCAGCGAAATGGCTTTGGTTAGCTTAAGCCCTTCGATGATTGATGCGGATTCAAAAAACCAAACAAAAAAAACCAAATTATTACTTAAATTTTTAAATAAACCGACGAGATTTTTATCGACGATTCAAATTGGCATTACTTTTATTGGTTTTATTAACGGGGTGATTGCTGGCGATCGATATGCTCTGGCTTTAATGGACTTATTTAAACTAAATAATAATGCGAATGCCGGCTTTTATCAAGCTTTATTTATGGTGATAATCTCCATCTTATTAGTTTTTTTTCAAGTATTATTTGGTGAACTAATTCCCAAAAGAATAGCTTTTGCTTATCCTAAAAAAATAGCTTATGCTTATATTTATCTTTTAGTGGTAGTGGAAGCCATCTTCCGCCCACTGGTATTACTTTTAACCTGGCTGGCAAATATTATTTCGAAAATATTTGGTGTTAAAAAAGATGAAAATAATGAAAATATTACCGAAGATGAATTAATTTCCATGCTGAACAAAACCAATCAAAGCTCCGATATAACCAAAGAAGAAGTAAAATTAATTGAAAATGTTTTTGAATTTAATGATTCTCTGGTTAGTGAGATTATGACTCATCGGACGAAAATTAGTGGTATTAATATTAAATTTTCCAAAGAAAAAATCTGGGGTTTAGTAGCTAGCGAAAAGTATTCTAGATACCCAGTTTATGAATCTACAATTGATCATATTGTAGGGGTTGTTAATTTAAAGGATTTATTGCCTTTCTTCATTGATGATAGTTTAGTTTTCGATATCAAAAAGATTATGAAAAAACCGATATTTGTTCCCGAAAGTCAAAAAATTAAAACTTTATTTGAAACTATGCGACGTAGCCGCAATCATATCGCGATTGTTATTGATGAATTTTCCGGAACAGCCGGTTTATTGACTTTAGAAGATATTGTGGAAGAGATTTTTGGTAATATTTTAGATGAATATGATGAAGAAACCAACGATATCAAAAAGATTAGTGAAAACGAATTTATCATTAATGGTCTTACGAATATTCACGATGTAGAAAAAGCTTTAGAAGTAGAATTACCTAATGATGATTATGACACTTTAAGTGGTTACATTTTAAGCAAAATCGAACATTTACCAACTCAAGGAGAAATAATTAGTTTTACGGAAAATGGCCTCACTTTTAGTGTATTAAAAACCAAGGGCCAAATAATCGAAGAAATTAAGGTGGTTAAACAATGATTAATATTTTATGGATAAGTCTTTTATTTTTAGCATTGACTTTATTATATTTATTTGAAGGCTATTATATTAGCTTAGAAGAAATTAACAACGATGAAATCAATGAAGAAAAAAATAAATTAGTTAAATTCTTTTTAAAGAACATTGTTCGTGCCAAAAACACGATGATCATTTTACGAATATTTTTAATTGTCATCATTTATAGTTTAAACATTTTTATTTTCCAAACTTTTGGACTAGAACTAGCTCTTCTGATTGCTTTCTTTAGTTCGATTGCTTTAATTCTTATCGTCTTTTATTTTCCCAAAGCGATGAGCAACAATGCTCCTAATAAATATTTAAGAAGGTTTTCCTGGTTAATAGTTCCTTTTTATTGGCTTCTTTATATCTTTACCTCACTTTTTCTTTTTCAAAAAAAGACCTTATCGAAAGCCATGAATGTGGCCAACGAAGAAGTGGTGAGTGAAGAGGATCTAATTGATACCATTGAAGATGCTCTTGAAGATGGGACCATTAGTAAAAAAGAAAAAGATATGATCATTGATGTTATGGAATTTGATTCCATTCTCGTTACTGATTGCATGATTCCTCGAACAAAAATTGTTGGAATTAACCTGGGTGATTCTTTGGAATTGATTAAAAAGAAATATTTAGAGACGGGTTTTTCAAGACTTCCTGTTTATACTGACTCGTTAGATAATATTATAGGTATCCTAAATTACAAAGATTTTATGAATTTCTGTATCATGGGAAATAAAACAAAAATTCAAGACATTATAAGCACACCATTAAATGTTTCCGAATTCGAACACATTAAAGATGTCCTTAGTTTATTACAAAAATATAAAAAGCATATCGCAATTATTAAAGATGAATTTGGTGGTACTTTGGGATTAATTACCTTAGAAGATATCATTGAAGAGCTAGTCGGAGAGATTTACGATGAACATGATAAAGTCGTTGATTCTATCAAGATCTTAGAAGACAAATCTTTAGAAGTCAAGGGGGACGCAACTCTCGAAATGTTAATTGAATATTTTCCTCAGGATGATTATGAGTTAAAAACCGAACTAGAAGAGAATGATTTCATTACTTTAAATGGCTACCTATTAGAAAAATTCGGAAATTTTCCAAAAGTTGAAGATAGATTAAATATTTTTGGTTGGGAATTTATCATCAAACAAGTAAGTGATTTAAAGATTGAATTAGTTTTAATAAAGCAAATAACTAAAGAATAATTAAAAAAACCTTTTTTAAAGCCAAATTTCACTTTTTTCATTAAATTAATAGTATTTTTATTGATTTTTTTTAAAGCGTATAAACGACAATTTATCTTTTTTAGGATATAATAATATTAAGGAGATTTGATATGAAATTTTATATTTGTAAACATTGTGGTAACATTATCTGTTATGCAAAAAGTTCCGGAGTCAGTGTCGTATGTTGTGGAGAAAAAATGCAAGAATTGGTGGCTAATACCGTTGAAGCTAGTCGTGAGAAGCATTTACCAGTGGTAGAAGTAGCTGGTGCAACAGTTAACGTTAAAGTAGGGAGCGTTCCTCATCCAACCTTAGAAGAACATCATATTGAGTGGATTGCTTTAGAAACTCTTGAGGGAACTCAAAGAAAGCCGATTATTGTCGGCCACGAAGCAACTGCTAGTTTTTCATTATCCAAAGGTGATAAAGTAATTGCCGTATATGAATATTGCAACCTACACGGTCTTTGGAAAACAGTTATTTAATTTTTTTTAGCCTTAAACATCACTTAAAGAAATATTTAAGTGATGTTTTTTTTTCTTAAAAAACTCCACCACTCTAATACCGTTTTATAAAACGGGCCAACATCAAGTTTTCCACTGCCTTTCAATATCGGCGAACACAATACCCAAATTGAAGCAAAATGCCAATATATTTGACCACATCTTTTATAAATATACTAAATTAACAAGAAGCTTTTCAATTATTAATAGCTTATCACAACTCCTGACTTTCTGATGCTTTGTCTTCTTGGTCAATATTAACTTCCCAGATCCTATTTCACCCCCTTTTAGAAACCATTTAAGTTAAGTTTAAGTATTTAATTAATTACTCCTTAACATCCATTATTTGCCTTCTTAAGTGAGATAAGACATCTTATAATTACTTTTATTTTTATTATGATACAATATTAATAGAAGTTGTTGCTACTGAATGAAATACCATTCCCCTAATACAAAGTATCAACACTTCTTTTTTTTATTAATTTTGGTTTTTTCATACTTATTTTCTTTCAAAAGTGATGTATGTATATCGCTTTTGTCTTTAAGTAAACCTTAAGTTTAATAAAATTATCAAATTATAATTTATTAATAATTTTGTGATAAAAAATTAGTGTAAAAGATGAGGGAATCCAGAGCCGTAGGCAATTGAAGCCGAAACCTATAAGGAATCGAGCACATCTTTTTTTCTTTTAAAAAATAACGAAGAATCATCAATTTATAATTGTTAAATTTTTCTTTTTTTACGATCCAGATAGATAAAATAATTAATAGATATTTTTATTCGTAAAATATTATGTAAAGATTACTTATGATATAATTTAAGTATGAAAAATGATTTAATTCGCAACTTCTGTATCATCGCCCATATCGATCATGGAAAATCCACCCTTGCTGATCGTATTCTAGAATACACCAATAGTGTCAGTAAAAGAGAAATGAAAGAACAACTCTTAGATTCGATGGATTTAGAAAGAGAACGGGGAATTACCATTAAATTAAATGCCGTACAAATAAAATATCTTCATACCGATGGGAAAAACTATATTCTTAATTTAATCGATACTCCTGGTCATGTGGATTTTACTTATGAAGTCTCTAGAAGCCTGGCGGCTTGTGAAGGAGCCATTTTAGTGGTCGATGCTGTTCAAGGAGTAGAAGCTCAGACTTTGGCCAACGTTTACCAAGCCCTCGATAATGATCTGTTTATTATTCCAGTCATTAATAAAATTGATCTTCCTTCAGCTGATATCCCGCGCGTAAAACAAGAAATCGAAGAAATCATCGGCTTAGATGCTTCCGAAGCGATACTTATCAGTGCTAAAGAAGGCATCAACATTAATCAAGTTTTGGATGCTATCATCGATAAAGTTCCCGCCCCCACTAGTCAAGATAATTCTCAATTACAAGCTTTAGTATTTGATTCGGTTTATGATTCATTTCGAGGAGTGATCCCTTTAGTGCGAGTCTTTAAAGGATCCATTACCAAGGGTGATAAAATTAAGTTAATGTCGACTAATGCCGAATTTGAAGTCTTAGAAGTTGGCGTGCATACTCCCAAAGAACTGGTAAAAGATACCCTAAATTTTGGTGACGTGGGTTATGTGGTGGCCTCCATTCGAGATATATCGGTCGTTAATGTTGGTGATACCATCACTAATGCGACCAATGGGGCTTTAACTCCCCTACCTGGTTATCGAAAATTAAAATCGATGGTCTTTTGTGGTTTGTACCCTATCGATTCCACCCAATACGAAGACTTAAAAGATGCCTTAGATAAACTAAGGCTAAATGATTCATCTTTGGTTTTTGAAAATGAATCCTCGCAAGCTTTAGGCTTTGGTTTTCGAACTGGCTTCTTGGGATTATTACACATGGAAATCATCATGGAAAGAATTAGAAGAGAATTTAAAATTGATCTAATCGCCACCGCGCCAAGTGTAGTATATAAAGTTTTTTTAACCGATCGAAAAATCGTATTCATCGATAATCCTTCCCGCTTACCAGATGCACAAGTCATTGATTATATCGAAGAACCCTTTGTTAAAATAACCGTTTTTACCCCCAACGAATATGTCGGGGTAGTGATGGATATATGTCAAAAGAAGCGGGGAACTTTTAAAAATATGCAATATGGTGAACAGCATCTTGTGGTTATTACCTATAACGTTCCTTTGAGTGAAATGGTATATGATTTCTTTGATAAAATCAAATCCTCCACTAAAGGCTATGCCTCCTTTGACTATGAATTAAGCGATTATCAAAGATCAGATTTAGCTAAAATGGAAATACTTTTAAATGGTGATGTTGTCGATGCTTTATCGCTAATCGTTCATAAGAGCAATGCCTATTATCGCGGTCGAGCGATTGTCGAAAAGTTACGAGGTTTAATCCCCAGAGCTCTTTTTGAGATTCCTATTCAAGCCGCAATAGGTTCAAAAATTATTGCTCGAGAAAGTATTAAAGCTCTACGAAAAGATGTAATTTCTAAATGCTATGGTGGGGATATTACTAGAAAGAAGAAGTTACTAGAAAAACAAAAAGAAGGGAAAAAGAAGATGAAACAAATTGGGTCAGTCGAGATTCCACAAGAAGCTTTTATGGCTATTCTTTCAACTTCCACCGAAGATGAACAATAAAATTGGACTATATATTCACATTCCTTTTTGTCAAGAAATCTGTAGTTATTGTGATTTTATCAAAACAAATGATCATCGAATAAGCAGCATCAATAATTATTTTGAGGCCTTGTTGGCGGAAGTAGTTTCGAAAAAAAAATATTTCCCAGACATTGATACCATCTATATTGGCGGAGGAACCCCCAATAGCGTGGCTATTTCTTACTTAGAAAAATTATTAATCATTCTCCAAGATATTCATCCTCGGGAATATACGATCGAAACAAATAGCGAACTATACACTCCAGAACAAGGTGATTTATTTGTAAAGTACGGTATTACAAGAGTCTCAATTGGTGTTCAAACTTTTCAAAAACCGCTTATTAATTTACTCAATAGATTTCATAATTTTTCACAAGTAGAAATGATGATGTGTGACTTACGAAGCAAAGGGATTAATAACATTAACATTGATATGATCCTAGCCATCCCGACGCAAACCATGGGTGATTTGCAAGAAGATATTCAAAAAGTACTATCTTTAAAACCAACTCATATTTCTTATTATTCGTTGATTTTAGAAGAAAAGACCAAAATGATGTGGGATATTATTCACGGTAAATATCAGTTAATAGATGAAGATTTAAATTACGAGATGACTAAGTTAGTGATTAATTCTCTTCAAAAAAATGCTTATCAACATTATGAAATATCTAACTTTGCTTTAAAGGGATTCGTCTCGCAACATAATCTCAAGTACTGGACTTATCAACAATATCTCGGCCTTGGTCAAGGAGCCTGTTCGCTAATTGACAATCAAAGAATTACTAATACAAAAGTGTTTAGTAAATACTTAAAAGGAGAACCACCCCTAGTTGAAGTTCAAGATCAAATGCTAGCTATTGAAGATGAAATGATTTTTGGACTACGAAAAATGAAAGGTGTAAACATTAAAATAATTAATTTAAAATATCAATGTGATGTCTTAAAATTATATCCTCAACTAAATAATTTCATTGAAAATCATTTTCTTGTATATCGAAATAATATCTTAAGATTGTCTAAAAAAGGGTACTATGTTGCTAATCAAATATTTGAGGTTTTTCTATGATTGGACTTTTAAATGAATATCTTTATTACTTAGAAAATACAAAAATGCTTGCTCAAAATACGATCTCATCATACAAAATTGATATCTCCGAATACCTTTTATTTTTAAAAAAATATCATGATATCGATGAAGCGAAAGCGATCGAACGCAAGCATATTGAGGCCTATTTAAAAAGTCTAAGTCGCCATCATTTTACAGCTCGCTCGATAAGTCGAAAGCTTAGTGCAATTAAATCATTTCATAAATATTTATTGATCGAATCGGAAGTTTCCATCAATGTAGCAAAAGAGTTTAAATCCTTAAAATTAGATCAAAAATTACCAAGCGTATTATCAATCGAAGAAGTAGTCGCAATTTTAAATGTCATTAAAAATGACAATATTTTGGGACTCCGTAACATCGCTTTAATCGAACTTATCTATGGATCCGGTTTAAGAGTTAGTGAACTACTATCCATCAAATTGGAACAAATTCATAGTTCGAAAAGAGAGATAATTATTAAGGGTAAAGGATCAAAAGAAAGAGTGGTGCCCATCTCCGAAGCTGCCCATATTTCAATAATGAATTACCTGGAAGGATCGCGTTCAAAGCTTCAAAAAAACAAAATAAGAAAAGAATTATTTTTAAATAGATTTGGGGATAAATTAACCAGGCAAGGTTTTTTTGGTATACTTGATAAACTAGCAAAAGCCGCTGGGATTACCACAAAGATCTCGCCGCATACTTTAAGGCATTCCTTCGCTACCCATCTTTTAGAAGCCGGCTTAGACTTGCGATCGCTTCAATTATTACTGGGCCATAGCGATATAGGAACCACCCAAATTTATACACATATTTCCCAAAATAGAGCAAAGGAACAATACTTAAAATTTCATCCAGATATTAAAAAGGATTAATATTTATTTATATAAATTCTAAATAAATATATAAATCTTACTACAAACAATTTATAATAATTTTAAATAAAGTATTAAGTTTTATATATTAAATTCAAAAATTTATGTCAGCATTTTCTTTAAGGATAATAATATTAGATGTTTTATTTTTAAGTTAATAATTTTTGTTTTAATTGGTTTACTTAAATAAGTTATTTTTTTTGGCAAATGAATCGCTAGAGAAGTACTATATGAAGTAAGAAATATAAGAATAATATAAAATTAGAATATCAAATATTTAAATAATTATTTATAATTTATATGAATAATAAGCAAAATCATACAATAACTATTTATATTTATTATAATTAATTTTTTAATGATCTATTCCAAAAAGAGAAGAAGATAAGCATAAATAAAAATTTCATCAAAAGAAATCTTAAGGTAATGAAAATATAATGATTAAAATTTAACAGTTTGAATTCATCGATTTTTATAAATATAAATTAAATTTCATGCTAGATTTTACTTACAATTAGAACTATTAAGAAAATTAGAGACTTTAAAAAATGAATAAATATTAAATAATTATTTATAATTATTACAATTAATTATCAAATATATACTATATTTTATTCATAATTATTTTAAATAAATATGCAAAATTTACTATTAAGTTATCTGAATAAGTCAATTTAAAAAACATCCAATTTTATATTTTTAATTTAATTTAGATAAATTATTTATAAAATTTATAAACAATAACTAAACTTAAAGGTCGATTTATTTATAATAATTTTAAATATTGCCTAGTAAAAACTATAAAATAAAAGTTTGACATAAAATAAAAAAATCTTAAATATTAAGCATTTTACTAATTTTTTTAGAAATTAATAAAAATTCACTTTTTAAGTTTTTATTATAATATTACTATTAAATATTTTAATTTTAAAAATTTAGATATATGATCGATTTAGAAGTTTAGACAATTATTATTAATTGTAATTATCAACTTTCAAACATTGATTAATTAAATTACTTCATAATCACAATAATTATAACTTTACATAATATATATTATACGAACATATAAAATATTATAAAAGAAGTGATTTTTTTTATTTTACCACTTCTCTTCCGACTTGTGATATTGTTTTTATTTAATAATACTATGTTTAATAATGCGTAATCATATTCATAAATCGATTTTGATAATGATTTATATATCATTATATCGAAATATTGATGATTTTGCATGTTTTGATGGCCAATTGTCCATTTTAACTCTAATTTTGATTATATTCATATTAATTTAAAACTTTATTTTAGTCGAAAAACATACCTCTCTTCTTCTCAAAAGGGCGGTAAGAAAAATTGAAACTTTTTATAAAAATTATAAATAAGTCAATGTTGGATATCTATATTTATTTAAAATAATTATAAATAAATATAGATAAAAAGGCTCTATGATAAACTTCTACTAGTATTATATTTTCTTTCATTTATATTAATTTAATAATTAAAAATAAAATACATATTTTAATTTTACTAATTTTAGATGTCTGGATCTTTTTTCTATTCATTTACTTCTTAAATTAAATTACTATTATTGAAAAATTTTAAGCTCTAAATTTACAATTAAAAGCTTAAGTCTTTTTTAAAGTAAAATGGTTATTTCTAATTCTTTAATTACTTCTTCTGCTTTTCTTATTGATTCATTGGTTTTAATATTATTGACGGAATAAGTTTTCTATGATCTTATTTTTATTAAAATTTAGAGTATAACATTATTTTAATCTTCTTTACTAAATTATAATTTTTATAATTAATCAATCTATGATTTTCATCTTAATTCATAATTATTATAAATAATATAAGCATTATTCTACTAGATGTTTTTCTTTCGATATGATATTCAAAATTCATATTTGGTTTGATTTAAAGATCTCAATAACCAGAAATACTCAATTAAACATTATGATGGTACTTCTTCTATTTGATCAGCCTGATAATATTTTATAAAAAATAATAGCTATAATTTCATTATTAAATTACATCTATAGCTATTATTATATTTTTATTGGTATATGATTTCGTATTTTTATTTCTAAATTAATTATAATTTTTATAAATTAATCCGGGTAATAGTTTAATAATTATTTATAATAATTATAATTTATTCATCAAATAGATTAGTAGATATATTTGTTTCTTCTTTACCTTTGTTGGTTACTTGCCAGAAGGAAGCCCGGCCTTTTATTTGACAATCGATAAATCCTTCAGCTTTTAATTTAATTAAGGTGCGATCAATGGTGGCCTTTGAAGTATTAGGAAATTCTTCTCTTAATTCCTTAACACTAAAATAACTATTCCTTTGTAAGATTATTTGCCTCAAATTTTGTTGTTTGGATTGGGTATTCTCCACTTGATATTGAAGACAATAATTATCGACTTTTTTGTAAACATCAAGCATGATATCGATTAAAGTTTCATATATAAAAGTCGTGTCTTTAATTCCTTTTTTATAATGGTATTCGCTATTACTAAAGGCATGCTTTAGATCCTCCTGATACTTATAAAGACTAGCAAAAAAAGAACAGTATTTTAAGGCCTTAAATTTTTTGAAGATTAACAAATATAAAAGAAATAATGATGTTTCAAAATTAAAAGTTAAATAGAATTTTTCATTATAAAACTTGGTGATCACATTAGCAACTAAATATAAATACTCATATTTTTCATCATCTTTTTTGGAAAGATAATCATTAATGATTTGTTCAAGAATCTGTGATTTAGAAGGGTCTAAAAGGTTCTTTACGCTCTCAGATTTCTTTAAGTTAGAAAGGTTATAATTGATACCGTTAATGATTTTATTGATGTCAAAAATATTAAAAGAAAGATGATCACTTTTGCTATTAATTAAATTAAAAACATTGACAAAATTAATAAATAGTTGTTCTTCTTTATTCTTAGGGAGATAACCATTTTTGATAATATTTTTGATCTTGTTGGGGGAAATATTAATCTCCAGACAAGACGCCAAATTCAAGTAGTCATCAAGCAAAAATTTCTTAGAAATAGTTTTTTCATCTTTCGAAAAAACATCCTGGTAATAAAACTCCTTTCCTTTTTTTTCATACAAGGAAAGAAGTTTAATGATGTCAATATTATTATATAAGTTATCCGACATTAGCGAAAATTAGATCCGCCAATAAACTCTCGAAGTAAAGAATTGGCTGGCACTAAATCATCATCGATGTCGCTAAAGTATTTCAAAAACTTAATTAAACGATTAGCAGTGATGAAGTAAGGAGAATCATCTTTGATTAATTGTAAGCTCTTTAAAGCATGTTTTTTTAGAACATTAAGTTCATAACTTAACTCGCTATTGAAGACTAAGTTAGCTTGTTCTTGATAAGGATAGATCCACTTAAATTCCCCCGCTCGAACCGATGGCCACATGTTAATGGTATCCTCAGCCGAGGCTCCTCGGAATTGTTGGTCACGGACCATTCGACGAATTAATCTTAAATCGGTAATGGAAATTGGTGAATGATTATCGATATGTAAACTTGTTTGCGGAGCAATATAAATACGGAATTTTTGATGCATTGGAATCAAATTTGTTAATCGATTATTTAAAGCATGAATGCCTTCAATTAGAATGGGATTATCCTCGGTAATCTTAATGGTTTCTCCAGCTTCTCTTTTGCCTAACTTAAAATTAAATCTTGGAAGAGTTACTTCTTTTCCGTTGATCAGGTTATACATATCGGTATTAAATTGCTTAATATCTAAGGCTTCAATATGTTCGAGATCTTCTTTTCCGTTTTCGTCTTTAGGTACTAAATGACGTTCTAAATAATAATCATCAATGGAAATCATAATCGGATTTAATCCTCGAGCCATTAATTCAATTTTTACTCTTTTACAAAAAGTAGTCTTTCCACTGGATGAAGGTCCCGCAATACAAATCAATCTTATTTCATCTTTTTGTGCTAAAATAGTATCGCCTAAATGACAAAGCATATCATTATGTCTTGTCTCACAAAGATTGACAAAATCATCACAGAAATCATTAGTCGCATATTCGTTCATGCGAGCAATGGTGTTTCCTTTCGTAATTCTTCCCCATTTGGAAGATTCTTTTAAAGCACTGGAAAAAACAGGAGCATCTTCGAAAGCGGGAATATGTCCACCATATTCAGCTCGCGGATATTGAACGAGAAAACCAGGGCCATAAATGAACATATTATATTCTTTAATATAACCAGTTGAAGGAAGCATGTAATTATAAACATAATTGTAAAAACCATTACATTCATATAAATTGACAACTGTCTCTTCCCGATATTGAAGAATATCAATTTTATCAAAAAAGCCTTGTTCTTGATAAATCCGGATAGCTTTATCCTTTTCGGTATTTACCCGCTTAATTTGATAGTCAGCACTGATGATCGCGGCTAATTCATCGTGAATCCGCGCTAAGAATTCATCACTTATTTTAATGTTCTCCAGCGTGCATAATAAAGATCTAGAAATGCTATAGGAGATCTTTAGAGATAAAGATGGATCAATTCGATAGATGGCATAACTAAGTAAATAGCGAAGAGTTGATTGATAAATTTGATGGGCATGTTCGTTAGTTAAATCTAAAAAGTTAATTTCCATCGAATCAATGTTCTTCTTTTTAATAACATAAGTTAATTCTCGTAAGCGTCCGTTGGTAGTGGCACAATAAATTCCACTGATCCCTTCTGTTCGCGCAATCTCTTCGAGGGTACCTAGGGTGTTTGGGGCTTTTTTTGAGTTGATATACATATTATTCTCCTTTAGAAATCATCATCTAAATCGAGTCGGGAAATAGGTTTGATTTCGATTTTCTTAGTTGGCTTTTCTTCTTCCGAGATTTTCTCTGGAGTCAATTTTGGCTTCTTGGTCGTTGGAAGGGATTCTTTAAGCGAATCTTTTTTACTTCCGGAAACTAGATCTTTAGCTTTGGTAATCTCGAAACTAACAGGCTCTTCTACTTGCTGTTTATTAACTGGTTCTTGATCAAGATAATCAAAGAGAGTTGGTTGATCTACATTAGTAGTAGGCGCTTCTATTATATCAAATTCTGACTTTTCGATCGTAAAAGTGTATAATGGGTTGCTTGGTGAGAGGCCAATAATCTCTTTTCCATACTTATTTTGGTTATATTTCAAATCATTGGTATTGAGGTTGAGGGTGATATTTTTCGATCTTAAGGTAATTCCTTTGACTTCTTTGGCTTGATTTTTGGTTAAATTAAAGAAACTTTCCACATAATGAGGGTTAGTTTTTAATTTTTCAATTAAAAGAAAACCCGACTTTAATCTTTGGACAATATGGTAATCATCCGTTTTCGCTTTTATGATATGTCCCCGCGAGGTTAAAATCACGATTTCACTAAAAGCATCAGAGTAAAAAGCTCCTTTAAAAATATCTTTTTCGCGTAAATTTAAAACACGTGAACCCTTGGTGCCAGTCGATGATAATTCCACTGAGGTTTCATCTAAACGGATACCATATCCAATTTTGGTGAGACCGATGATGTTAGTATTATAACCTATTTCACTAGAAACCACTAATTCCCCAGGGCTTAATTTAATAGCTTTGTAGGTTTTGTTCTTTTGGGTTTCAAATTCACTTAAATTTATTTGTTTAACATAAGCAAAATTAGTTGCTAATAAAACTCGTTGTTTTTCTAAAAATGAAGTAATTTTATGAACACTAATTATTTTTTCATCCTTTTCAATATCGACAATATTACCAATAAAATTTCCTAAATTAGACCATTTTTGATCATCTAATCGATAAACAGGAATATTCATATAGTTTCCAAAATTCGTAATTATTAATAAAAATTCTGTTGTTAAACAAGCCTTGGTAAAAATATAATAATCGCCATCTTTTAAGCCTTGTTCCTTGGAGGAGTTATAATTTTTAATGGTGGACCGTTTGATATAACCGTCATTAGTAATGCCGATAAAGGCTTCTTCTTTGGTAATCAGGTCTTGTTTATTGATTTTAATCGTTTCAAAACTATCGACAATTTGGCTACGACGAGCTTGATGAAGGGCTTCTTTAGCTTTAATTAATTCTTCTTTAATCAGTTTTAAAAGTTTTTTGTCACTGCCTAAAATGCTTTCGATATCCTTAACATTTTTAGCTAACTGGGTTTGTTCTTCGATGATTAAGCGAATGTCCGTATTGGATAAACGATACAATTGTAAGGTGACTATAGCTTCTGCCTGTAAATCATCCAACCCAAAGCGATTCATAATTCTTAATTTAGAATCAGCCTTCCCTTTGGCTTCATAACGAATGATCCGAATAACTTCATCGAGTATGGAAGTATCCGAAGCAATTTTAACCAAACCTTCATTGATATGCATTTTTCTTTTGGCTTTTTCTAAATCAAAGTTTAATTTATTGGTATAGATATCTTTTTGATGGTCGATATAGGCACTTAAAACTTCCATAAAGCCGGTTTTCATCGGCTTGTTATCAATGATCGAGACTAAGTTATAACTGAGGTTATTTTGCAATTTAGTGGTCTTATAAAGGTAATTTAAAATGACATTGGCATCACTCGAACTCTTTAAATCAATTACGATACGAATTCCACTAGCATCTGTTTCATCACGAACCTCTAAAATGTCTTCACATTTCTTTGAAATGCGCAACTCATCGATGGCTTTACATAATTCAGCTTTATTAACATCGAAAGGAACTTCGGTAACAATTAAATGTTTGAGATTTTCTTCTACCTCAATATCCACTTTGGAACGAATCAGAATTTTACCTTCACCAGAAGACAGAGCCTTAAAAATCTCACTACGTGGCCCCACAATCCCTCCGGTAGGAAAATCCGGACCCAAAATAATTTCAAACAGTTGATTATTGGTTAAATAGGGATTATCAATTAAAGCAATTGTTCCATCGATTACTTCTCCTAAATTATGAGGAGGTATTTCGGTTGCAAGACCGACCGCAATACCGCGAGAACCATTAACTAAAAGATTAGGATAGCGAGCAGGTAAAACAATAGGTTCTTTTTCTGTATCATCAAAATTGGGGATAAAACGAACCGTATTGGAGTCGATATTATCTAAAAGATATTCACTAGCTAAAGATAGTCGCGCCTCGGTATAACGAAAGGCAGCGGCGGGATCGCCATCAATCGAACCATTATTACCATGCATATCCACTAATGGAGTATTCATTTTAAAATCTTGTGAAAGATGAACTAAAGCCTCATAAATAGAAGAGTCTCCATGAGGGTGATATTTTCCCATGACATCACCGGTAATACGAGCACATTTTTTATAAGCACTATTATGAGTTAAGCCCATATTATTCATGGCATAAAGGATTCTTCTTTGAACTGGTTTAAGGCCATCACGAACATCAGGAATGGCGCGATCTAAGGCTACAATCTTGGTATAGCGCGAAAATCTCGAAGACATGACACTAACATAGTCTTCATTGAGAATTTTTTCAATAAAATTATCGATTATTTCACTAGTTGTTAAATTATTCTTCGCCATCTTTTTTTATCTCAAAATTGTCGACAATATCAAAAGAAATGTTATTGTCGATCCACGATTTTCGCAAACTAACATTTTCTCCCATTAATATCTGGGTTTTTTTATCGCTATCGACCATATCTTCCACGCGCACTTGAATTAAATTCCTGCGGGCGGGATCCATCGTTGTTTCCCAAAGTTGCGAAGCATTCATTTCTCCTAAGCCCTTATAGCGTTGAACCATATAGGAAGGTTTTTTTGCAAGAATATTAGAGAGCTCATCATC
>JAITXJ010000033.1 GCA_031284745.1 Acholeplasmatales bacterium | reverse complement strand
TTGAACTCAAGTTGAGTTACTTTACTTGGACTAGAATTTATAACATTCATCAGATAAACTCCTTTTCTAATGGCATAAATATTATACTATTTTATTAAAAAATATTATTAATTTTTATTATTATTACAAACAACAAGTAAATTCTATTGTTAAAACAACTTTTATTAGCTTTGTTTTATAGTAATCTTAAGTTTATTTATACTTAAATATAATCAAGATGGAAAGTTTTTCTCACATGTGATAAGTCAAAATTCGTTCCACTTAGTTTTTATAATAGAAAAAAATAAAAGATTAATCACTAGATATCTATCACTATTTATAACAAAATCAATCAATAGCAAATTCCTAGACAATAAAAAAAGACCCGAGGTCTCTTTTTTATAGTTTGTTAATTTTTTCTTGGGTGTCTTCGTCGATCATTACACATGCTTCACCTGTTGCTTCGCCCGCAATAATAGCTTCTGCACATTCAGCACAACTTGCGTAGCCACAAGCACCGCAATCAACTCCACCTAATAATCCTAATACTTCTTCTAATTTCTTAGCCATACTATCTCCTTGACATTATTATTATAACAAAAAAATATCAAATACCAAAAATTATCGCTGGAAGATCGCTTTTTATCTTCCTGATTAAAAAAAAATATGGGTTTCCCCATATTTTCTCTTATTAAAGTTTTTCTAGAAATAAATCGCCGGTGATAATAAAGAAAAATATATCCAAAATCCAGAATATATAACCAAAGAATATTCTAAGAATACCTCTGATAATGTGTCCTCTTACAAATGCGGTTATAACACCACACCACCAAGCTGTAACCGGGATGATAACGAGGATTAAAGATACGATCCAAGGTAATCCAAAATAAACTTTTCCACTTTTTTTTGCCATAAATAAACTCCTTTTACGTAAATATTATACAATAATATTGTGAGGAAGTTAAAAAATAGATAAAACATTCATAAACAACCAAAAAATCCGCGAAAAACTTCATATTTCCATCATTATGGATGGTAATGGTCGTTGGGCCCAAGCTAAATTACTCTCACGAAGTGTGGGACATTACTATGGGGGTCTAAATATCCAAAATATTGTTTTAGCCGCTATCAACTCTCAAAGAGTACGAATGCTCTCCTTGTTTGTTTTTTCTTGCGACAACTTTCAAAGACCGCAAGAAGAAGTTGATTTTATTTTTAACCAACCCTTGGAATACCTCAATGCTTCAAGAATTGAAAATATTGTTAAGTCCAATATCGTGATTAAACATCTAGGTTATGAAGATCAAATACCTCCCAAGTTTTTAGTTCTTTTAAAGCATTTAATAGAAGTTACCAAAAATAATACTGGGCTAATTATTAACCTGGCTATTAACTATTCATCCAGGCGGGAAATCCACGAAGGAATTCTTTTAGATGAACCCGTCGATTTAGTAATTCGCACTGGTCGACGCAAGCGCTTATCTGATTTTTTATTATACCAAAGTGCTTATGCAGAAATATATTTTAGCCATATTCTTTGGCCATCTTTTAAACCTCGCCATTTCTTACGGGCACTAAATTTTTATGATCGACAAAAAAGGACCTTTGGTAAAATCTCATGAAAACGAAAATTATCACCGCTATTTTAATTGTTGTTGTCCTCCTAGGATTATTTGTGATCCCGGAACCTTGGGGAACATATATCTTCGCCGGTTTCTTTGGTTTTTTAGCTTTGATAGCCACTTGGGAAATATATCGCGTTTCTCATCAAGAAAAACTTGATGTTTTTAGTATTATCACTTCTTACTTAAATGTTTTAGCCATTCTTGGTATCGGAATTATCAATTTATTTTCCTCCAATATTCATTTTTATTTATTATTTAGTCCCTTAATTATCTATGGATTAACCATGGTCTTTGATAAAAAGAGCAATCATCAACTAGCTGCCATCGTCTTAACTAATAGTTTATATGTAGGTCTAGGTTTTACTTCCCTAATATTATTAAGAAATCAGGGACTATATTTGGTTATTTATCTTTTCCTGGTGGGAATGGTCAGTGATAGTTGTGCTCAACTCGGAGGAATGCTACTGGGTCGCCATAAATTAATTCCTGCCATCTCTCCTAAAAAAACCATTGAAGGGGCCGTCGTCGGAACTTTTATGGGAACCCTTCTGGGGGCCTTATTTGCTATCTACTTGGGAGCCATGACCAAAGGAGATAACTATCTCACAAGAATCATTAATCCCCAACATTATGATAATATTTTTAGTCCCTACTTTAATAATGTAACCTTGGAAGTTATTTTAATCATCATTACTTCCCTTCTAGCTAGTATTGTCGGTCAAATTGGCGACCTCGTAGCTTCCAAGATTAAAAGAACCTATGAAGTAAAGGATTTTTCCCAAATATTGCCTGGTCATGGAGGGATTCTGGACCGCTTTGATTCGCTTATTTTTATCGGAATCTTTTTAGTAATCATTGTTCAAATTGGTTTAATGTTATGAGAAGGGTTTTTCTTTTGGGTTCCAACGGCAACGTTGGGTCTCAAGTGTTAGAGGTAATTCATAGTAACCCCGAACAATTAGAACTCTATGGCTGTAGCGTTTCTATTAATGACCAAGACAATTTTTTAATCATTAAGCAATTTAGTCCAAAAATCGTCATCTTACGCAAATTTCAACAACTCAAAATTTACCGCCGGCGTTGGCCAACAATTAAATTCTTTCTGGGAATTAAACAATTAAAAAAAATTCTCCCCTTAATTTCCCAAGATATTCTCATTTTTAATGCTTTAAGCGGAGTTGCGGGGATTGAGCCAACCATCTTAGCGATTAAAAATGGTTTCCATCAAGCCTTAGTTAATAAAGAAGGGTACGTGGCTAAAGGGGCCTTAATTAATAAATTATTAAAAATTTATCAGACCAAAATAATTCCGGTTGATTCCGAAATATCGAGTTTATTTCAACTAAAAGAAAATATTTTGCCGGGTGAATTAATACAAACCTGGGGAATTACCGCGAGTGGCGGAGCTTTGCGTGACAAAACAGCCCAAGAAATTCAGCAAATCTCCGTGGCTGGTCTTCTTAATCACCCAACTTGGAAGATGGGAGCGAAAATCACTATTGATTCGGCTAGTTTACTCAATAAAGCCTTTGAAGTCATTGAAGCCGCCCATTACTTTGAGCTAGATATTTCCCAAATTGAGGTGAAAGTCGAAAGAACTTCCCACATTCATGCTTATCTAAAAACTAATTTAGGTTATCATTATTACATCGATGAGCCTGATATGAAAAATCACATCTATTATGCTTTGTGTTATCCGAAGGTCGACAAGACAGCAAATATAAAAACCCATCCTCAGGGTTATCGTTTAGATAACTTAGATACCACCAACTTTCCCCTCTATGATTTTTGCTTACAGACTTACCGAAAGAAGCCCCAAAAAATGCTTAAATTGATTAAGTTAAGCCAAAAGGGCGTAAAATTATTGATAAGTGGTAGAATATCTTATGACCAGTATCTTGGTTGGGTTATGAAAAAGGCCAAATAATGGAGGCTACTTAAATGATTATTTTAAATATTCTAGTGTTTATACTTGTTTTAGGGGTGATTATTCTCATTCATGAGTTTGGACATTTTATCGTTGCTAAAAAATGCGGAGTTCTCGTCTACGAATTTGCTTTCGGAATGGGTCCTCTTTTAGTTGGCAAGAAGAAAGGTGAAACCTTATTCTCTATTCGGGCGGTACCGCTTGGTGGTTTTTGTTCCATGGGTGGAGAAGATGTTAATAAAGCCATGATCAGTAAAGATGACTTAATTGGTCTTAATTTAGATGAAAATGGAAAAGTGAAGGAATTCATCCTAAATCCTGATTTAATGACTTATGATGTCCAAGGTAAAATTGTTGATTATGATGTTTATGGACAGAACAAAGATAGTATCTTATATATTAACTTAGAACAAAACGAAGAAATTGTCCATTATGAAGTTTTAAGAAATGCTCTTTATTCCCAAAAAACCAAGGCTAATCGCAAGGCTAAATCTATTCAAATTGTTCCGCGCGACCGTTCCTTTGAGGCTAAACCCCTCTGGCAACGTTTTTTAGTAGTCTTAGCTGGTCCTCTAATGAATTTTATTCTCGCCGCTTTTATTTTTTTACTTTTAGCCATTGTCGATGTCAATCGCTATCAACCCAGTAAGGAACCCATCATTGGAGAATTAAGTACTCTCGTGGGTAATCCCCTCCAAAAAGGTGATCGAATTATCAAAATTAATGATGAAGCAATTAATACTTGGAACGATATTTCTAATTGGAAAAATAATCCCTCAACTTATCTGCAAGTTGATTTAGTGGTCTTAAGAGAGCAACTGGAATTAACTTTTTATCATGTCCCAACGATGATTAGTATCTATGCGGCGGGTATTTATAATTTCACCACCGAAGGAACTCTTAATACCTCTTCACTAGGGGCGGTGGTAGGTCAAAGCAGCGAACTAGCCAAAGATATTAAAGCAGGTGATATTATTACCGGTATTAAAATAGGCAACATTATCACTTCCATCAGCAATTGGGACGATTTAATTAATTTCTTTATCAACAACACCCAAGGAGGGATGGCTTATTTCCAAATAATTCGCGATAATAACCCCATCGAAGTAGCTAGTGAATTATACTCGAAAAAATTATTAGTCGGGCAAGGTCTAGATACTTTTAATGCGAGTGTGGGAATTAGTCCCCAAAGACATTTTAATTTTGGTTATATGATTACTAGTTCCGCCCAAGAATTTGGAAAAAACGCGGTGATTATCTTTACCACGCTGGGACAACTATTTACTGGTGATGTCAAAATTACCCAATTATCTGGGCCCGTTGGTATTTTCAAAGTCGTCGGAAGTGCAATGACCGGAGGGATAATTAATATTCTTTTTTTAATTGGCCTTCTAAGTGTTAACGTTGGTATTATGAACCTTTTACCAATACCAGCCCTCGATGGAGGAAGACTACTGTTTTTCTTATATGAATTAATCTTTCGCCGGAAAATTAACCCCAAAGCCGAAAATATTGTCAATACGGTCTTTTATATTTTGTTACTAGCTTTTATGGCGGTCGTCGTGGTCTTCGATGTCATGAAGTTATTTTAGGTCGACGATGAACAACTTTAGTTTATATACACCCACAAAAATAGTTTTCGGAGCTAACTCACACTTACAAATTGGGGATCTTTTAAAAGATGTTTCCCAAATCGTTTTAATTCACTATGGCAGTCCCAGAATTGTTCATAGTGGCTTATTACTGGCGGTAACGGACGCTTTAACCAAGGCGGGAATCAAATATTTAACCCTCGGAGGAGTGGTACCAAACCCAAGAATTGATTTAGTCTACCAGGGCATTAAAATCTGTGTGGAGGCGAAGGTTGATCATATTTTAGCAATCGGTGGCGGTTCGGTCCTCGATAGTGCTAAGGCCATTGCTTTAGGAGCTAAAATCACTGATGATGTTTGGGACTATTATTATATTCAGCGCCATACCCCACGAGCCTGCTTAAAGGTCAGCGCTATCCTCACCATTCCAGCCGCTGGCAGTGAGAATTCGAGTTCCTCGGTTATTACCAACCCCGCAACGAAACAAAAAATCGGTTATCAAAATGATGCTATTCGCCCATATATTAGTATTATTAATCCGGAATTCTTTTATACCTTACCAAAAGCTGATTTTTCAGCGGGAGTCTTTGATATGATGAGCCATATTTTTGAACGTTACTTCAGTAATACAACAAATAACGATGTGATCGATGGCATTAGTGAAGCAGTTTTGCGAAGCATCATGCGCAATGCCTTAATTGTCAATAAAGACTATACTAATTATGCGGCTTGGAGTGAAATAGCTTTAGGGAGCACTTTAGCTCATAATGGCCTGCTGGGAGCAGGAAGAGTAACTGATTGGGCTAGTCACCAAATTGAACACGAATTAAGTGCGATGTTTGATATTGCCCATGGGCTGGGTCTTAGCATTATCACTCCGGCCTGGATGAAATATGTTTATCCCACAAATAAAAAAATATTTATCAACTTTGCAACTAAAATCATGGGTTTGAAAGCTCATAAAAACGAAAGTGAGGACCAATTAATTCTCCGAGCCATTTTAAAACTCGAAAATTTTAGTAAAAAACTTGGCCTCAAAACTAGGTTAAGAGAAGTTAACATTCCTCCAAGTAGTTTTGGACAACTGGCTAAAGCGGCCACCACGGAGTTTGGTCTTAAAACTCGAACGCTGGGAGGCTTAAAAATCTTAAATGAAGAGGATATCTTAAAAATCCTTAATTTAGCTTATTGATTTAAAAATGCGACGAAGTTTTTCGCTTCGATAATATTGTTTAGTTAATTCTATTTCCCATTTTGATAGGAGGATTTTTAAAAGCGGATCTAAATAAGTGATCATCACCAAATCAGATCGGATTTTAATTAACTTAGCCAGTTTTAAAGACTCATAGATATTTTTTAGGGAGTATTTATAATCGCTCAGGCGTACAATCGTCGTGTTAAACATATTTACTAAATAATTCAGAAAGAAATTAAGCGCCACGGAATTTATCTCTTCATCAAAGTGTTCAGAAAAATCGTGTTTAACTTGTTGCAAATAAAGATACTTATTAATAATATCATAAAAAGAAAGATCTAAATCATTGGTGGAAATACTATAAAAAGTTAATCCTTTGTGGACTTCATTTTTCGCACTGATAAATAAATAATTTTCTAAATCAATATTTAAATTTTCTTCTAATAAAAAACTCAGGGCCTTATTCAATTCATAGCCTTCATCAGTAAAAAATAGTAATAAAACCTTTTCATTTAGCGTTTTTTTAAAGATTTTCCCGGATTTAGTCTCCACAAAGACATCTCTTAGTAGGGTGACTAATTTATAACTAATTCCCTTGCTTGGTAAACTTTTAAAGGAAGCTTTGTCATTGGCGATACTCGAGTATGGATGCTCAGCGTTTTTGATTAAAGAGCCCATAATATAATAATTATTTTGGGCAAATTTTACTTCGATTAAGGGGGAATTCACGCCCTCTTTTTTTGCAACTAAAGTAATATCATCCAAATTTAATGTGGTTCTCGCTATCTCAATTACCTCTTTATAATCGGTATTGTCTCGCATTTCTAAATGAGCTTTGATACTATAATAAAGCGGTTGCTTTAAAATATCACTAAAAAGGGTTAAAGTAACATGGTGCTCAATTTCGGGAGTTGTTAAATTAGTATCCTTTTCTAAATAAAAATCCACAACATTACACATCACATCACTTCGATCGATATGACTTTTATTAATTTGATAGAGATCCTTGATAATTTCTTCTTGATAAGACATAATCTTTTGCAAGTCCTCTTTGATTATCGAAGGATTTTTGATATTAAAATTAAATAACTTATCTAAGGGATTTTTTAAATTTGTTTGTAATATTCGAAAGATTAAAACCTGCAACAAAGATTGATAAGCTGCGTCATTATCTTTACAATAATGAGTAATAATTTTATCCAAACTTAGTTCTCTCAACAGCTTATCGATGATGATATAACCATAATTTTCCATGGTATTGGTATGTTCTTTTAAGAGATCTAACTTAAAATCAATAAAATCAGTTTTTAAATTCTCTTTTAATTCTTCTAAAAAATTAGGACGTTCTTTTTGAATTTCTTCTAAAATTCCATAAGAATATAAAACTCGGTGACGAGGTATTTGATTTTCATCACGGTAGCTTTCCACTACTTGGACATAATGAGTATTTTTTTTCGGGATTTTTACTAATTTAATAAACACAATATTATTATACTACACAACTTTGAAGCCCTCGATTATATGTATATATTGCCTATCGCTAAATTAAGCAAAACAGCCGCAAGATTATTTCGTTACCTAGGCCCATCTTATCTAATTGGACTAATATCATACCATACTTCGCCATAATAAGAAAAATATCTTTCATAAGAATTAGTATACTACATATACTACATTTATTAAAGAAGAATTCTTATTCGATAATCTGGTAATGATCACCTTCTTTATATGATAGAATATTATTGTGGACAAGGAGGATTTCATATGTGGTGGGAAACTTTAAGTGGATTTCAACAAGCAATGTTCATCGTTGCAACAACAACCAGTGGAATATTATTAATATTTTTGATTTTATCGATCGTTAGTCTCGGAAGTCATGCCGATTTTGACGATGTTGATGCCAGTGATTTTGACTCAAGCGGAGCCGTAAATTCCGTGGATGTCTCCAATGACGAGCCATTATCCTTTATTTCCGGTTTTCGCTTATTTACTTTACGAGGGGCTTTAGTCTTTCTGGGGGTGATGGGTTGGGCAAGTTTTGCTTTAAATGAAGCACTTCCTTGGTGGGCATCCTTACTCATTGGTATTAGTGCGGGAGCAATCTCTGCCGTTTTAGTAGCCTTACTCTATAAGCAAATATATAAATTAGAACAAAATGGTAACTTAGATTATCGTTATTCGATTGGAAAACAAGCCTCAGTATACATTAAAATTCCAAATAATGGACAAACTGGTAAAATAATAGTGCAGTTTAATGATAGGTATCTTGAGGTTGACGCCGTAAGTAATGAAACCGAAGACTTATTACCGGGAACATTTGTAAAAATAGTTAGTTTAAAAGAAGACAACATCCTCGTTGTCGAAAAAGTATAAGGAGAAAAAAATATGTTAACATTTGCAGCAATTAGTACAATTGGTTGGGTAGGACTTAGTATTCTATTCGTGGTAGTTTTTTTTAGTGCCTTTTTTATCATCATTAGTCGAATTAAAAAATGTCCTAGTGATAAAATTATGGTGGTATCTGGTAAAATTAAAAATAACAAAGATGGTTCAACAAGAAGTGCTCTTTGTTTGCATGGAGGTACCAAATTTATTGTGCCCTTCGTTCAACAATATACTTTTCTTAGTTTAAAGCCGATTTCCATTAAAGTTGATTTACGAAGTGCTCTTTCCAAACAAAACATTCGTATTGATGTTCCTTCCAACTTTATCGTAGCTATTTCCACCGAAAATGGGGTAATGCAAAATGCGGCTGAAAGATTATTAGGTTTAAATGATACCGCCATTGAAGAATTAGCCAAGGATGTCATCTTAGGTCAATTAAGATTAATCATCGCGACCATGGAGATTGAAGAAATCAACGCCGATCGGGATAAATTCTTAGAATCAGTTTCCAAAAATGTGGAAATCGAACTTAAAAAGATTGGTCTGCGTTTAATCAACGTTAACGTCACCGACATTAAAGATGCTGATGGTTATATCGAGGCGCTTGGTAAAGAAGCCGCTGCTAAAGTAATTAACGAAGCAAAGAAAAACGTCGCGGAAAAAAATCGTGATGGTTCCATTGGTGAAGCTAACGCTTTAAGAGATCAAAGAATTGAAGTAGCTGTGGCTAATTCAAAAGCCATTGAAGGTGAAAATGAATCTTTAGGAAAAATAGCTCAATCTAGTTCTATCCGTCGTGAAGTACAAGCCGAAGCCGAAAGAAAAGCTAAAGCCGCCGAATTAATTTCCGAAGCGAAGGCTAAAGAAGAAGCCTACCGTGCTCAAGAGTTAGCCGAAAAGGCTCGTAGCGATAAAGAAAAAGCTACCCTCGAAGCTGATGTCATCGTTAATGCTAATATCGAAAAAGAAAAACGAATCATTGATGCGGAAGCCTTAGCCGAACAAATCAGACGCGAAGCTAAAGGTCAAGCGGATGCTCAATACTCCAAATATGATGCTCAGGCCCGAGGTACTTATGAAATTCTTTCCAAACAAGCACTGGGGTTTGCGAAACTAGTAGAATCGGCTGGGGGATCGGCTGAAGCTATTCAAATGCTAATTACCGACAAACTGGAAAAATTAGTCACTATCCAAGTTGATGCTATTAAGAATTTAAAGTTTGACAAAATTACGGTTTGGGATTCTGGTAATGGTAGTAAGGATGGTTCTAGTACTAGCAATTTTGCTTCTTCATTATTAAAATCCATTCCTCCACTTCAAGATTTATATAAAAGCGCTGGGTTAAAACTTCCTGAATATTTAGTTAAAGAAGATGAACCTAAAAAAGAAGGTAAATAATTAATATAAAAAGAACCAAGTTGATCAACTTGGTTCTTTTATTTAACTAAAAGTTTTAATACATAATTGCAAAATTTAAAATAAGAAAATAAAATATAATCCAAAAAATAATTGATAAAATTATCGTAACTAAACTAATAATGCTAATTATTAGTCCCGCTTTCCCAAAGGCATGATCTCTTTTACTAATTGGTGTTTTATGTAGAACAATCGCACTAATAATCAGCCCAGCAATCGAAATAAAAAAGGAAAGAACAAAACCGACAATGCTTAAACCATTATTAGCCGGAGAATATTCTTCCTGAATTGTCTGAACACTAAAACCACATTTTGCGCAAAATCTCTCATTATCTTCAATTTTATTCCCACAACAGGGACAATAGTTGACCATTTTAATCTCCTTAACTAAACTATTATTCATAGTGTTATCGATAAAATTATACCACAAAAAACTAAATCCTCATGCGGAAGTAGTCATCTTTCTTTCCTAAAGTAACTTCTAAAAGTAACTTTCGTTTGTATTAATATAATCTAATGATAAATAAATTTAAATAGCATATAAAAATGAGTTATTATATGCTAAGTCTCTATAAAAGAGCAGTTTTAGTTATTATAAATATTTCTTCGATCTTTCATAGTTTGTTATAAGTAGATTTAATTTTCTTTTGTGTGTAATCTATATCACTATATACAAATAATATTACGTAAGAAGTTTATTTTTTTAACAAAATAAACGAATGTTTCCTTACCACGAAAAAAATCACCAAAGGGATTATGTTATAAGTTCTTAAAGACTTTATTATTGATTTTGACGAGTAAATTACTTTAGCTTACTTTAACTACTTAAAAGAATAACTAAAATATTATTTATTCGACTCCCGCAAAGAAAGCAGCGATTGTTCCCGCCAATGATATAATTATAATTGAAGCAATTACTTCAGATACGAGACCAACAATGGAAATAATTAGCCCCGCTTTAGCAAAGCCGTGTCCTCGGTGACTAATATTAGGTTTCTTTAAGGCAATCGCCGAAAGAATTAAACCAACCAAAGAAAAAATAAACGAAAAAACGAAACCGGTAATTGCCGGACCATCATCATGGACGACTTCGCTTTCTACACTGGAAATCGCCGAAAGATTGTGTCCACAACTTGGACAGATGATATTTTCTTCATTAACGGGTTTCCCACACGCTGGACAAAATTTTGTTGCCATAAAACTCCTCTCTACTATTTGTTAATAGTTATCAAAAATAATTATATCAAATAATTTAATTCAAATAAAAAAGATTTAATAAAATAATTAATGTCTGAACTCGCCATTTTTTTTAAAAAAATCGAAAAGACGATGATGATAAAAAATTATCGTAAGTATTTTCCACCCATTGAACAATAGCATTTATTATCGAGTTCAAAAAGAAAAAGCTAACTATCATCCCTACCACGCCAACAATGGAAATAACCAATCCAGCAATCGAGAAATTTTTATCTCGCGAATTTAATATTGGCTTTTTAAGGGAAATAATCGAAATGATGAGTCCCGCAATTGGCTGTAAAAAAGATAAAATAAAACCAATTAAACTAAGAACATTCAAGGAATTTGCTGGGGTATAACTTTCCTCTGCGCCGTTTCGATAACCGCAATCTGCACAGAATTGACTTCCATTTTCCAATGGTCTTCCACAATTAGAACAATATTTTTGATCCATAAATTCTCCTTATTGTTAACAACATATCAGATAACAATAATATTATACCAAAATAAAATATTTTATTTACTGCATAATAAAACTTAAATAGTTTAAAATTATTTGATGAATTAAGACAAAACTAAAACTATCTCAAGCAGGAGACTAATTTATTTTTATCGTTTTAAGTATTTATTTTAAGGAGACAAACCCATAGGCGGGCTCTATCAGCATTATTAAAAGGATTCCGCCTTACAAGAAAATTTAGTTATTTATTTTTCTCATTTACAAGATAAATTGCTAAATCAACCCGGTCATTTACCACCAACACCCCATCTTGAGTAAGTAGCTTTTTTTGGCCTTCTAAACCACCAAAACCAAAAGACTTAGACAAAAAACCTTTACTATTAACTACTTTAAAACAAGGATACTTTAGTGGCTCACTATTATGATGTAGGACATTACCTACATATCTTGCTAGCGATTTATTGCCTAATTGTTGGGCAATTAGGCCATAAGTTGTCACTTTTGTCGGAGGTAATTGTTCTAAAATATGGTATACTTCCGATGCGTATTTCATTTTTTCCTCAATTCATGAAATAATTTTACGACCTCATTGATCGTATTTTCAATTTGTTTTAAGGAGGACAACCAAAACTTTTTATCTGTAATATCGACACCCATTTCCAAAGCAACATTTTCCGCGGTTTTATGAGTAGTTGCATAAAGCATCTTATCATACTTTTGGACAAACTCTTCTTTACCGGTCAAATAATTAGCATAAAGACCTTGAGCATAAAGCAGGCCAAAAGCATAAGGAAAATTGTAAAAATTAAAGCCCGCACTATAATAGTGGCCCTTACATAACCACATATAAGGGTGTAATAAATCATGATCTAGTCCATCAAGGTAAGATTCTTTTTGAGCTTTGAGCATTAAGTCTTTCAGTTCTTGCGCGCTTGCTGGAGCATTGCCTAAAGCGATGACACTTTGCTCAAATTTATATCTTGATAAAATATCCACAATTACTTGGGTAGCGTCTTGAATTTGACTCTCGAGAATGTGTAATTTTTCTTCTGGGGAATCGATCTTACTTAAAAGATAATTATTGGTAATGGTTTCACAAAAAATCGAGGCCGTTTCCGCTAATTGCATCGGATAATCCCAATTTAATGGCTTATTTTGAGCAATGATCTCTCCATGATAAGCATGACCAAGTTCATGGGCCAAAGTTAAACAATCCGATAAAGAACCAGTAAAATTAGTTAAAACTCGCGACTCATTGAGTGGGGGGATATTGGAACAAAAAGCCCCACCAACTTTACCAGGATGAGGTAAAACATCAATCCAACTATTATCAAAAGCTTTTCTTCCAAAAGCCCCTAACTTCGGAGAAAAACTCGCATAAGCTTGACATACTAAATCACTGGCTTCTTCATAACTATAGGTTTTGCTCACCTTTCCGACTGGTGCAAACATCTCATAAAAAGGTAAACCACCCTTATAACCTAAAAACTTTGCCTTTTCCTTTAAGTATTTAGCAAAAATTCCTTTTTTATCTTCAATAGCTCCTAATAAAGCATTCAAGGATTTTTTACTCATATGACAAACATAAAGCGAATGATCTAAGGGTGACTTAAACTTCGTTAATTTTGTTATGATATTAACTTCTCTTTTAATATTGCTAAGACCCAAAGCTACAAAATTCTCGACCCCTTTATAAGCCGCTAACTCAGCGTAGTAAGCATCCTTGCGAACTAACGGATCTTGGTCATAAGCTAAATTACGTACTTCCGATAAAGTCAGCTTTTGTTCTCGATAAGCAATCTCTAAATTAGCCGTCGCCAAACTTTGTAAGTCCGACCAAGAACCCGAAGCAAGAGGTTTTAAATTAGCATATAACTCTTCTTCTTTTTCGCTCAACAAGTGCAGAGCTTCTTGCTTAATAGTTTGCAGGTTAAATTCATATTCGCTTAAAAATGATGATTGCTTGACTACCTCAGCCACATTAACCTTCTTCACATAACGACAAAAACGCACCCCCGCGACGACCATTGTATTTAAGATATCACTTATAACCGCCAGAGCCTTCGCTGATTGTTGATTATTCACATCCGTTGCTTGAACTAAAGAAGGGTATGAATATAATTTATAAGTTAAGATCTCAATTTCTTCGGCGACGTGAAAAACGTTTTCTAAATAACTAACGACATCTTGACTAGTTTTACCAACTGCTTCATTATATTTCTTGGTTAACTCTTTTAATAGTTCAATATCATGCTGAAAAACACTTCCGAAGTCCGCATACAACTTCGAAAGATCCCATGTTTTATTCATTACCAGGGTTTCCAGATATTACCAAAAACAAAGAAGACAATCGTTAAAACGAGAATCACGAAATAAACGATTCTCACCCACGTCTTCTGATGTTTAACCCATAACCAGGCAGCCCAAAATATGGTCAATAAAACAAAGATTTGACCCAACCACCCAAAGATTGTACTAACTCCCACGGCATTTAAAATTGCACTAATCGCAAAAAATATTAGTGCTAAAAAGCTAAACGCCCCGAGTACATAACCATTTGAAACTTTTCTTTCTGATTTTTGTTTTCCCATGTTACTCTCCACTTTTATCATAATTTTTTAATACTCGCGCACTAGGGTCATCTACTTGGCAGTTTTCCCACTTCCTATTTGGCATCCAATACGCTGGTATTAAATTATAATTATCTTGATAATACTTAAAAAAAATCTCTTTGTAGAAAAGGCTTTCCTTGCTGATAACTTCAAAAGGGCGCGCATATTCCAGCCTTTTAGTTTGATATTCTTCCTCACTATATCTTTCTTCGCAATACTTTTTAATGGCATCGACCACTCCGTGACCAACCCCATCACTAAAGGCTTCTTTCTGACGATTTAAAATACTTTCGGGAATTAAATGATCATCTTTAAAGGCGCGCCTTAAAAGATACTTGCCTTGATTATAAGTATTAAGTTTCAATTCTGGGGAAATGCTTAAGACATATTTCACAAAGGCTAGATCACCAAAAGGAACCCGCGCTTCTAAAGAATTACTGCTGATACATCGATCCGCTCTTAAAACATCATAATAATGTAATTCCTTAATTCTTTTGATGGATTCTTCTTGGAATTCTTGTCCTCCCGGGGCGAAGTCAGTATACTTATAACCAAATAATTCATCACTGATTTCTCCGGTTAATAAAACTTTAACATCGGAAACCTCTTTAATCTTCTTACAAAGAAGATACATCCCAATGCTTGCTCTTATCGTGGTGATATCATATGTTGCTAATAAATAAATAAGTTCATGAAGACAGTCAATGGCCTCTTGGGTGGTAAAGGTAAACTCATAGTGTTGCGTATGTAAATAATCCGCTACGACTTTCGCATATTTTAAATCAACAGCTCCTTCATTTAAACCAATGGAAAAAGTTGTTATTGGGCTTTTTAAATACTTGGCACTAATCCCACAAACTAATGAAGAGTCTAAGCCACCACTAAGTAAAAAACCAATCTTGGCATCACTATCTAATCTCTTTTTTACCCCATTAATTAATTTTGTACGAATCTTTGAACAAATAACCTCTAAACTAAGATCCCGAGAAGTTCGCACTTTCGTAAGATCCCGATAAAGAATAAATTGTCCATTTTGGTAATAATGGCCCGGTGGAAAAGGATAAATCTGCGAAACTAAATTGATGAGCATCTTCGCTTCGCTGGCAAAAACAATCATCCCCTGGCTATCATAACCATAAAATAAGGGCCTAATACCCAGCGGATCGCGAGCGGCGATTAGAGAATTAGTTTTTTTATCATAAATAATCAAAGCAAATTCCGCATCTAATAACTTTACAAAATTAATTCCATGTTCCTGATATAGTGGTAACAAAACTTCACAATCGCTTTGGGAATGAAAGGCATAACCTTTTTTAATCAGTTCCCGCTTAAATTTTTTATAACCATATATTTCACCGTTACAAATAATTAAATTATCCTGTAACGCAAATGGTTGCATACCACTATCGGATAAATCCATAATGGATAAACGATTAAAACCTAAATACAAAGAACCCGCTATGAAAGTCCTGGTATCATTGGGTCCGCGGGAAATACTCGTTGAAAGACTATGGTTTAGGTCAATATTATTAAATTTATTTCCAAAATATCCTAGTATTGCACACACATAAAGATTATATCAAAAGACCCCAAACTTAGCTAAATAGTGCCAAGGGCTTTACTGTATTTTATCCTGATTATTTTGTTTCAACTTATCTCCGCCTTAAGGGGGCTTGTAAATAACTACTTGGTAATTAGTAACGATGAAAGCTATTTAATCTTGGGGGGCTGGGGGTTGTTTGGTATCGGTCACCTGGTTTTTTGTTGACCTTTTTCTGATCTTTTGACCGATTATCGCTCCGAGCCATAACCAAAAAACAAAGATCATGATAATAATAAAAACAATAATGATAAAAATTGCTCCATTTCCAGCGGCGATGGAACCCATATTAAATTTTTTAAGGGCCAATAATGTTCGTTGGGAAAAGATTAACCCCATAATTAACATCAATAAGAAGATCAAACCAAATACTAAAACAATTATACTCCAAGTTTCCATAACCGCCTCCCCATTCGCCAAGCAATCAAAAATATTGTATCACTTTTGGGGGAGAGAATTTAATATATAAAAATTATTAATAAAAAACGGCCAAAGAGATCTCTCTATATAAAAATTGATACCTAACGAGTATTTAAAAATGCCACTTCTAGATATCATTCAATTACCTAGAACAATCATTTTTCTTAATTAAAATCTTTCTAAATCTGTATTCATTAAATGATAATTATTTTAAAATTAAGGTAAAATTTTCAATACACCCTTAAGGAGTGAAGGAGCTAAGATGATTAGAAAAATTAGAAAAAGAGATGGCCGTTATGTAACATTCAATCGTGAAAAGATTGAGGGAGCCATTACCAAAGCTTTCGCATCCACTAATAGCCAAGTTGAAGACTTAGATAAGCTAGTTGATGATGTAATTGCAAAATTAGAAGAAAATAATTTACAATCAGGTAAAGTTCCGACCGTCGAACTCGTTCAAGATTATGTGGAACATGTTTTAATGGTGAGTGGTTTTACTGATGTGGCTAAGAAATATATTCTTTATCGCGAAGAGCGTTCAAAGGAAAGAGAAAAGAATTCGCGATTGATGAAAACTTTTAGCGACATTACCTTTTCCAAAGCTACCACCTCAGACTTAAAACGAGAAAACGCTAATATTGATGCTGATACACCGATGGGAGCGATGTTGAAATATGGTTCCGAAGGGGCCAAAGAATTTAATAAAATGTTTGTTTTATCGGGAAAATTTGCTAAAGCGCATGAAAGTGGAGATATTCATATTCATGACTTAGATTTTCTTACCCTAACCACCACCTGCTGTCAAATTGATTTAACAAAATTATTTAATGGCGGTTTTAAGACTGGTCATGGTAGTGTTCGTGAACCCCAAGATATTAAAACTTATGCTGCTTTAGCTTGTATTGCCATTCAATCCAACCAAAATGATCAACATGGTGGCCAATCAATTCCCAAATTTGATTATGACATGGCTTGTGGAGTTCGAAAAACTTACAAAAAAAGATTTATTGCCAACTTAGATAAAATCTGTGGATTTTTAGATATTAAAGTAGCTGCTAAAACTTTGGTTAATCAAATTATTTTAGAAAACTTCATTCAAAAAGATCTCAGTGATGAAAACCTCAAATATGCTTTAGATCGCGAAATTGAAAAGGTTAATTCCTGGCCATCAATTAATAATCACAATTTAGATTATCTAATTCAAAAAGAATTGCTCCTTGATGATTTAACATTTTCCAAGATTATGAAATTTACTCGTCAAAATTCATTAGAAGAAACCACGAAAGATACCTTTCAAGCCATGGAGTCTCTAATACATAATTTAAATACCATGCACTCACGTGCTGGAGCTCAGGTACCATTTAGTTCAATTAATTATGGAACAGATACCTCCACCGAAGGGCGTATTCTCATTAAGCAACTATTAGACGCTACTCTTTCCGGCATGGGAGAAAATGAAACTCCGATCTTTCCTATTCAAATCTTTAAAGTAAAAGAAGGAATTAATTATAATCCAGAAGATCCCAATTATGACTTATTTCAGTTGGCCATCAAAACGACCGCTAAACGTTTATTCCCTAATTTCTCTTTTTTAGATGCCCCATTTAATTTACAATACTATAAAGAAAATGACCCCAATACCGAAATTGCTTATATGGGTTGTCGAACAAGAGTGATTGCTAATCCTGCTCATCCAGATAATGAAATCGTTACTGGTCGCGGCAATTTAAGTTTTACCTCGATCAATCTTCCAAGAATAGCTATTAATAATAAAACTGTCGATAAATTCTTTTTGGATTTAGATAATAAAATAACCTTAGTCATTGAACAACTGTTAGAAAGATATGAAATTCAAAAAAAGATTCACGTTTATAATTTTCCTTTTTTGATGGGTCAACATGTCTGGACCAAATCTGATGATTTAAATTATAATGACTCTATTGAATCGGTTATTGACCAAGGTACTCTTTCCGTTGGCTTTATTGGACTAGCCGAATGTTTAAAAGTATTAACTGGTAAACACCATGGCGAAAGTAATGAAGCTCAAGAATTAGGTTTAAAAATTATTAAGCATATGCGCGCAAGAGTTGATGAAGCATGCAAAGAATATAAGTTGAATTTTTCTTTAGTTGCGACCCCAGCTGAAGGTCTTAGTGGGCGGTTTGTTAAAAAAGATAAAGTTATCTATGGCGAAATTGAAGGGGTAACTAATCATGACTTTTATACTAATTCCTTTCATGTTCCGGTCTACTATCCCATCTCCGCTTCCAAAAAAATTGATATTGAAGCACCTTATCATGAATTAACTAATGGTGGACATATCTCTTATGTTGAATTAGATGGTGATGCATCAAAGAATTTAATAGCAATTGAAAAAGTTGTTCGATATATGCATGATAAACATATTGGCTATGGTTCCATTAACCATGCAGTGGACTATGATCCTCTTTGTGGTTATGTAGGTATTATCAACGATGAATGTCCTAAGTGTCATCGCCATGAAAGTGATGATAGTCTTCATTTCGATCGTATTCGCCGAATTACGGGGTATTTAGTTGGTACCCTTGATCGTTTTAATGATGCCAAACGAAGCGAAGTTCGTGAACGAGTTAAACACTTATAAAATACATATCTCCGGCTTTGTTAAAGAATCGATAGTCGATGGTTTCGGTCTCAGATATGTTATTTTTACCCAAGGTTGTTTACATGAGTGTCTTAATTGTCATAATAAACACACCTGGAGCCTAGATGGTGGCTATTTAATGGACACTCATGACATCATTAATGATTTTGACAATTATCCTTTAATTGAAGGCATTACCCTTTCTGGGGGAGAACCTTTTCTTCAACCCATTCAATGTAACCAGTTAGCAATCGAAGCTCATAAAAAAGGTTTAAATGTTTTAGTCTTTAGTGGTTATACTTATGAAGAAATTCTTCTTCGTGGTAGTTCGGCTTTAGATTTATTAAAAAATTGTGATTATTTAATTGATGGCCCCTATCTCGATAACTTTCGTACTTTAGATTTAGCCTTTCGTGGTTCAAGTAATCAACGTATTATCGACTTAAACAAAACAAGAGAAGCTCAGCGATTAATAGTTATTGATGAGTTTAAAAATATTTTATTATAATTAATTTTTTCTTAAAGCAATGATTCTTCTTATCAAAATTATTTCAAATTAATTTTATAGCTATATAATATTATTGTATTAAGTATTAAAGGTGGAGGGTATAAAAAAACTTTATGTTATCGAAAAAAATATTTATTTTGTCACATTTTATCTTATTATTTCTATTACTAGCCAGCTGTCGTCCTTCTTTGCCCACGCCTAAGGTAGATTATTATTTTCCTGAATATTTGGATTATTATGAGCGAGCGGATTTTAAAATTGGTAACCCAAAGTTAAGTAATGAAAAGTTATCCGTTCCAATAATAGTCAATACTACTATTGACACAGTCACTAATATTCAAATCACAACCGATTCTGTTTTAATTGAAGGCATTTTTTTTGATATTTCTATACCGGAAATTCTTGATGAAAAATATTATTTATATTCTATAGATTTAATATTAACTTCTGAAGATTTTATTTATAATTTTGAAATCCAAAATATAAAATTTGATATTAATAATTATTCCATATCACTTCCGGTTAAAATTAAGGTAATTTATGAAAATGGAGTAATAAATACCGGAGTAGCAATAAACTTCTCTAACGTTGATTTAGTTTATTTTGATGGTGAATATTTTGAAGCTCTTTATTTTGTCAATTGGTCAGGATATCTTCCTTATTTAATAAATAAGATAGAACATCCTAATTTTATCATCGAAAGTATCCAATATAAGTCTGTCATAAATTTTAATGGTGGCGTGATTCCAGCCGGGGAATTCATTAATACTGTGAACCTTCCTTTTACTCTTGACAGCAAAGAAGACTACTTATTTAAGTTTCGCTTTAAATTAGATAAATATGATTCTCTACTATATAGCGAAATGTCCTATTTAACACTAGGTTGTACAGATGGCAGAACAATAGTAATTACAACAACAACTGTTGGTGCTTTTGGACATGAGATAGATAAACCAATACCAAGTTACTTTTTAGGTAGTTCTTTTTTTCGTAATATTATTCTCAAAAAGAGCGAGGTTCTACGAGAGAGCGATTTTCGTTAAAAAGGATAGTATTTAAAATATTGCAAGCAATAAATATAATTAAAGTAAATAATGTTTAAAAGATTGAGAAATAGAGTAACATTTGAAAATGTTTCCTTCGTTATTAATGAGAGTGATCTGGTGGAGATAAGACAACCATTTTAAAATTACTAGCAAGAAAGATTATCACTGATAGAAGTAAAGTAATTGACTTAATCCAATTCAAAACGGAGTTCTAACTTGGTGTTAAAATCTATTTTCAAATTTCTTTTAAAAAAAAATATTAAGTTGTATAATATTAGCGTATTAGGGTATTTATTAGGGTATTTAGGGAGATGGTATGAAAAAAGCGTATTTATTAATTGTATTTTGTTTTACTTTAGGGTTAGCATTAATCACTAGTGGTGTTAGTTTGTCTGCAAAAGATGTTTCTTTTTCCACAATTGATCAAAATGGTGGTACTGGCACCAACACTAGTAGAAGTTTGATTAAAACAGATGTTATAGAATCTGAGATTGTTCCAACTAAACAAAATAGTAAGGTAGGCTATAGCATTGCAATTGTATATGATTTATACAAGTATTCATTACTTGAATATGGGGTTCCATTTACGGCGCTTACCTATCATGAATTTGGGGCTTCAAGTGATACAGTAACTTATACAATCACAAATTCAAATTCTGTCAACTATACAACAACAGAGGCTTTAAGTTTGTCAATTGGGGCTTCAATTAGTTTGAAGTTAACTGCATCTGCAAGTTTATTTGATTTAATAAAAGTTGGGAGTGAAAAACAAACGACGTTATCAACAGAAGTAACAACCTCTATTTCAAATTCAATTAGTAAAACTACCTATCATGAGGAAAGTACTTCTATCGATGCCTACGCAATTAACGGCCCAATAGTATTATTTGTTTCTACTTGGGTAGAAGCCTACAAATATGAAACTCTATTAACTTATAAAATTTATAAGTGGACTAGGGAAAATGACAAATCTAAAACAGACTTTGAAAATAAACAATTAGTATCAACTATTAGAGATACTAGCATTTATTTTTACGCCAAAGCTAAAAATAATACTGTTATCGGCACAGGCGCAAAATATTTTCCTACTTTTCCAGCCTTAGAAGCATGGTTACAAAAATATTATGTTTGATAAAAAAATATTTATTTTGTCACATTTTATCTTATTATTTCTATTACTAACTAGTTGTCGTCCTTCTTCACCCACGCCTAAGGTAGATTATTATTTTCCTGAATATTTGGATTATTATGAGCGAGCTGATTTTAAAATTGGTAACCCAAAGTTAAGTAATGAAAAGTTATCCGTTCCAATAATAGTCAATACTACTATTGACACAGTCACTAATATTCAAATCACAACCGATTCTG
>JAITXJ010000004.1 GCA_031284745.1 Acholeplasmatales bacterium | reverse complement strand
TACCTTCAATAATGGTTCCATCACAAGGGATGACATCACCTACCTTAACTAAAACGATATCGCCAATTTGAATATTTTTCGCTTCAATCACTAAAGCTTCATCGTTTTTAATAATAGTTGCTAATTTAGGCCGTAAATCTAAAATATCTAAGACATTTTTTTTCGATTTTACTACCACTAAATCCGTGAGGCCTTCTCCTAGTTGGAATAAAACCATCACCATGATGGCTTCAAAGTATTCTCCTAAAATTAAACCTCCGATGGAAGCTAAGAGCATGAGGGTATTTTCATTAAAAAAATCGCGATTAATTAAGCCCCGAATAGCATTTAAAATGATTTTGTAAGATAACAAAATGAAGGCGCCGACCCACGAAATAATGATTAGATAAAGCGGACTTTGTAATAGTAGTCCTTGATAACCAAATTCTTCATAACCAAAAAGAACCAAATTAATTACCAGCCAAATTAAGCCAATAATTAATAAAAATAAATGGATATTAAATTTCCAGGTTTTTTGAGGTTTTGGCTGACTATGAATTTCTTCCTCGACCAAACTTGCTCCCCTTTCCACGCTTTTAATGATTTTGTTTAATTGAGCATAATTGATTTCTTGCTCACTTTCAATAGTGATCGTTTCTAAAATTGGATCAACTTTGACACTTTCATAGATTTTTAATTTTTTAATTTTGTCTTCAATTTTTAAAGAACAAACCCCACAAGTCAAACCCTTGGTCTTAATTATCTTTTTCATTTTCTTCTCCGACATGTTCAATCGTGGATAATAAAATAGTTTTAATATGATCGTCAGCTAGACGATAGTAGGAAAAACCATTGCTTTTATCAACTTTGACGACATCTAATAACCTTAAAGAATTGAGTTGATGAGAAACATTCGATTGGCTAATAAGGGTGCTTTCGACGATTTGCGTAACATTTTTGGCTTCTTCAACCAATGATAATAAAATTCTAAGGCGATTTTCATCTCCTAATAATTTAAATATTCTTGCAACTTTGTCAATACTCATATATTCTCCTTATGTTCATATGATAATATGTACATATAATATTATAGCACTTATTTTTTGAAAAAAAATTATTTACTTGGAGATTTTTCTTACCATTATTTTGATCCCTTGGCCAAATTAATAAAAAAAGTAAGTTGTCTTACTTTTTTAATTGAAATCTTTTTTCTTAATCTCTTCTAATCTTTTATTACCTTGAGCATCGCTGACATGCAAATAAACTTGTAATTCTCCCGAAATATAAATAATATCACCAGGGATGGTCTTTAATTCATCCTTTTTGTCCTTGTTTAGATGACCAAGTTTCAAACAGTAATTTTCTTTTGCAACTCGTGAAAAAGTCACATCATCACTAAAAAATCTTAATTTTTTGATTGGTTTTAAAACTTTAACCCCTTCAACTTCGGTGTGTAAATATACGTTTTCATCGGAGGCGATATAAACGATGTCACCTAAAATTGTTGGAACATCCTCCTTAGCTGTACCTGCCTTACATTTAAAACATTTTGATGTATTTGCCATAAAAATTCTCCTACTATAATTATATCAAAAATAAATTAATATAAAATTATTGATAAGCATGGATATTATTTGATATAATTATTCCGAGGTAATTATATGAACAAAATTACAAAATTATTTATGGTATTATTAATGGTTGCGGTCCTAGGTCTAACTGTTGCCTGCAAAAAAGAAAATGGGAATTTTAATGGAAAGTCTTATGAATACGAAGGATATGAATTGCCGGCCGAAGCCCGAGCCTATGCCGAAGCTCATTATCTAACATATGATCAATTTATGGCTAGTTTTTTCAGTTTAACTATCAAGTTTAATGAAGAAGGAAGTGCTTTTGAATATGTGCGTTACGGAAACACTGGTACTCAACCCATTGTTAAAATTGACAATCGCTATTATCTAGATATTAATGCGGATGGCGAAATTTCGGAAATGGAAAAAAGTAATTATGTTGAGTTTAAAAAAAATAAGGTTTATCTTTATGAAAATGCCCAAATCTTTTTAGAAACCACTAATCCAGTTTGGATAGCAGCCATTTACGTAGAAGTTAAATAATTTAAGATAATCTAAATTAATTATTTATGATTATTTTAAATAAACTCCTATTATTTTTAAATACAAATTGATTATGAAAACAAAATATTTGATAAAATATACAATATAAATAGTTTTGTATTTTTTTTAGGTATGTGATATAATATTTACCGCTAGAAGGTGGAGCATCATGGAACAAAACAATATCATTATAAACAACTTAAAATATCCCAAGAAGACAAAATTTTACGATTTGGCGAGGGTCCCTAAAAAAGTTGGCGGTTTTATCCGTTTTTTAGAAAGAATTATTATTTCGATTATGGCTAAAGGTCAAGAAAGATCGGTGGTAAAAATTAATATGGAGTCAATTGGCCCTAATGATAATTGCCTAACCCTTTGTAATCATATGCAATTTTTAGACTTTATCGTGGCTATTGATGCTACTTTGCCGCGAAGCGTTCATTATCCTATGTCAATTGAAGCTTTGTCAATTATGCCCTATCGTCTGTTAGAAGCTGGTGGGGTACTTTGCAAAAGAAAATTTAATTCTGACATTGCTTTAGTGCGAACCTTTATTCGTTTAGTGAAAGCTAACCAATTAGTTGGTATTTTTCCTGAGGCCCGTTATTCGGTGACGGGGGAGCTCGCGGTATTACCAGATTCCACCGGCAAAATTTGTAAATCTTTAGGAATCCCGGTGGTTGTAATGCTTTTTCATGGTCATTATTTAGTTAACCCTACTTGGGGTAATGGTAAAAAAAGAAAACTACCAATTGTTTGTGAACAAAAGCTTATTTTAACGAAAGAGCAAGTGGAAAGCCTGAGCCTTAATGAAATAAATGCCATCATTCGTCAAGAGATGTACTACAGCGAATGGGAATATCAAAAACAAAACAATATTCTCATCAAAGAAGATTTTCGGGCAGAAGGGATTGATAAAATCCTTTATAAGTGTCCTCATTGTCAAACGGAAATGCAAATGACTTCCCATGGTTCGACGATTAAATGCGAGCATTGTAAGGTGGAATATTTTTATCATGAAGATTCGTCTTTAACTTGCTTAAATGACAAAACGATCTTTAACGATGTACCAAGTTGGTTAAATTGGGAAAGAGCGGAAGTTCGAAAGGAAATAATAAATGGGACTTATTATTATGAGGAACGTTTACCAGCTTATGCTTACCCCCACCCAAAAAACATTTTTAATTTGCATGAAGTACTAGTTATCCATGATTTAAATGGTTTCAAGGCGGAAGGTTCTTTTAACGGAGCTGATTTTCGATATCTAAAAACTCCCCAACAAAATTACTCTCTCCAAACCGAATTTGCTAGTCCAACTTTTAAAAAGAAAAGTGTTTTTGGTTTTTCGACTAATAACAATACTATTTTCTTCGTTCCCAAAAATCCGAGCGTAATTCAAAAATTGTACTTTGCTGTTGAGGAACTTTATCAAATAACTCAATGAAAAATCAAAATTCTTTTCCTTTGGTTGGTCGAAATTTATTTAGTAAGGGTCTTGACTTACGATTTTTCGTAAATGTTGGCTGTGGTAAATGGTTCAATAGCCCAGTCCTATGGATAATTAAAAAGTTTTTTTGTGATATAATTTTTTGGTATAAATAGTATGGAACCGGATTTGATTATCAATGATTTAAAATATAAAAAGAATACCAAGTTTTATGACTTGGCAAGAGTACCCAAAAAAGTGGGACCTTTGATGCGTTTTTTAGAAAAAATAATCATTCATTTTTTACGTTTTGGCCAATCAAGGTCGATAACTAAAATAAATATGGAGACTCTCGGACCACGAGATGTCTTTTTAACTTTATGTAATCATACTACTTTAATGGATTTAGTGGTGGGAATTGATATCATGTTTCCCCGGACTATTCATTATTTAATGTCAATTGAGGGCCTATCAGTATTTCCCTATAAACTTTTTGAAGCCGGTGGGGTCTTTTGTAAAAGAAGGTTTAATTCCGATGTTTCGATTGTCCGCGTTTTTAAAAAATTAGTGAGCAGTAACCAATTAGTAGGGTTATTCCCTGAGGCCCGTTTTTCCGTGACCGGTGAACTTTCATCGATACCGACCTCAACTGGTAAAATTTGTAAATATTTAGGAATCCCCGTGGTCGTGATGCTCTTTCATGGTCATTATTTAGTTGAGCCCAATTGGGGAAACGGTAAACGTCGAAAATTACCTATCCACTGTGAACAAAAGCTGATTTTAACGAAAGAGCAAGTAGAAACAATGAGTGTCCAACAAATTAACGAAGTTATTAAAAAAGAACTTTATTATAATGAATGGGATTACCAAAAACAAAATAATATTCTCATCAAAGAAGATTTTCGGGCCGAAGGTTTAGAAAAAATTCTCTATAAGTGTCCCCATTGCGCTAGCGAATTTGTGATGAGTACCCATCGTACTCACTTAAAGTGTAATAATTGTGGGGCTGAATACCTTTATCATGAAGACTCGCATTTAGAATGTCTGAATTTTCCCACAATTTTTACGAGTATTTCGGATTGGCTCCATTGGGAGCGAAAAAAGGTGCGCGAAGAAATTGAAGCCGGAACTTACTATTATCATGAAGTTTTACAAACTTATGCTTACCCTCATCCGATGAATATCTTAGATCTAGGTCTCGTAGAAGTAACTCATGATTTAAATGGCTTTAAAGCTAAAGGCCGTTATAATGGCGCGGATTTTGTTTTTTTTAAGAAGCCCCAACAAAACTTTTCCCTGCAAACTGAATTTTCCTGCCGTAGTTTTAATCGCCAAGATATTTTTGCTTTTTCAACCAATAATAATACTCTCTTTTTTATCCCTCATAATCCCATGGTAATTCAAAAATTATATTTTGCAACCGAAGAATTATATAATATTAAATGTGAAAAATAAAGCACTTTTTATTGAAGAAAAATTTATTAATCATGAATCACTAGTTATTGTTACTCATGGGATCGCTGAAAATAGTTTGAGCTATCATTCTTTGGCTCAGATATTTAACGATCATGGTTACAGTGTCCTGCTTTATGATTTACGAGGACATGGTCGTAGTCCTGGCTTACGAGGGCATATTGGAAGTTTTAAAACTTTTTTAAATGATTTGCATCGATTAGTCGAAAAATATCGACCTCATTTTCAAAAAATTATTCTTCTAGGTCATTCTTTAGGGGCGGGTATTGTGAATTCCTATTGTGTAACTTGGCATGATGTTGAGGCGGCTATTGTTTCTGGTAATGCGATGATTACCGGCAATGATATTTTAAAGTTTCGTCATCTTCCAGGTTTTATTGCTTTTTTCTTAAGAGTGAAGACCAATTTCCAGGATCCATTTATTCAAAGTAGTCAACCAAAACTTAATCCCTATAATTTAAAGAATTTTAATTTTCAATTAGTCAAACAAGCTATCTACTATAATAATATTTATTTTAATCAAAGAATAGCTAATTATCAGGTTCCTGTTTTGATGCTTTATGGTCAATTAGAAGATCAATTATTACCCAATATAAGTCAAAATATGACTTTAACATATGATAAAATTCATTCATTGAAAAAATTGGTTTGTTTAACGGGCCTCAAACACAATATTTATCACGAAGATAATATTGATTTTCTTTATCAAGAAATATTTGATTTTTTAGACAAGATAAAAAAATAGTGCCAACCATCGTTGACACTATTTTCTTTTAAGATTTTTTCTTAGTTTTTTTCTTTTTGTTGAGAGATATCATCATGACAATAGCATTGACTACAATGATAATCCCGATTAATGGTAGTAGTAGTAATAAAATGAATCCTGGGACAGTTCGAACTTTTCCGATATAGTTACTTATCGAATTATTAACGTTTACACATAGTCCAATAACTTCATTGGGATGAACAGAATATTGATCAACCTCACTAACAGCATCTCCTTTGGTAATTATTCCACTTTCGGTAATGTCCGAAATTCGATGAATTACCACTGCATTCCCCATTGCAGGAGATCTAAAAGCAATTATATCGCCATTCTTGATCTTTAGGTTATTTGTCTTTACTATGACAAGAGCATTTAATTTGATTTCCGGGGTCATTGATTCGGAATCAATAACATAAGCCCGATAACCGAAAATTGAAGCTTTGTCATTCATACGAAAACATAATAGTAAAATGCTAATGATTAAGATAAGTACTACCATCGTCACATTAAATATTATGTTAGTAATTTTCATTATGACCAAACTGAAGGAATACTACCTGAATTATTTCGATATTGGATCGCATTAAGAGTGTAATTTAATTTAAAGAACATTCCTTGGAAAGCATTTCCAGCGGCACTATCAAAATAGATGGTGACTTTAAACTCATGGGTATTAGTATCAAGTACTACATAACCTGTTTCAGTACTTGCGGTTTCTACTTCTGGACTATTAGAAGTTCCACCACTTAAAACAACTGGGTCACCAGCAAAGGTGAGGGTAGAATTTGCAAGAGTGGTAGCAGTTGACTTATTAGCTGAGCAATAAGCAGCATCTCTTGTTCCACTAAAGACATATACTCCACCATTGATGCTTTGGGTAGTGGTAGAAACAACTGAACTTAATTTAGTCCAAGCGCTCTTGTTCCCGGCATTTTCGACAGCTACGGTAACCACTAAAACATCGCCAGGGTTGTAATTGCCAACCGCTGTAACCGTACTACCATTGAGGGAATATGTCACAGTGGCGTTGATATCTAAGGTACCAGCTTGAATCTCAATTTCTCCCGCCTCTGAATCACTAAAAAATGAATAACCAATTCCAATACCAGCTATTACAAATAATAGTAAGAAAGCCAGTAATAGAAAACCTAAACCTTTAATTCTTTTCTTTTCTTTTTTTTCCATTTCTTTTTTTTGCATTCTTTCGACTATAACAGTCGTTACTTAAAGCGCTACTATTTGAATGCATTTCTCCTTTTTCTTCAATATAATAATAACGTTTGTGAGAGGTGAGGCAAGGGTTATAAAAACCTTTACTAGGGAATGGTAAAGCTGTATCTCACCAATCACATACACAATTATATCATTTTTGCGTAAATAGAATTAAATAATGCTCAATTATAAAAAAATATAATTTTTAATTATATGTGCATAATAAATACGATTTTTTCCGAATATTGTATAATATTAACATATGTAGAAAATATGTGTTATTCTACATGGGGGAGGGAGCATGAAGAAAATACTTATTTTATTTGTTATATTATTTATTAGTGTTGCTTATGGCCTAGTTGAAGAGGCTCATAGCTTTTTTTCGAGTAGTAAAGAACTTTCAGCTATGGAGCTCGCGCCGATTGAATTAAATGGTGGAGTTTATCAAACACAGATATTTATTGGCGAATTATATAATATGAATTTTAACGCCTATGTGAAGAGCGGTTATACAAATATTACTTATGATATTGACGGTCTAGATCTTATTTTTCCCTACCCTGATGATTATGTCGTGGAATATCATGCTACTAGTCCCCAAGGGGCCAGCGTTTCCTTTACCTTAAATATAACAGTTTGGTCTTTCAAGAAAATTGTGACCGGCAATAATCATACCTTAGGCCTCTCAACCACCGGCAAGATTTGGTCTTGGGGGCTTAATGATTTAGGACAACTAGGTTTAGGAGATACCAATAATCGTTTAATTCCTACGATGATTAATACTAATACTTTATTCAAAGATATTTCCGCCACCAGCCAAAGTAGTTTTGCTTTAGACGAAAGTGGCCATGTTTGGTGTTGGGGGTCTAATGAATATGGTCTGAATGGTAGTGCTCCTAGTGTCCAAAGCACCCCTGTTTTGCGAAGTAATCCCAATAATTACATTTTCAGTCGACTAGCTACTAATGGTATTGATACGATGGGAGCTATTACCGCGGGCGGTGATTTATATGCCTGGGGAAATGGAACACGTGGTGGCCTCGGCAATGGGGTTGATAGTGCTAATAATCCAAACATGACGAAAATTAATTTTAGTGGGCAAGCACAAATTGTTTCTTTTGGACGTTATGGTGGTTTGATTTTGGATCGAAACTTTGAAGTTTGGGCTTTTGGAACGAATGAAAAAGGCGAACTGGGCTTAAGCGATTTAACCATTAAAAATCGGGTGCCAACCAAAATGAGCGGTTGGTACGATATTATTAGTGTGGAGGCGGGTATTCATAGTCGAATGATGATTGATAATTATCATACGGCCTTTGCTTGGGGCGATACAACCAATAATTTAATTGGGGTTAGTCCGAATACAGGAACTAAATATACTCCAACGATGGTGACTAATTCGGCTTTATCGGTTATTTGTGGAGTTAATCACAACGCTATTTTAAAAGATGATGGTACAGCTTTACTATTTGGTCGAAATACTTATGGCCAATTAGGTACTTATAATACAAATACTTATAATACAAATATAACTTTTGATACTGGTTTTGGTATTGAACAAGTTTATCTATTGGAAAATTCGACTTTAATTTATGTGCAAGATGAAATGTACGGCTTTGGAAGAGGCTCTTATGGAGTATTAGGCAACAATAATGATGCTTCTGCTCAACATCAACAACTAAATTTTTGGGCCATCAGATCGAACTTAAACTTACCACTTATTTAAAAAATTTAGGCCTATTTAGTTGGTAAAAAAATAAATATCCTTGGCGATGAAGATAAGAGTTAAACTAAGAATGCTTCAGATTAAAGCAAGTTGATTTTTTTTAGATTAATTATTCCTATTATTCTTATTAAAACTATTTATTATTCATGATTAGTAAGATAATTTCGTTAATTTTTGAAGTTTTGGAATCTTTTTTAATTGAAGAATTTTCATAAGTTAGTTGTTATTTTAAAAATAACAAAATTATCCTTAAATATTGCTAAGATAGTGATTGTTAAAAAGATTTTTTTTAAAAATTAAGTGAACTTTAAGGGGAAAAGTCTTATTTTAATAGTAGTTTCATAAAGTGATATAATAAGTAAAGTATTAGAAGGAGTATTAAATGTTAAGACTAAAAAATATTAAAAAAGATTATGTAATGTCCTCCGCTACCGTTAATGCTTTAAAAGGAATTAATATTTCTTTTCGTCGCAGTGAATTTGTTTCCATTTTAGGTCCTTCAGGCTGTGGAAAGACGACATTACTTAACATTATTGGCGGTCTTGACCAATATACCAGTGGTGATTTAATCATTAATGGTATTTCTACGAAAGAATTTAAAGATCGTGATTGGGATGTTTATCGTAACCACCGGGTAGGTTTTATTTTTCAAAGTTATAATTTGATTCCTCATCAATCAGTTTTAGGTAATGTGGAACTATCTTTAACGATTGCTGGTTATACTAAAAAAGAACGACAAGCATTGGCGAAAAAAACCCTTGATCGAGTAGGTTTATGTGGAGAATATTATAAAAAACCCAATCAATTAAGCGGTGGACAATGTCAAAGAGTCGCCATTGCTCGTTCATTGATTAACAATCCTGATATTTTATTAGCTGATGAACCCACTGGCGCTTTGGATACGGTTACTAGTTTACAAATTATGGATTTAATAAAAGAAATAGCTACGGAGAGATTAGTTATCATGGTAACCCATAATCCTGAACTTGCTCAAACATATTCCACCAGAATTATTAAATTACTGGATGGGGAAGTAACTGATGATACTAATCCGGAAAATGAAGATGAAGAAATAAAGGAAGTTGAGCGCGTAAATCAATTAGCCAAAGAACAAGAAACAAGGTTCGTTGATGAGCAGATTGTTACTAATATTGAAGAGTTAGAAAATTTAAGACCAATTTACGTCAAAAAATATGGAGTAGCCGGAGCAGCTCGTAAGATCCGTAAAAAACGGGAAGGAAACCGTAATAAGGTGCTTCAACAAATGGAAAACAATAAAAAAGAAAAAGCCAAAATGAGTTTTTTTACGGCCTTTAAATTGTCGCTTCAAAATCTTATCACCAAAAAAGCCCGAACTATTTTAACCGCGATTGCTGGTTCTATCGGAATCATTGGCGTATCGCTAGTACTGGCTATTTCCTACGGAGTTAGGTCATATATTACTAATATGCAGGATGATATGTTAAGCGGAAATCCGATCGAAATTAGCGAAAGTGGTTATGATTTATCGGCCTTAATGGGTGGTGCTTCTTTTGGCCAAAAGGTGGAAATTGCTACCCAGGCTGGAACTGTTCCTATTGAACAGGTTTTAGCCTCCATTGCAAAAAATGTGGAATTGACGGACTCTTTTTTAGTGAATAATCAATTTACTCAAAGTTATTTTGATTATATTCAGGCTATGCCCTCGGAGTATTTAGCCGCCGTCTATTATAATTATGGCTTAGAAATGCGGAATAATATTTATACTGATTTTTATTTTAATCCCCAAAGTAATCCTCAAAAACCATCTCTTAGCGTCATTAAAAATACTTATTCATCCATTTTATTAAGTTCTCCCTATGGTAGTTATGCTTCTTATATTGACTCGTTTGGGCGAATTTTTATGGAAGCTCCCGATTCTGAAGATTATATTTTGTCACAATATGAAATGCTTTATGGTCAGGTTGCTAAAGAAAAAAATGAAGTGATGATTGTTTTAAATGATAATAAAATGTTAACTGATATTTTATTAGCTCAATTGGGTTATTATACGCAAGAAGAATTTTTAAATTCGGTTTATGAAATCACTCCCAATAGTGATGGAACTCCTAATCCCAATTTTAATCCCGCTTTAAAAAGAGAGCGTTATACTTATGAAGAATTAATTGGTAAGACTTTTTATTGGTATGATAATGACCAAATTTTTAATGTCGGTACCAATCCATATTCCCCTTTCACTTATAACCCATATGCCAATAATTTTACTAATGGTTTAGAGTTAAAGGTTGTAGGGATTTTAGAAGCCAAACCAAATATTATGTTTGGTTGTTTACAATCCGGTTTTTATTATACCGCCGCCCTTACCCAACATGCCCTTAATTTAAATTATAATTCCCAAATAGCTAATTATTTAAGAAATCAAAATGAGGAAAAAGGCAGCGATTATATTTTAAGCGGAGAATTTAATACGGGAAGTGATACTTCTTCGAGCATTGGAATTACTTATAATTTTTCCTTTGTGGATTTTGAGGGAATTGCTCACAACAATGTTGTTGGTTATGTGGGAAATACTTCGCAAATGCAAATGTTTATGTCTTTAATTTCTAATATTATGGGTGGTGGCTCGAGTTCCAAACAATATACCTTAAGTTTACGAGAAGTAGGAGGCAACCGCATCGTGAATGAAGTATTTATCTACCCAGTAAATTTCGAACTTAAAGACGGGGTTACTGATTACCTGGACCGCTGGAATAGCGACGAAATTCTAATCTATGAAAATTTAAATGGAGAGACAATTGTTTTATTCCCTGATGAACGACAAACTATTAAATATTCTGACAATATTGCGGTCATTATTACGATGATTAACACCATGATCGATATTGTGACCTATGCTTTAATTGGCTTTACCGCTTTAGCGCTCTTGGTATCTTGCGTTATGATCGGCATCATAACTTATGTATCGGTGGTGGAAAGAACCAAGGAGATTGGGGTTTTGCGAAGTTTAGGTGGTCGAAAAGTCGATATCTCTAATCTCTTTAATAGTGAAACCTTTATCATTGGCTTTGTCAGTGGAATGCTCGGTATTATTACTACCTGGTTGTTATCATTTGTTCTAAATACCATTTTAGCTCATTATACTCCGGTTAAGCAGTTAGCGATTTTCCCGGTGGATTATGCCTTGTATATGCTGCTTCTTTCAATTTTACTTTCGATCATTAGTGGCTTAGTGCCAGCCACAAGAGCCGCGAAAAAAGATCCGGTTAATGCTTTACGCACGGAATAATTGTTTATTGAGTAAAAAAATATTAAATTTTTTAATATCTGCTATAATTATTAGTGCTTTGAAAGAAGAGATTTAATCTCTCACCCGATAGACAAGGTTTATGGGTAATTGGCTCAGCTTATAATACTATATTATATAAGAACAATTCTTTCGGGGTTGTTCTTATTTTTATAGGAGGAAATAAAGATTAATAATTATCAAAAACCGTATCGTACCCACATCAGAAAGGAAGTTGATCCCAATGTCAATGATGGAATTCAAAGTTTAAGTATGCTGGTGATCGATGAAGATGGAACTAAGCTTGGTATTTTAAGCAAAAAAGAAGCCCAAGCCTTGGCTGATGAAAAAGATTTAGATTTAGTTCTCGTTTCCAATAATTCGACCCCCGCCGTTTGTAAATTGATGAATTATTCTAAATATCGTTATGATCAACAAAAGAAAATTAAAGAATCCAAGAAAAATCAAAAAAGAATTGAAGTAAAAGAGGTTCAATTATCAGCAGTCATCCAAAAGCATGATATTGAAACCCGGCGCAATCAAGCTTTAAAACATCTTGAGGCTGGCAATAAAATAAAAATTAGGATCTTTTTAAAAGGTCGGATGCTCCAAAAGATGGATATGGCTAAGGGAGTAATTAATGAATTCATTAGTTCCTTAGATGGTATCGCCAAGATTGAAAGTGAAATGAAATTTGAAGGGCCCAACCTCTTCGTCATCTTAGCACCAATTAAGTCAAACAAATAAAGGAAGGAAAGAAAATGCCAAAACAAAAAACCCATTCGGGATTAAAAAAAAGAATTAAAGTAACTGGAACTGGTAAGCTTCTAAGACATCATGCCTATGCAGGACATTTAGCGGCTTCAAAAACAACTAAACAAAATCGTAACGTTCGACACGTTGCAGGGGTTGATAAGACTGATGAAAAAAGAATTAAAAGTCTTATTTCTAATTTAAGGTAGGATTATATGAGAGTAAAAGGTGGAAGTGTTTCCCGTCAAAGAAGGAATAAAGTATTAAAATTAGCCAAAGGTTATTTTGGAAGCAAGCGTACCCTCTATAAGACAGCCAATGAAGCAGTAATGCGGGCATTAAATTATGCTTTTAGAGATCGTAAAGCGAAAAAAAGAGATTTTAGAAAGCTTTGGATTACTAGAATAAATGCCGCATGTAAAATAAATGGTACGAATTATTCGCTTTTCATTCATGCCTTAGAATTAGCTAATATTGAAATTAATCGTAAAATTCTGGCGGAATTAGCCGTAAGTGAACCCCAAAAGTTTACTAAATTAGTTAAAGAAGTAGTTAAATAATTATTAAAAACCTTGAAAGTTATTTTCAAGGTTTTTTATTTTGACGTTTCGTTGTTACTTGATGGTTGGACAGTTAATTTGTTATTTGTCAAAGCTTGTGAAAATAAAAAGAAAATCATCCTCATTTTTCCCAAAAATGGTATATTTTAGTATAATTATTATGTGAAACGGAGAATCATCGTTGCCATTATCATATATTTAAACCTCTTGGCTCTGGCCATTGTTTTAACTATTTTAGCTCCCGCTAGTAAAAGAGGCTTATTTATCGTTTTGGGAATTTCGGCGATTATTTTAAATACGATTTATTTAATATGTGGCTTAACTTATTTCATTAACTATTTTATATACTTTGCGGCGGTGGGTATTTTAATTTGGCTGTTTCCGAGTTTTACTATTCTTTTCGCTTTATTCGGTGGCACTTTAGTCGTTGTTAATCCGCTAGCCTTTTTAACCAAGATTTTAGATAAAGCATGGCCCCACACTTCCAAAGGGATTCTAAAGGTTAATAATTTTTTCTTTATAAAAAGAAGAGCCTACTTTCGTTATCGTAGCGCGATGAAAGAACACTATCACTTACCACAATTTTTAAAGATTAAAAATCATCGAACTTATAAATTACTTCATTCAGCTTCTTTATTATTTATTTTATTTTTAGTCGTATTTTTATTGTTTTGGGATATTCCGCGGATTGCCTTTGCTAATTTAACGCAAATGTCTATTTTCCGTATGTATGTGGGAGTAGCACTATTTATTTTAGATTTTATTTTATATAAAAAGGGCTTTAGTTCGCTGCTTGCTGGTTTTACGATTTTGGTTTTTCCGGCCTTTATTATTTTAGCGGTGATTTTATATAAAAATTTGGGTCCAACCCTGTTCATTATTTTTATTTCCATTACTTTTGTCACCATGTCTTTGAATCTTTTTTATCAATTAAAAAGTTATTATTCGCGGGTATCATATTTACCGATCCATTATGTTGATGCAAAAACAGGGGTCGAAGTGCATGCTAATGGTTTTTTTGAAACTTTTGTTTATAGCAATTCTTATACCTTTATGGCTAAATATACCATTAAAGCCTCCAAAACTAAGTTTAATCAAAAATTTCAAAAACTTTTAGAATATTTAAATTTTCGTAAAATAATATTAATGAGCTATACCAGTGAAGGCGATGAAATTTCTTTATATTTTCTTTTTTATAAAAAAGATCAAAAGAAAAACCAGGCTTTAAAAGTCTATTTAATGAGTCTCTTAGAACAGCAAGTATCCGAGTATTCCTTTGATGATCGTACCTTTAGTATTTTTGAAGGATTTTTTATGCAACGCACGGAATTTATCATTGCCTACGCTAAAAACCTCGCTTATCTTTCGCGCTTACTTTTAGAAACAAAGTTAATCCTCATATCTATTACCTATTATTTTACTAAGTATGAAAAGATGATGAGTTTTTTTCATGCCCAAAAATCGGTGCGGGTAAAAAATATCGAAAGTTATCAAACCTTTGTTCTTAATACTAATATTGAATGCGTTAATAATGATTTCATCATTGAGAATAGCATGTTAGATACTATTATTCTAGCTTCAATTAATGAAGGTAAATTTATTAAGTTAAATATATATAATATAAAGGAGAATTAAAATGTTAAATTTTTTAAAAAAGAATTATGTGATTACGTTAATTTTAGGTGGTCTGTTATTAATTAGTAGTATTTTAATGATTGTTCCCATGGGGGATGCCAAAAAGGTCAATGAAGCTTGGATTTATTTTAGTGTTGAAAAGAATATTTTATTGAACTTTATCGAATTGGTAGGGGGCTTTATTTTATTGTTTTTGGGTTTTTATATTTTAATTCCTCAACTTAAAAAAAATGAGGGTATCATTAAATTTATGTATGTCTTTGAATTTATTTTATTTTTGTTTGTCGCGATTGCGGGATTTTTAGTACCAGCTATTTGTCATTTAGCTGGTAAACCATGGCATATGTTTGCCAGGGGGCGAACTGATGAGGGAGAATTAACTGACTCAATTGGCTTTTGGATTGGTATTTTATTATTTATTCATGGATTTATTGTGCTTTATTCTTGCAGTTATACCAAAGTGGATAAACCTTTTTGGTATTTTATTGGTGGTATTTTACTACTTAGTGGCGGGGTATTTTTAATGGTCAGTGGTTTTGGAATTGATATTGGAAAAATTTTAAACTATATCATCATTTATAGCTTTTTAGTAGTGGGAGTTGTTCTTTTAGTAATCGGTATTCTTAGTGTGAAAAATCGAGGAAAAGTCTTAACCACTCAAACAGCTACGCCAACGGAAAACAACACCAATTCTTCTGCTATAAATAAGGAAACCCCTCAAGAAGAAGTAAAAGAAATCACCACTAAAACTACTGCTTCGGATCCTAAGGAATAGACTAAGCAAATATCCAATTATTATCTCGCTTTAAGTTATAATTATATTAGTTAGTTACGGCTAACGTTAGGAGAAATATGGAAATCAAAGAATCAGTACAACTTCTGCGAAAATTATCGGAAGCTTGGGGACCGAGTTCCTATGAGCAAGGGGTTAAACGAGTAATTTTAGATGAAGTTAAAAAGATAAAATTAGAAGTATTACATGACCATTTAGGTAGTTTGATCCTCAAAAAACCCATGCAAAATTCCCAAAAATATCGAATTCAAGTGTTAGCTCATATGGATGAGATAGCCCTAATGATTAATAAAATTAATCGGGATGGGACTTTAAATTTTTTGCCTTTGGGGGGATGGCTAACCACCGCTATGGGAGCACAGGAATGGACCATCATTACGGCTCAGGGACCAGTCTTAGCCGTGAGCGGAATCAAACCACCTCATACGACTCCTCTAGAAGAAAGAGATAAGTCCTTAAAGATGAGCGAATTATTTTTGGATTTAGGTGCTAGTACGTATGAACAAGTCACAAAACTTGGGGTAAGAGTTGGTGATTTAGTGTTACCTTCAACTAAATTTCAGGAATTATCCGTGGAAAATCGCGTCATGGGGAAAGCCCTAGATAATCGTAGTTGTTGTGCCTTGTTGTGTGATATGATTTTACATGAAGATTTTTCGAATGAAGTCTATTATACTTTTACCACGCAAGAAGAAGTAGGTGCTCGGGGAGCTAAAACTGCTAGTTATCAAGTTAATCCGGATATTGTTATTGGTGTTGATGTTGGTGATAGTGATGATTATCCGGGTGGTAAAAATAGTGCTGGTTTAGGATTAGGAGTTCAAGTGGTATTATATGACGCTGGTACTCTTCCTCATCAAGGACTATTACAATTTGTGTTAGATTTGGCTCAAAAATCGCAAATTCCTGTTCAAAAGGCCTTTATTTCCGGAGGTCGAACTGATACGGCGACAGCCCATTTAAATAAGCAAGGTGCAATGGCTCTCAATATCGCGATTCCCACTCGCTATATGCATAGCCATACCTCAATTATTGATTTAAACGATTATGCTAACGCTTATAAATTATTGAAATTACTTCTGGAAGCTCTGGATCAAAAAACAATTGAGGATTTATTAAATCAATGAAAAAACTCTATCGTTTTTATATTAGCAATATGACTTGTAGCAATTGTAGTGCGACGATTAAAGCTCATTTTTTAAAATTAAACATTAAAGCAAAAATTAATATTGCGGCTAAAACTCTGGTTTTTTTAGGCGAAGAAAATACTAATTTTTATGTTAAAGAATTAAAAAAAATCGGTTATAATGCCATTTCATCACGAAAGACCATGATTTTGGAAAAAATTGATTTTTATATGGCTACCTCGATTGCTGGTATTTTTTTAATTTTAATGATTTTGATGTGGTTTAATGTTATGCTGGGTTTTTTAACTAGTCCTTACTTGTTTGCTTCTTTAGCCCTGGTCGCCATTGCCATCCCTGGTCGCCGGTTCATTAAAGGTTTCTTTCATGATGTAAAGAATTTAAAATTTGGAATGAATACGCTCATCTTTTTAGGAACGATGGCTTCTTTTATTTATTCTCTGGTAATTTTAATCATTAATCAGGTTCGAGATCCCATGATGATGAATCCGCCAAGCTACTACTTTGAAGTTAGTGGAATTTTAATTGGTTTTATGATTATTGGTAATTACGTGGAAGATCGCGTCAAGCGAAAAACTAATGATCATTTGGAAGCTTTTTTAGCTCAAAGTAGCAAAGAGATTGAAGTTTACCGTCAGGGTAGTTTTGTAAATGTTGCTTTAGAAAACATTCAGGTAGGGGAAATTATTATGGTCAAACCTGGACAATTAGTTCCTCTAGATGGGGTGTTAGACGACCAATTTTCTCTCAATGAGTCAGAGTTCGATGAGCATGCAATAACCGGCGAAAACACTTATAAGTTTAAAAAAATTGGTGATCGAGTTTTTGCTCAAACGATTAACATTGTCAACGCTGTTTATCTTAAGGTAGTTAATACCTACGAAGATTCTTTATTTCAACAAATTATTAATTCCGCCGAAGAACTGGCTTCCATCGAACCCAAGACGAAAATCATTGCCAATAAGATTTCTTCGATTTTTGTTCCCGTCGTTTTCGTTATTGCTATCACGGGTTTTTTACTAATGTATTTAGTATTTAAAATGTCCTTAGAGGTGAGTATTATGCGCAGCATTGCTGTCTTAGTGATCAGCTGCCCTTGTGCCCTAGGACTAGCCACTCCGATTTCTATTATTTCCATTATTAATACAGCCTTAAAAGAAGGAATCCTCATTAAGACTTCGGATTTATTTGAAGTTGGAACTAATATCAAGGCGGTGGGCTTTGATAAAACGGGAACGATCACTAGTGGAATGCTGAGCTTAGTAGCGTATCATGGTAGTTTAGAAGACTTAAAGCTAGCTGCTAGTTTGGAGCATTTATTCAATCATCCCATCAGTAAGGCTATTACTTCCTACTATGAGAGTCTAGATACTTTTGCTGATTATTTAATTTTATCGGAAGTGAACATGGTGGCTGGTTTTGGTTTAAAGACTACTTATCAGACCAAAGAGGTTCTCTTAGGCAATCGTAATCCTTATGAGAAAGATAAAATTTTATCCGATATAAATTTGGAACTCTATTTAATTGTTGATCATCAAGTAGTAGCGACTTTTGTCTTGGAGGATGAAATTAAAAAAGATGCTAAAACCTTACTTAGTGACTTACATAAACAAGGTATCAAAACCTATTTAATCAGTGGTGATAATGTACAAAGGACCAATTATATTGCACGTAATCTCGGCTTTTCTCAAGCTTACGGAAACACCTCTCCTTTAGAAAAGAGCCAAATTGTTCAAGATATTAAACGGGATTTACATGGTAATATGGCCTGGGTAGGAGATGGTATTAATGATATTGTGGCGGGTGGTACCAGCGATATTTCCTTTAGTGTTTTTAACGCCAATGATATAAATAGTTTTAATTCTTCCGTTTGTTTACTAGCCCCTGACTTAACCTTAGTAAGCCACACTTTATTTTTAGCCAAAAAAGCCCGTATCAACATCATCGAAAACTATATTTGGGCTTTCGGTTATAATGTTATCATGATTCCTCTCGCACTTTTTGGTATTATTAATGCGACCATTGCAGGGATTGGAATGAGTATTTCTAGTATTATTGTGGTTTTAAATGCCCTAAGGCTCAGATTTATAAAAAGGAGAAAATAAGATGGAATTATTTGTATCAAACATGACATGCGAGCATTGTGTTAAAAAAATTGAGGCCGTGCTGAAAGCCAATAAGATTAAGCATAAGGTCAAGCTAGCTACCAAGATTGTCACTATTCGCGACATTGATGAAACCAAGGCTATCGAAGCCATTTCTAGTATTGGTTATCAAGTTTCTAAATGCGCATAATTGCGGGCTTATACAAAGCGCGAAATATCTTACAAGTTGGACTTTCGACGACCCGTTCAACTTCCGATTTAGTCAGAGGAATGGTCTTCAATACTTTATTTAAGATTGAAGGAAGTGCCTTAGATTTATTTAGCGGTTCGGGAGCTTATGGTTTGGAAGCTCTTTCCCGGGGAGCTAATAGTTGTGTTTTTAATGATGTCAACTATCAAGCTTATCAAACTATTAAAGCTAATTTGACTTTATTAAAGGTAGAAGAAAAAGTTTATCATGTCTTTAATTTGGAAGCCACTCACTTACTATTAAAATTAAAGCAAACTGGCCAATTGTTTAATTATATTTTTTTAGATCCGCCATATAATTTTACTATTAATGAAGATGATGCTTTAATTCTTAGTGAAATTTTAGCACCAGCCGGTTTTATCATCTATGAAACCCATGTCGATGCCCAAATAACAATTTTTAAAGACTTATTTGTTTATAAAATTAAAACGCAAGGCATCAAGAAAATAACATTTTTTAAAAAAGTGATAGAATAATATTATAAGGAGTATTGAATATGCCATTATGGTTAGAAATAGTATTACCAATTGTTACCTTAATAGTCGGAGCCCTCGTTGGCTTCTTTGTGGCACGGGCGGTCATTAAAAAGTATTTGAAAAAAAATCCCCCTGTTTCGGAAAAAATGATTCGAGCAATGTTTACCTCGATGGGGCGTACGCCAACAGAAAAACAGGTTCGTCAAGTTATGCGTTCGATGGATGAAGCCAAAACCAGTGAAAAAAGTAAATAAACAGCCTAAATGGTTGTTTTTTTCTAGGTTAGAAATAGATAAAGGGGAGTTAATTCATGTATTCCATAAACTCGCAAATAAATAAAGATAATATCCAAAAATATTCGTACCTGGTGGCGGGCTATTTTTTGTTTGACTATCGAAGAAAAATGATCATTGCTAGCGTTGTTTATTATTTTTTTAATTTTTTTATCTCCTATTACTTAATAATGTCGGAAGTCAGAAAAAGCGGATTACCAAGTAATACGACCATTGGGTTAATTATTGTTAGCGTTGTTGCTGGTTTATTTTTATTGCATTTTTATTCCATTAAAAAATATCAGGTCCGAAAAAATTACGCCAAGTCGCTTAAAATAAAATTGCTTGGTAAAAGTCAAGATACTTGGAGGTATGATTTTTATGATGATGAAATTACTATTACTTCCCAAAATTTGGATCAAATTACCCGAAGATTTCCTTATAAATATTTTGTAAAAGGTTGGATTGCTAAAAAGAAAGGCCGATTATACTTGGCCTTACAATCGATTGTTATCGATAAGCAAAAATCATTTGCGGTTATGGAACTTCCAACCACTAGTACGGAATTTATTGATTTTATCAAAACTAAAATAGATATTAGTGAAGAATAATTATTAAAAAATAAGAAATAACTTATAAATATTATTCCTTTATAATTAAGGAAGGATTATCCGAAAGATTATCCGAAATGATTAAATCCACATTCAAGTAATAATTGTACTTGGTTTGTCGGTGAATATTAACCATAAACTCTTTATTATCGTTATTTAAGCGATCTAAAAGATCCTGGGTAAGGGTGATAACTTTAATTTTATAGATTAAACATATTTTTTTATTGGTCAAATAAAGAGTTTTATATTTAAGACCATCTAAATTATAATTTTCTCGAAAGTAGTTATTGATGTTAACGGCAATCAATTTTTGGTGATTATGTATTTCCTTCATTTTTGGGATGCCTAAGTTAAATTTGCTTTCTTTACCTTTGGATAAACGTTTGATATTTTGGACATGTGAGACTAATATGATAACGGTAATAACGAAGAAAAATATTAAATAAATAATATCTTTTAAAAAGTTTTTCTCGGAAAGAATAATAATTTCTAGAACGCCAGCAAGATCGGCTACCAGCAAGCCAACCAAAGACGAAAGTGATCCGATAGCGAAAATAAAAATGGTTCCCACGTAGCCGATGATGGCTCCCGCCGCCGCCCAAGGGGATAAAACTAAAAAAATACCAAAACTAGTGGCCACGCCTTTTCCACCCTTGAAATGTAAAAAAATATTAAAAACATGGCCAAGAATGGAACACATACCGTAAACTGGTAAAATATCAATCCCCCGGATATAAATTAAAAAATCCACATTTACCCCACTAAAGACCAGGATTCGAAGGACTCCAATGATGATCATCCCCTTTAAAGCATCCAATATAAAAGTTATTGCTCCATATTTGAAACCAAAAATTCTGGTAATATTAGTGGCCCCGATATTACCAGAACCATATTTACGTGGATCAACCCCGCGAATTTTACCAATTAAAAGACCACTGGGAATGCTACCAAATAGGTAACTAGCAATGAATAACAAAGCAATATAAACGATGTTCATTTCATTAAAAGAATGGCAACAAAACTATTCAAACCATATTGCTTAGCATAATCTAAGGCGGTTTTCTGGTATTTATCCTTTATAAGAGGACTTTTATTAAAGATTAAATGTTGAACTTGTTTAAAATCACGATTTAAAATACAAAACGTTAAAATATTATCATCTAGATATTTTTGATAAGTTGGGCTTTCTAAATAGTTTAGGAGGATTTTTTCCAAAGAAGGATTGCTTTGGGAAGCGACCATTAAAACAGATTCATAACGACGATTAACTATTTCAATATAAGCTCCTTGATTTAAGAGATATTTAACTAATTCGATTTGTTGGTTACGCACAGCACTAAAAAGTGGTGTTTCATAAAAATCATTTAAATAATTAACGTCGAATTGGTCATTGATTAATTTTTGAGCAATTTTCATGCTTCCATAAGAGGCCGCGTAATGTAACAAACAATTACGTTTATCATCATAGATCTGATATCCTAAATTTGTCAATTTTAATAAGTATTCAAAGATTTTTTCATCATCGTTACTTAAGGCGTAATGAAGCGGTAATCGAAATTGGTTGGTTCTTTTAGTAATATCGCTACCGGTTTCAATTAAGAGTTTAATAACTTCCAAATCCCCTCTTTTACAAGCCAAATGCAGAGCTATCTCTCCCAAATTATTATAACTATTGAGGTTAATACCTGCTTTGATTAAAAGAACAATAAAGTTATATTTAGCCTTGCGGGCTAAATCAAATAAGGCGGTCTCTCCCAAAAAATCGCGGAGATTAACGTTTAAACCCACATCAATTAAATATTGTAAAACTTCAGTCGTTTCATTTAAACAAGCATAATGAATGAGATTCTTTCCGCGTTCATCTTTCAGAAATAAGCTAAGTTGGTTAGCTTTTAGGTAATCGATATCATTTTTTAAGACTTTCCCAAATATTTCATTCATCATTAATATTTTATCACTTTTTTATATTTTTAGCTTAATTATCTCTTTTATGAGATAATAATAGGAAAATTTAGCACTTGAACGTTGAATATGACGGCGTGAACCATGAAATTGGTGATCGGTCGAAAAGACTTGACCATTTAAATAATAACCAAAGTAGACTAGTCCAATGGGTTTAGATGTAGCTCCTGTGGGACCGGCTAAGCCAGAAATAGCTATACTCAGGTTAGATTTTGCTACTTTTGCAATACCTTGAGCCATCGCCTCTACGCAAGCCTTAGAAACCGCCCCTTGAGTGGTAAGAATTTGTTCGTCAACTCCTAAAAAGGCAGTTTTTGCTTCATTGGCGTAAGTAACCACACTGAAGTTAAAAACGCGGCTGGCTCCGGGAATATTGGTCAGCAAATGGCTCGCGAGTCCCCCGGTACAGCTTTCAGCAAATGTAATTGTAAAATTATTTTTTAGTAGCCATTCATAAAGAATTTTGCCTTCTTTCATACTATTATTATATTAAATTTTTGCTTTTTTGATACAATTTTTGTATGAAGATGATTATCATCGCGGGTATTACCGCTTCGGGAAAAACTAAATTAGCCCTGAAAATAGCTAAACATTATCAAAGTGAAATAATTAACGCTGATAGTGTTTGTATTTATCGAGGTTTAAATATTGGTTCCGCTAAACCTAGCCTTCAAGAACAAACGGAAGTTAAACATCATCTTCTAGATGTCGTTGATTTTAATAGTTCCAAGCCCTATAGTATTTTTGATTTTCAATCTAGTGCTCGTTCTCTGATCAACAACTTAAATTTACCAATTATTGTGGGTGGTTCGGCGCTTTATGTTCGGGCTTTGCTTTATGATTACCAACTTCCCCAAGATTTACCAAGAAGTGAGGAAAGTCTCGATATAGAAGAACTTAAGCATAAAATAAGGGATTTAAATCCGAATTTTGCTTTTCCAAATGCTTCTTTAAGAAGAATGCAAAGATATTATGATCTCTTGCGTTCTGGTATTGAATATGATAGTCCCCAAGAATTAGCGATCTTTCAAGATTATGACCCCCTGATCATTTATTTAGAGATCCCCAGAGAACTTCAACGAGCGATTTTTACAACCAGATTAGAAGAACAATTACAAAACGGATTTATAGAAGAGGTTCAAGGCCTGCCCCAACGATTAAACTTCATTGGCTATCAAGAACTCTATGATTACTTAGCAGGAGATATCGACTTGATGAAGGCTAAAGAGCTAATTATTAAACGAAGTTTAAAACTAGCCAAAAAGCAAAAAACTTTTTTTGTCAATCAATTTAAATTAAATATCTTTGATTCTCAAGATCCTGATTTAGAAAATAAAGTTCTAAAATTAATCGATAATTTTCTTATTTCGGATAAAGTAGTATAATCTTTGTATGCCAGAATCAAAATTACCAATTAAAGTTGATGATACTCACGAAAATGATCTCCCAAGCGTTTCTTCCAAACCTATCGTACTTGTGTCAACACCGATTTTGAAGGAAAACATGGTAGATGAAAAAACCGCCAAAAAAGCCAATTCTAGGAAGAATTTTATTCAATTTTTAAAGTTTACTTTATTTATGGTAGGAGCGGCCTTAGTGCAAGTTTTTACTTTTTTTATCATGAACGATCTTATCAAAATTCCTTGGGTTTGGGTCTCCAATGTTTTGTCAATTGTTTTTAGTGTCATCTTTAGCTTTACTTTTAACCGAAAATTTACTTTCAAAGAAGCCAATAATGTTTTTCTCGCAATGGCTTTAGTAACCGCTTATTACTTAGTCTTTACTCCTCTTTCCGGATGGTTTGCGCGAGCATTTGAAAATAAGATTCATGCTTGGCTTATTGAGGGCATTTCGATGGTCGTTAATTTTATAACCGAATACTTATTTAATAAGTTTGTGGTTTATCGGAAAAGAAAACCCAAAAAAATCGACGAGACTTCTTCTGAAGACTATCTAAATATTCAAACAGATCCCCAAAATTATATCTCAGATATTTCAACTACCTCGCCAGTAGAGCCCGAAGACCAGAGGCGAAAAAAGCCTACTTCCAAGAACAAAGACGATTGATTTTTAGTATTATTTTCCCTTATTATCGTTATTATGATATAATTTTAAGTGTTTTGGAGTATAGATGAAGATATTTTTAATTGGATTACCAGGATCAGGAAAAACCACTATTGGCTTGCAGTTAGCGCAAGAACTAAAATTTAGATACCTTGACTTAGATAAGGTCTTAGAAGCGAAAAATGGTCGATTTATTGAAGAAATTTGGACGAAAGATGGTGAGGCTTTTTTTCGTCAATTAGAAAAAGAAGTCTTGCAAGATGACATTCCCGAAGATGGTGATTACGTTATTGCCTGCGGTGGCGGTGTTGTTTTAGATAGTGATAATAAAAAATATTTAAACGGCTTAATCATTTTTTTGGATACTGATGTTAAAGTGTTATCGGAACGTCTAAAAACTGAAGAAAGTAAGCGACCTTTAATGAAAAATGTTTCGATTGAAATGCTTGATCAAGAAAGATTTATGAAATATAAAGATTTTGCGGATATTATCGTAAGTAATAACTACAATCCCGAAACTTCCATCAAAGTGATTCTCAACTATATTAAGGCTATGCAATGAAAATTCTCATTCTTAACGGACCCAACTTAAATAAGATTAATTTACGAGCGAAACCGATCTATGGTAGTTTATCGCTTGAGGAGATTGAAGCTTTAATAACTCAAACCTATCCAAAGATTAATTTTATCTTTAAACAGACCAATCACGAAGGCACCATGATCGATATCTTGCAAGATTTTGATGGTGAGGCAATTATCATTAACCCCGGGGCTTATACTCACACTTCAATTGCCTTAAGAGACTGCTTAGAATATCTTAATATTCTAAAAGTGGAAGTTCATCTTTCAGATTTTACGAATCGTGAAGATTTTCGCAAGAAAAATTATATTTCCGAAGTAGTTAATTTAACAATTTCTGGGAATTATCATTTAGGTTATCTACAAGCGGTAGATTACATTATAAAACATTTAAAAATAAGGGAGAAATATGATTAGTACAAACGATTTTAAAACAGGACAAACAATTATTCATGAAGGTCAAATCTATACCGTCATTGAATTTATGCATGTTAAACCAGGTAAGGGCGGCGCTTTTGTGCGCACCAAATTACGAAACTTGCGTAGTGGAGCGGTGATTGATTACACTTTTCCTTCAGGAGTGCGGGTTGAAAGGGCCCAAATTGATAAAACTCCGATGAATTTTTTATATGCTGATGGAGCGAATGTTGTTTTTATGAATATGGAAACTTATGAACAAGTGGAAATTCCCCTTTCGACTATCGAATATGAAATGCAATTCATTTATGAAGGATTAGGAGTTAATATTAATATTTTTAATGGTAATGAAATTTTAGGTGTTACCTTACCAGACAAAGTTACTTTAGAAGTTACCGATACTATTGAAGGAGTTAAAGGCGATAATACGAAAACTAATTCCCTTAAAGACGCCATGACCAATACGGGATTGCTCGTGAAAGTACCGATGTTTATTGAAAATGGCGATAAAATCATTGTTTCGACCATCGATGGAACATATTTTGCTCGAGACAACAAATAATGATCCTCTTAAAATATTTATTAGAAGCAAATAAATATAGTCGAAGAAAGTTAATTGAATTAATTAAAGGTGGGGCCGTTAGCGTTAACGCTCAGGTTGAACTTCATCCGGCTTATGAAGTCAAAAATGACGATTTCATCTTATTGGAAGGACAGCGGATTGAAAAGAGTACTTACCGTTACTTCTTATTGAATAAACCTAGCGGGGTGGTGAGTAGCGCTGCTGATGATAAGCACCGTAAAACGGTGGTAGATTGCATTAGCGAAGCTCGTAATTGTCGCTTATATCCGGTTGGTCGTTTAGACTTTGATACGACAGGAGCCATCATTATCACTAATGACGGCAATCTCGCCAATATCTTGATGCATCCATCTAATCAAGTACAAAAAGAATATCAGGTTAAAGTGGATGGAATTATTACGAAAGAAATTCTCAAAAAATTAGAGCGTCCCATTGATATCGTTGATGATGAAGCGACGGTTAAAAATTATAAGTTTATTAAATATAATTCCGCTACAAAAGTGTCAACCATTAATATAACTCTCACTGAAGGCAAAAATCATGAGGTTAAAAGAATCTTCGAAAGTTTAGGACTGAGAGTTGTTAAACTTAAAAGGATTAGATATGATGTCCTAGATTTAGAAAATCTCAAGGTTGGAGAATATCGTGAATTAAAAATTCATGAAGTTAAACAATTATATCGCCAAAAAAGATAATAATTTGATATAATTGTTAGCGGGAGTTTAGGGATTTGGAAGGAATAACTAAGAAAATTGACTTTTTAATTTCCATAGATGGGCCAGCGGGTAGTGGAAAATCTACCATCTGTGAGTTGATTGCCAAAAAGTTAGGTTTCACTCATATTGATACTGGTTCAATGTATCGGGCGGTAACATATTATGCTATCTCAAATAATCTTCCCCTAGATGATGAAACATCTTATGATTTCATTGATCAAATTACTTTCCAATTAGCGGGGGAAAAGATTTACTTGAATCAGAAAGATATTTCCCAAGAAATTAGAAGTAAGGAAGTAACCGATAATGTTAGTTTGGTTTCCAGTTTCTCTTCGGTTCGCAAAAAGTTAGTGGCTTTACAAAAAGAATTAGCCCACGGAAAGATTATCATGGATGGTCGTGATATTGGAACCAAGGTTATGCCACAGGCTGATATTAAAATCTTCCTCACAGCTGATTCACGTGTCCGAGCTATTCGCCGACTGAAACAAAAGAACCAGGAAGTTAATGAGGAACGGTTGCGTTATGAAGAATTGAATATTATTAAACGAGATAATAAAGATTCGACGAGAAAAGACTCCCCGTTAGTTGTACCCAAGGATGCCTTAATTCTTGACACAAGCAATTCTACTCTCCAAGAAGTAGTTGATAAGATAATAAGTATTATAGAAGAGGAATATAAAATATGAGTAAAAAAAGATTAAAAAATGGTCAAGGTCAAGATTTAAGGCCTGGTATGAGTGTCACCTTAACAATTTTTAGCGTTGAGAAAGATTTGTTAATTATGACGAGCAACGATGAAAAATTAGCAGCGTACAATTTTGAGATGCATCTCGACCATTATGGTGATAAAACGGTTAAAGACTTTCATGATGTTTATCAAAGTGGGGATGAAATAACCGTAACAGTCGAACAGGTCAATGCCGTGGTCGTTTATACTTCCCGGGAAAAACAAAAAAGCGAAGATAGTTTTTTATATTTAGCTAGTTTGGTTGGCACAACCACTTTAGTTAGTGCTAAAATAGTTGATCAGATTTCGACCCATGGTTTAAATCTTGATTATAATGGAATCAGTATCTTTTTACCAGCTACGCACTTAGAGGGTTTTTATAAAAAAGATTTCCCCAAATATAAGGGACAAAATATTGAGATAAACATTATTAAAGCTGAAAAAAAAGAATCCAATTTTCGAAGTGATCTAGCTTATGATGTCGTAGGCTCCCGAAAAGCCATTATTGAACAAAAAAGAATCGATTATGAGAAGAATAAAGAACAACGAGAAGTTAAACTGAAAGAAGAACGAAAAGTTTTAAAGAAAGAAGAGTTTGCTTCTTTAAAGGTTGGCGATATTGTTAGTGCTCGGGTTTATAAAGTAGAAAAAGGTTTTGCTTTATTATATCTTAAATATGGAATGGCCTTCTTAGGTGGGGCTAATTATTCCCATAGCAAGGTCGAGGATTTAACCGAGGTTTTGAAACCAAAAGATGAAGTAAAAGCCATGGTCATTGAAAAAGATGAAGATCGTGACCGGGTGGTTCTTTCTGTCAGGGCTTTAACCAAGACTCCTTATCAATTGTTTAAAGAAGAACATCCGATTGGTAGTGTGATTAAAGGTAAAATTACCGCAGTTAATGAGTTTGGGATCGTTGTAGATTTAGGCAATGACTTAACTGGCTTCTTACATAAATATCAAGTCTCTTATGATCCTAAAAAAGCTAATTTAGAAAATTATCAAAAGAATCAAGAGGTTAGCCCCGCTATTATTGCTTATGAAGATGATAAAAATCGTATTTCTCTTTCCTTAAAAGCTTTAGAATCTAATGCTTGGGATGGGGTTAAAGTGGAAGTTGGTAGCGTTATAGATGCCGAAGTGGTGGATACTTCGAAAAGAGATGTCACCGTGAAGGTTCAAGGTCTGGATATTTTAATTCCTAATAAAGAAGTATACTTTGATGAAGATGAACCAAGAGTGAAGACTGGTGACATATTGAAGGTTAAAGTTTTAGATTTTAATAAGAATAATTGGGTACTACGTTTGTCAGCGCGCATCCTTAAAGCACAAAAAGAGTTTGAAGCTGTCCGCGAAATGGAGAAGCAAAGCCCTAAAGTAGAAATTACCATTGGGGATATCATTGATCAACATTTGCTAGATGAATTAGAAGCTTCTTCAGCACCAAAGAAAAAAGGAAAAAAATAGTGTTTGTTATAGGGATTGTTGGACGTCCAAATGTAGGAAAATCATCCCTATTTAATCGGATTGTTGGCAGTAAGTACTCAATTACCGATGATACACCTGGGGTGACAAGGGATCGAATAATTAAGAAAACTTCCTATCTTTTAAGGGAGTTTTTTCTTATTGATACTGGTGGGATAACTTTAGATAGTAGTGCCCCTTTTAAGGATGAAATTGCTTTTCAAGCCCAGATTGCTATCGATGAAAGTGATTGTATTATTTTTGTGGTTGATGGTACGACGGGGATTACTGATGATGATGAATTCATTGTGAAAATATTAAATAAAACGAAAAAGAAAGTGATTATCGCCGTTAATAAAATTGATGATATTAGTCAGATAGGTTACATCTATGATTTTTATAAATTTGGTTTTAGTGTTTATGGAGTATCGAGTATCCACGGCAATAATGTGGCGGAATTATTAGATGAAGCCTTAGAAAATTATCATATTACCAGCATCAATGATGAAGAGCGTATTAAATTTTCTTTAATAGGTAAACCTAATGTCGGAAAATCTAGTTTAACTAATGCCTTGTTAAATGAAAGTCGGGTCATCGTGAGTCCGATTAGTGGAACCACGACGGATGCTATTGAAATTAGTTTAAAAGTTAAAGATAAATTATATACAATTGTCGATACGGCTGGTATTAAAAAAAAGTCACGATTAGAAGATGGCTTTGATACCTATTCTTATTTAAGAACGGTTCTCCAAATCGAACAAAGCGATGTTTGTCTATTGGTACTAGATGCCACCAATATCACTTTAGATGATACTCATGTAGGCGGTTTAATTTCTAGCAACTACAAAGCCTGTGTTGTAATTATTAATAAATGGGATTTAGTGGTAAAAGATAATAAAACCCATGATAGTTTTATTAAGGAATTAAAAAAGAAGTTTATTTATCTGGATTACTGTGAGTTCATCACGGTTAGTGCGCTTAATAGTCAAAGAGTTCCCGCGATTTTCGAATTAATTGATCAGGCCTATGCTTCTTACACAACAACTATTAAAACTTCTATTTTAAATTCCCTATTATTGGAAGCCACCATGAGTAACCCCCCAAACAAATTTAATAATGGGGTCGTTAAATTTTCGTATATTTCTCAAAGTGGTATTAAACCACCATCTTTTAATCTTTATATCAATGAGGAAAAATATTTTCATTTTTCCTATCGTCGATATTTAGATAATTTTTTTCGTAGCAAAATTGTTTTAACTGGCAGTCCGATCAAATTTGAGCCAAGGAGGAAGGACAATGAAAATTAGTATTTTAGGCGGAGGAGCCTGGGGAGTCACCCTGGCCCAGGTTTTAGACGACAATCATCATGAGGTTTTGGTTTATGACGTTAAACTAGAAATGGTTAATTCGATTAATAACCATCAACATCCTTTTTTTAAAAATGTTTTAGCACCTAGTATTACCGCTACCACCAATTTAGCCATCGCTAAAGAACACTCGGAAATTCTCGTCATTTGTGTGCCAACTAAGGCCACCGAGAGTCTTCTTAAGTCTTTGTTACCGTTGAGTAGAGCTTATGTTTTTATTAATGTCAGTAAGGGAATAAATCCTGATAATTTCTTAAGCGTTGGTGAGCAAGTTAAGGCTTTAATTCCCAAGGAAAATTTACAAGGCTATGTAAACTTGACTGGTCCATCCCATGCCGAAGAAGTAATTGAACGAAAATTAACACTTTTAGTAGCTTCTTCGAAAAATCAAAGACTTGCTAAAATGACGCAGAGCTTATTTACCAACAATACCTATTTAAGAGTTTATACCTCAAAAGATGTCATTGGTTCCGAAGTCTGCGCTTCCGCTAAAAATGCGATGGCGGTCATTGCGGGAATTCTTGGTGGGATGCCCTCCATGGGAGAAAACGCCCGGGCCGCTTTAATAACTCGAGGTTTAAAAGAACTTTTGGTGATTATTAAAGTTTTAGGGGGAAAAAAGAAAACAGTGTATGGTTTAACGGGAATTGGCGATTTAATTGTCACCGCCACTAGTTATAATTCTCGTAATTATCGTTGTGGTTTAAGCATTGCAAAAGGGATGAGTTTGGATGAAATTTTTCAACAAGAGAAACAAACAATTGAGGGAGTTCGCTCGATTGAGGCTCTTCATCGTCTCAGCATTAATCATGATGTTGAATTACCAATTATTAGTGTGGCTTATGCGATGCTATTTGAAGGTAAAGATAAAAATCAATGTATTAAAGAACTTCTCATGCGGGCTTTAAAGGATGAGTAAATTATAAAATTTACTCCAAACTTTTCTTTAATAGTATTAAATAAAATAAGTTAATTCCTATTCTAAGTATACAAAATTTTTCATTTCGCGTGGATAATAAAGCGAGAGAAATTAGATTTTTGAGGAATAAAGTTGATAATAAAGCGGTCTTTTCAAAATAATAAATTGGCTCTATGATTGGTAATTTATGATTATGACAATAAAAAATTTTAATTTATAGCTTTTTTTGATATAATATTAAGCGGTAAGATTATTCTTGCCATTAAGAAGGAGATCTTAATATGAACAAAACTGAATTAGTAGTTGTATTAGCCCAAGATTTAAATTACTCTGTTAAAGAAGTAAATGATTTAGTTGGAGCATTGGTGGATAAAGTTTGTGAAACTTTAGCAAGTGGAGAAAAAGTTGTTATTACTGGCCTTGGTACTTTCGAGGTAAGAACTAGAGTTTCTCGTCGTGGAGTTAACCCTCGTACAGCGGAAACTATTGATATTCCTGAACAAAGAACCCCAGCATTTAAAGCCGGAAAACAATTAAAAGAAGCTGTTAAGGCTTAATATTTTTAAAAGGCACTGAACATTAAAACTCTCTAAAAAGAGAGTTTTTTTGTTGGCCAAAGAATATTTGATTTTTATTTATTTTTTAAAAGTAAAATAGTTTACTTTTTTTGAGAAAATATTTAGAGCTTTTGTCACTTTTTTTTAACTATGTAATGAGTTATCTTAATTTGTGATAAAATACTTGTATGGAAAAATTAAGTTCGGTCTTAAATTCTTTCGACCAAGAAGCCATTGTCCAATATCTTGAATCATTTCACCCTTTTGATTTATCGAAAGAGTTTTTTGCGTTAAATAAAGAAGACCAAGAACTTTTTATGAAATTTGCCTCGGCAGAAATGATCGCTGAAGTGTTAAGTTATAACCCAGAAGATTCTGCCGAAATTTTGGTTAACTTAGACCCTCAGTTGAAAAGCGACGTCATTAGTAATTTGGAACTCGATGACGTGGTGGATATTTTAAACGAATTAAATAATGAGGACCAAGAAAGTATTATTGCCTTGCAGGATGAGCAAGACAAAGCGGATGTTCGAGAATTACTAGAATATAAGGAAAAAGAAGTTGGTGCTCATATGAATACCTCTTTTATTAGTGTTTTAGATCAAGATGATGTTAAAGTAGCGACCAAGAAATTAATTGAACAAGGTAAGGAAGTTGAACACATTTCGACAATTTTCGTTGTTGATGAAAAAAATATTTACTTAGGAACAATTCCTTTAAATAGTTTACTTAAAGCCCGTAGCCCCTTAAAAGTTACGGAATTAATTGAAAATACCTCGAAAACCTTAGATACTAATTTTATCGAAAATGCGATCAACGATATGCGTAATTATTCGCTTACGGATATGCCAGTTATCTCGGCTGGTGGCTCTTTAGAGGGGATTATAACTTTAGATGATGCCATTGAAGTCCTTAAAGAAGAAACTGATGAAGATTTACGCCGTTTAACGGGTATTTCGACGAAGGATCGTCGCAGCAAACCTTTAATTCAATCTCTAAGAAGACTACCATGGTTGATTCTTTTTTTAGGCTTGTCCCTCTTGGTAACTTTTATAACCGGAATTTTTGAAAATATTTTAATTTTAGTACCGATGTTAATGATCTTCGAACCCTTAGTTTTAGATGCCGGCGGTGATGTGGGTAGTCAAACTTTGGGTATTACATTAAGTTTATTACAAAAAAAATCTAAAAAATTAAAAAATAATGTGGTTCGAGAATTAATAACTAGTTTGATCAATGGGATAATTGAAGGCTTAATTGCCTTTGGAATTACCATTGCCTTTGGTTATATCACTAATTTTAATGTTGAAATTATGAAAATTGCCTTGGTTGTTGGTTTGAGCCTTTGTGTGACGGTCGTTTTCGCTCCACTAATCGCCATTATTGTTCCGATTACTTTGAAACTTTTTAAATTTGATCCCGCTATTGCTAGTGGCCCCTTTATTACGACCTTGATCGATATTAGTTCACTTTTGATTTATTTTTCTTTCGCTTTAATCTTTTTGGGAGGTCTACTATGAAACAATTAGATATTTTTGACGCGATTAATCTCAAAAAATTAATTAAATTAGAAGAATATGATATTGCTAAAATAATTAGTAATCTTCCTTTAGAAAAACAATTAAAAATTATTCACCTATTACCGGCTAATAAAAGAGCCTTAGTATTAACTCATTTAGAAGTTAAAAATGCTTATCAAATTATCATTTCCTTAAATAAAACCTTGGCTAAAACTATGCTAGGTGATTTGGAAACTGATGATTTGGCGAATATAGTGGAAAATCTCGAAGAAGAAGAACAACAAGAAATCTTGGGCTTATTAAAAGGGAAGAAAAAAGAACAAATTAAATATTTATTATTATATCAGGAAAATAGTGCTGCTTCCATGATGGCCTATGAGTACTTAACGATTAGTAATGATGTGAGTGTTCACCTGGCATTAAAAGATATTATCAATCGCATGAATGAAAATGATTATATCGATACTATTTTTTATGTCGATGAAGATAAGACCTTAATCGGAACCATCTATTTAAAGGAATTGATTACAACTAACCCAAATTTGATGGTTAGTGAGCTAGTTAATAAAAATTATATTTGGGTGGCAGAAACCGATTCAACATCCTTAGTTATTGATAAGGTATCCGATTATGACTTATTAGTAATCCCAGTGCTAAATGAACAACATCAGTTAACTGGTATTATCTCCGCTGATGATATTTTAAGTGAAATCAAAGAAACCTATGAAGATACGGCACGAGCGATTACTAATGCCCACTTAGATGATGAGGATAAAAAGGTTTTACCGCGTGTGATTTCACGTTTACCTTGGCTCATTGTTAGTATTATTTGTAATTTGTTGATTGCCTTGCTCATCTCGCGCTTTGAAGACACGATTAATAGCATTTGGGCCTTGGCCTTTTTTCAACCGATGATTTTAGGAATGGCGGGGAATATTGGTAATCAAGGTATAGCAACGACGATTTTGGGTTTATCTAGCGGAATTTTAACAAAAAAGCCGGAGAGAAAAAAACATATAAATAAAGAATTACTAATATCACTTATTAATAGTTTAATCATCGGAATTGTTGGCTGTGGCTTTGCAATTGGTTGTTTATTCATTCTAAAAGTGGATAATAATGATTTCTTTAATATTAAATTAGGGGTTGTCGTTGGTTTATCACTCTTTATTTCCATGTTTGTTTCGGGAAGCAGTGCCACCCTTCTACCATTGGGCTTCTATCGCATTAAAATTGATCCAATTAGCGCTAGTGGTCCGACTATTTCGACTATTAATGATATTTTTGCTTTAATATCATATATTGTTATTGCAACGATTATCATTTTATAAGGGGAAAATATGCAAGAAATTATTAAAAAGTATTATCAAATTAGAGAGGAGATCTTTAGTCTTACTTATGCGGGTTGGGTCTTAAATTTTGATCATGAAACTAATGCACCAGAAGGTTCTTTAGATACTTATAGTAAGGCTTATGAAAGTATTTATCGATTAGTTTATGAAAAGAGCTATAGTCCAGAGCGATTAGATCTTTTAAAAAAAATCTTTCAATCCGATGATTCACTTATTGATGAAGATCTTCGCTGTGAGGTTAGCAAATGTTTAGAAGATTATGAGCAAACTTTAGCTATTCCTAAAGAAGAATTAATCGCCTATAACGTACTATTAACCAAATCGGAAAGTATCTGGGCTCAAGCTCGTCAAAAAAGCGATTTTAGCATTTTTGAAGGATGCCTTCAAACGATTATTGATACAAAAAGAAAATTTTTAAATTATTTAGCTAAGCCAAATTTAAGCGGATATGATATTTATTTGGATGCATATGAAAAGGGATTAACCACTAAAGATTATGATCATTTTTTTGATTTAATCAAGAAAGAATTAGTCCCTTTCATTTTAAAAAAAGTTCATAATTTTAAAAATGTTGATCACTTGTTTACTAAAAAAACCTACCCAGTAGCTCAACAAGCACAATTTTCTAATTATCTGGCAAAAGTTTTAGGCTATGATTTAACCAGAGGGGAAATCAGACAGAGCGTTCATCCCTTTACTTCTGGCATTACTTCTAAAGATACAAGGATTACGACCAGATTTTTGCCTCACAATTTTGAATCAAATATTTTTTCGACTATGCATGAAATGGGACATGCTATTTTTGAACAACAAATTAATCCCGCCTTTGATGGAACTATTTTACATAGTGTAACCAATATGGCCTTACATGAATCGCAATCACGCTTTTTAGAAAATATTATTGGTCGCGGTCAGAGTTTTTGGATTGCTCACTACCCTCAGTTAATCAAAGTTTTTAAAAACCTTAAATCGATTTCTATGGAAGATTTCTTGACCTACATTAATACACCTAAGCTTTCAAAAATAAGGATTGAGGCTGATGAATTCACCTATCCGCTACATGTCTTAGTTCGCTATGAAATCGAAAAAGTTATTTTTTCTACGGATATTAAAGCTAGCCAACTCCCAAAACTTTGGAATGACCTATATTTAAAATATCTAGGAGTGGAGATTACTAATGACCAAGAAGGTATTTTACAAGATATTCATTGGGCTGGTGGTTCCTTTGGCTATTTTCCCACCTATGCTTTAGGCAGCGCCTTTGCTTCTCAGTTTTATCAGGCTTTAGCACGAGAAATCGATGTGGAGAAAGCTTTAAAAGAAAATAATTATTCTATTATTAGTAAATGGTTAAAAGAGCACATTCATCAATTTGGAGCATCGAAAAATTCAAAAGAAATTATTTTAGGAGCTTGTGGGGAGAATTTTAATCCCCAATATTATTTGGACTATTTAAAAGGTAAATTTCATTAAAGCTTGATTTTTTGACAACGTAAAAAGGAATAATACTCCCCTTGACCAATGATTAAGTGGTCCACTAAGCGAATATTTGCAACTTCCAAAATAGCTGCTAAACTATTGGTGGCTGCAATATCGGCTTTTGATGGACTAGCATTTCCTGAAGGATGGTTGTGAGTTAAGATTACTCCATAACAAGAACACTTGATTGCACTTAAACAAATATCCCGTCCATTGAAGGTTGCCTCTTGTTCGTAACTACTGGGTATTTCTTCTTCAAAGATGAGATTTCCAACAAAATCGACATAAAAACAAATTATTTTTTCTTTAAAGATATTTTGATATTGAGCCAAGCAATAATGATAAATCATTAAAGGATCATTCAAAAGGGTTTTTTGGCGAAGGTCTCCTGCATAGATGCGTCGACCGAGTTCGACAGCAGCGAGTAATAATCCCGCTTTTGCATCTTTAAGGCCTTTAATTTTTTTTATTTGTTGAGGGCTTTTGTTGGCTAAATCATAAATCGAACCAAATTGCCTTATAATTTCCATCGATAATTCTACGACTCCTTGATCTTTGCAACCCGTACCTAAGATGACTTGTAATAACTCATAATTGGTTAAACTACTCGCCCCAAAAGTATTAATCTTTTCTCGTGGTCGTTCTTGAATTCTAATTTTATGTATTTCACTCATTTACTTAATCTCCTATTATTATAATAAGAAAATAAGGTGGTTATTACTTATTTAATCTCTCTTTCCACTAAATGGATATCTTTAATTTTTCGTAAATTAACGATCAAAGTATCGAGTTGGCTTTTATTTTGTAAGGAAATCTTCATTTTAATAACAGTTTCCAAAAAACTATTAATCGATTGAAACTCAGCGATCATCACGCCTTGCGAATTAATGCTATTAATAATTTCCGGAAGCAAACTAACTCTATTAGTACAAATGAGTTTTAACCACGTAGCGAATTTTCGTGTAATATTGGTGGCCCAATAGGTTTCAACGAATCGTTTTTTATCTAAAATATCGATATTTCGACAATAGTCTCCATGAACCACAATTCCTTGATTTTTAGTAACATAGCCGATGATCCCATCTCCCGGTATTGGATTGCAACAACTAGCTAATTTAATTAAGGGATTAGTTAATCCTTCAATATAGACTCCTGTTTCACTGTTGGTTATTAAAGCCCGGGTGGCTTTTTCCATTTGTTTGCTTAAAGCAGAAACACTTTGAGTTGTTCCATAAATAATATTAACGGCGGTTTTGGGACTCAGAATACCTTTGCCGATTTCATAGAATAATTCAACAGTGGTATTAAGATTATTTTTGGAAAAGAATTTAGCCACTAATTCGTTAGTTAAAACCTCGCTAATCTTTTGAGCGGCGGCTTCTTCTAAATATTCATTTTTGCCTTTTTCCACTAAGTAATCATGATTTAAATCATTTAAAAAAGCTTTAATTTTATGGCGGGCATGCTGAGATTTAACGATTTTCAACCAATCTTCCGAAGGTCCCAGAGAATTTTTATTAGTTTTTATATTAACAATGTCCCCAGTTTTTAGTTCATAATCCAGAGGAACAATGTGGTTGTTGACAATCGCTCCGACCGTTTTATTACCCACATCGGTATGAATTTTATAGGCCAGATCTAGCGGGGTTGAGCCCTTGGGTAATTCGACTATTAAACCTTTGGGAGTATAGACATAAACATTAGCATCGAGAATATCGGTTTTAATTGTATCAACAAATTCTAAAGCCGATTCATTGGCCCCGTCTTCTTCGCTAAATTTTAATAGTTCACCGTACCACCTAAGGGCCGAAGCAATTTCGAATTGCTCTTTTTCTTTGTTATAAACTTTATCTTCTTTATAAGCCCAATGAGCGGCAATTCCGTTTTCCGCCACATCATCCATTTCTCGGGTCCGAATTTGCACTTCAAAAAGAGTTTCATCATCACTTAAAACTGTGGTATGTAAACTTTGATACATATTGGGTTTGGGTACAGCAATATAATCTTTGAATCTTTTTGGGATCGGGGAAAAGTTAGCATGAATTAAACCTAAAACGTGATAACAATCTTCGACTCGACTTACGATGACGCGGATGGCCAGCAAATCATAGATATCTTCAAAATCTTTGTTATTTACCACCATCTTTTTATAAATGGAATAAATATTTTTAATTCTCCCCTTAATTTCAAAATCGACCATCTTATTTTCTTCAAAAAGGTGACGAATTCTTTCGATGATAAAATTAATGTTGGAGTCTCTTTTTTGTCTAGTTATTTCTACTAAGGATTTAATTTTTTCATACATGGAAGGATTGGTATAAAACAAAGATAAATCTTCTAATTCGCCTTTAATTCGAAAGAGACCTAAACGATGGGCAAGCGGTGCATAAATTTCGAGGGTTTCTTTGGAAATACGAATCCTTTTTTCTTCTTCCATAAATTGAAGGGTCCGCATATTATGAAGACGATCAGCGATTTTGATGATGATAACGCGAATATCTTTAGCCATCGCGATCAATAATTTTTGGTGATTTTCTGAGTTATTGTCGTCATTATAAGAAATCCGTGATATTTTGGTTACCCCATCGATGAGTGAGGAAATATCTTCATTAAATTCTTTTTTAATATCTTGTAATGTTATAAGAGTATCTTCGACCACATCATGCAAAATAGCGGCAATGATCGCTGATGGTCCTACTCTTAAAGTGGTTAAAATGATCGCCACAGCGATTGGGTGGATAATGTAAGGCTCTCCCGACTTTCTTCTTTGATCTCCATGAGCTTCTAAGGCATAATAAAAAGCCTTCGATATTAGGGCAATATCGCTTTCTTTATGAATATAAGGGGATAATTTACTTAAAAGGGAATCTAATAAATCGTTGGCCAAATTAATACTTCATCAGGGATAAAACCGGATAACCATCTAATTTTTGTCGACCGTTTAATTCGATTAATTCCACTAAGAAGGCTAATCCTACGACGATTCCTCCGAGTGATTCGACAAGATTGACAGTGGCTTTAGTCGTTCCCCCGGTAGCTAAAAGATCATCGATGATTAAGACTTTATCACCTTTTTTAATGGCGTCTTTATGCACTTCCAAGGTATTAGAACCATACTCTAAATCATAAGATAAAGAAATAGTTTCGCGTGGTAGTTTACCAGGTTTACGAACTGGGACAAAGCCAACTTTTAGTTGGTAACTAATTGGACAACCAAAAATAAAGCCGCGTGCTTCGGGACCGACCACTAAATTAGCTCCCACTTCTTTTGCAAATTTAATAATTTGGCCACAAGCATAATGAAAAGCTTTACCATCTTGCATCAGAGGGGTAATATCGCGAAATAAGATACCTTTTTTGGGGAAATTATTGACACTACATATATATTTCTTTAAATCCATACGTACTCCTGTAGTTTTACTACGAAATAATTCTATCACTTTTTAAAAATTTTCGATATTTTCAAGGTATAAAGACCAAAAATATCCTTCTAAATCATCGTTTTCAACTTTTCGAACGAAAGTCCCAAAATAAGATATAATTATAATATGGAACCACTTTCTTATTTTTTAAGGCCAACCCAATTTAATGATATCGTTTCTCACCAACATCTGATTGGACCGGAAGGAATTTTTCGTAAAATGATTGCTTCGAAGAAATATTTTAGTTTTATTCTTTATGGTAATCCTGGCGTTGGTAAGACTACGATCGCTAAATGCTTTTGTTTAGAAAGTAAGGAGGACTATTACTTATTTAATGCCTCGACAGATGATAAAAATAAATTAAAACAGATTTTAGATGTTACCTATTATCATAGCATCATTTTAATTGTCGATGAGATTCATCGGATGAATAATAATATTCAAGAAGTACTCCTCCCCTATCTGGAAGCTGGTAAAGTTTATTTAATTGGTTTGACCACTTTAAGTCCTTATCACGCGGTGAATATCGCCATTAGATCACGTTGTCAAATATTTGAACTCAAGGATCTTTTAAAGCAAGATATCATCACCTTATTACAAAGAGCGGTCAAAGATTTAGCACTTAATATTGAGGAGGGAGTTTTTGAAGCTATTGCGCAAGTATCCAACAACGAAGCTCGCTCAGCCTTAAATCTTTTAGAAACCCTTTTAGTTCTCGATGATAAAAACCTTACCTTGAGTAATTTAACCAAAATTACTTTGAAGCCCAATATTTTGCTGGATAAAAATCAAGATTACTATTATGAATTGTTAAGTGCTTTACAAAAATCAATTAGGGGCAGTGATGTTGATGCTAGTCTTTACTATTTGGCCAAGCTTATTACCCTTGGTGATTTAAAAATCATTCAAAGAAGATTAATGGTTATCGCTTATGAAGATATTGGTTTAGCCAATCCGAATATTGGTTTGCGGGTGAATGCCGCTTTAGAAGCCGCTACCCAATTAGGTTTTCCTGAAGCTTGTAAACCCCTAGCGAATATTGTCATTGAAATGGCTCTTTCGGTTAAATCCAATACCGCCAATACTGCTATCGAGAACGCCTTAGAGTTTGTCCAAAATAATCCCAACTATAAAACTCCTAATCATGCGATCAATGCTAAGATTAAACTAAATCCCCAAATTTATCACTATCCCCATAATGATTCCAATTCCTTAAACGATCAATCTTATCTGCCAATAGAAATAAAAGATCAGCGATTTTACTTCGGTAAAATGGACTCAGATTATGAAAAGTCTTTAGTGGATCGCAACGAATATATTAAAAAAATAAAAAAATTAAAATAAATTATTGAGTTTCAATTACCCCATAATTACCATCGTTACGTTTGTATACGACGCAGGTTTTATGATTGTCAAGATCTTTATAAACATAAAATGTATGGCCAATTTGTTCTAGTTCAAAGATGGCATCTTCTAATGAAATTTCGTTCAGGATTATTTCTTTGACTTTCACTTGCATTCCCGGAGCGATTTCATCAACTTCCTGAATGTTTTCAAAATTTAATTCAATTTTACTACCCCGCCGCGAGAAACGATTTTTAATTTTTTCTTTTCCGCGAACTAATTGGGAAAATAATTTATCGGAAGCTTTATTAATTGCTTTTTTGATACTCTTGTCAACATCCTCACTACGAAAATTTGTGTTTAAAACATTGATGGTAATTTCTACCTTGTAAACATTATTAAGTCCCTTTTTAATTTGGGCCTTCGTTGTACCACTTACTTCACTACCAAAAATTCTTTTAATCTTTTGAAGGGCTTGTTCAACTAATTGTTTTTCATGTTCACTAATCACATAGCCTTCTTTTCCTAAAATTTCTAAATTCATTTTAAACTCCTTTTAACTCTACTAATATTATATAACTTTTTTGGTATTTTCTCATTTTTTTATTGCGTTTTTCGCCAACTATCTTAATATCTGGTTCAAATATTTTTTTCCTTCTTTGGTCGTCTTAAAGTTTTTCGTAGCATTGCAACTGTTTGATTATTTTTTTAAAAGAAAAACTATCAAATAGCCATCTTTTTAGCAATTTCTTAATCTTTAGTTTTCTTTTTAATTATTAATAGTTTTTTTGGACTAGTAAGTTAAGTTTAATAAATTATTTACAAAATAAAGATGGCACTTTGGTAAGCACCTAGACTTGTAATACTGGAACCGCTTTGTAAATACTGAGCACTTCCTCGGTAATTTTCTCCACTAAATTGATAGTTGGCAATCGGATAATTGTTCATATTATGATAAACAAGAACCCGGGAACTTAAATATCTTCTTTCATAAACTAAAACTCCCGGAGTGGCATTATTCCACATATAAATATCTCCGCGATTGATGGCTAAAAGTTCATTTTTTAAATGAATCAGATCTTTGTAATGGTTGAGTACCGAATTAGGAAGCAAGCTTTGTTCCTTAACACCAAAGAGAGTAGCATTATAAGGGTCCCAATTGACCAACCACGCTTCCACATAAAAACTGGTGGTGGTTGGAGTTTTTCCATATTCCCATTTAAATGGTTGGCGGTAATAGCGATCCATGAATGACTCAGCATTGCCGTATTCATTGGGGTAAAGATTAGAAGTCATTCCTAGTTCATCACCATAAAAGATCCAAGGTAGACCCGGTAGAGTGATGATAATCGAAGCCCAAAGTTTGGCTCTGGCCTCATAATAGTCACGATTGACCGCTTTGATGTTTTTAGATCCATAAAAGCCGCTAGGAGCGCCAGAGACAAAGTTAATTGCGCGAATAACATCATGATTAGAAGTAAAAGGGGAATCAATGAAAACACTTCCCTCAGGCGTGCCACTTAGGCGATTATTTTTAAATTGATAATATCCACTTTGGTAATAATCTCCATTGGGGTTAGGAGAGTCAAATTGGCTAGAAAGGGAATATAGAGCAGGAAAACTAAATTGTGAATCGATCGATTTGACATAAGGGGCGATATTGTCGTTATTGCCGTCAAAGTTTTCGCCCACGATAAAACACTCTTGCTTAATGCTTTTTAATCTAGCACTAAATTCATTAAAGAAATTATTATTCTTAGTTACATTGGCTTCATAACGATTGCCCATTTCTCCCGCAAAAGTATCACCAGTTTGCGGTGATTGAACTTCCAAAGAAGTATAGACATGCTTGACCGCATCTAAACGAAACCCATCGAGTCCAAAATTTAACCAATATTCCGCCACATTAATAATAGCGTCTCGTGTTGGTTGATAATCATAATTGAGCTCCGGCATATTGGAGGAAAAACTGGAGTAATAATAATAACCATAGGTAGAATATGGATACCAAATAGGAGTGCCCGTATTATCGGTAGTACTAGTAGGATCATCGCGCCAAGTAAATAAACTACGAGCCGGAGCACTATAGGTTAGACCATTTTTATCGGTGACCGTTATTTCTTTAAATAAGGCACTATCTTTAAACCATCGCGAATTATTGGCGGTGTGATTGATGACGAGGTCCATTAAAACTTTCATTCCTTTATGGTGAGCTTGTTGGAGCAGTTCCTCATAATCAGCCTTGGTTCCAAAACGGGGATCGATTTCATAAAAATCAATGACATCATAACCATGATAATTATTTGCTAGCTGAACAGGTGTTAACCAGAGTACTTTAACCCCTAAATCTTCTAAATAATTTAAATTATTGGTGATGCCTTTAATATCACCAAAACCATCGCCATTACTATCACTAAAACTCGAGACTTGAATTTGATAGCCGACACCAAAGAATTCATCACTGGTCGTGGTTTTAAGCGAAGAGTTATCTAAGGAAGAGTTAACATAAGTATAAGCGCCATCGCTAATTAATTCATTAGGGTTACTAAGCCCCGGCATTTGTTGATTAGCTAAATAATTAGAATTACCTTGATGATCATCGAGATTTTCATAAGGGTTTTCGCTGATAGCATTATTGGGAGCACTGATGGTATAATCACCAACAATATCCTGTTTACAAAAGATATGAACACTTCCCCACTCATCGAGGGCCACTTGAATGCCGCTAACGTAGGTGTTACCACCATCACTTTGCCACATGCCAACCGATTTACTTTTCGATTCTTTGAAGACAATTAAAAAGCCAATAATTTCGGTTTGATAGAAATCCGCGTAAAGATTATCAGGACCACTGCCATCATTGTGCCAGCCAGCATTATTATAGCTGCGGTTCAGATCGATCCCAGCAATCGCTCCGGTGGAATCAAAGCGTTCAAATTCGGCTGTTATGCCTTCATATCGCAGGGGTGCAAAAGCCCAAATCCATAAATTCCATTGGTTATAATCATCGATATTATTTTCATAACGGAGATAATGTAAATATAAATAACCACTCGTAGCCCAAGAGGCCACACTGTTCATGTAGTTTGATTCATCGATCCAGGTAGCATAAAGGGTAAGATCAGATTCGACGATGTCGTATTTAAAGTTCCACATTTTTTGCCCATTAATATCTAGTGACCAGCCATTAAAAATCAGATTTTGGGGGTGGAAAAGACTTTGCGTTGCACTCGGATATTTGATTTTTTGACCTTCTTCGACCCGTAGGGGATCAAGGTTTCCGATGCCACCATTAGCATCAAAACTAACGCTGTAATAAATAATTTGAATTTTACTACAAGCGGCGAAAAGTAAAAAGATGGTTAGACTAAAAATTAGAAGAGTTAAGAATTTTTTCATGAATTACTCCAAAGGGGACTCCAGGTATTACCGCTCCAATTATCGGTTCCGCTGAGTGTTTGACCACTAGCAATGGCGGGGTCAATATGGATGCTACCCTTGTGTTGATGACTTCCATATTCATACTGACAAAACCAAATTTCTAAGTAGTCAATATTTAATTCCGCCACTAAAACAAAAGTATAAATAGTTGCTAAAACGACATTATCACTGCCTTCGGTTCCACTACCCTGTAAATTAATCGTATAGGCTACTTGATTGATATAGATAACTACTCTTAGCCAGTAGACAGTTGGACTCCAACTATTCAAAAAACTTCCATCGATGGCGATCGTCCAAATATTTTCGGCAGCTAAAGTTAATAAGAAAGTATCACCTAACCAACTATTCACGAAAATTGGCTTTACTTCGGTATTATTCAGACTAGCTGTAAAAATTAACCAATTGGAAGCTTTTTGTTGAGAGTTTTGGGTGAAAAGAAATTCGAAGCCACTTACTAATCCCTCATGTTCAACTGGCAGATAAACCCAAGCCTGAAGACCGCTGATCGTTAAGGTAAGAAAATTATCATCGGCGCCATAACTACCACTACCATTGCCATTATTGACATCGACTCCATAGTAATGTACTAGATAATTACTAACAACGGGTACCCAGGAGCTGGTAATTGTGATATCAAAAACAAATTTTGTACTATTTAAAATTTTCGGCCAGAGAACTAAGATTTCGGTAATATCATCGAGATTACCACTATAAGGACTGGTGAGTAAACTATCTAAATACCAGCCATCCACATAAGTACCAGGAACACTATAAGTCGGAAAACTGAGGCTTGCGCCATAGCTTGTGGTCGTATGAATGACTGAAGAAAAATTAAATTCCACATAAATTTCTACAATCGTGATATTATAACTGGTGGATAGACTATCGTGATAAACATCAACACTGATGACTCCTAAAGTATCGGTGGAGTTATTAGTGATGGCAGTAATACTAATATTGCTAGTCGAACTATCGGAATAATGTCCAATTAAAATTAAATTCGTGCTATTGTAGGGTTCCCCTTGAAAAAACACCACTTGAGCCCCCGCAGCATCCACTTCGATGCTTACTAAACTGACTCCCACCGCACTGACATAAATATCATAAACCGCACTGAAGGTAGCATAACTAATAGTGACACTCTTTTGACCAGGAGTGGCGGTATTAAAGCCACTGATTTGATAACTTGGGTAACTAAGAAGGGTGGAAGTAGCATTGCTATAAAGGATGCGAACTTCGATATCGCTGGCATTAAAACTATCTCCGACACTGTAATCAACATTTAAAGCATTCACACTAATGCCGACTTCACTAACGAGGTTAGCCCTGGTGGCTTTCCATGTATTGCCGTTCCAACCATTGACGAAACCTTCTAAGTTGTAGGAAGTATCGATGGTAATGAGATCAAATTCATCAAAATAAATCGGGGTCGACTCTTTAGCAATTTTGACGACATTAAATTGGTGGAAATAAATGCTCGCATAAGTAATTGATAACTCACAAGCAAAAGCTAGTTGATAAATTATTTCCTCCACTCCACTGCCTTCACCATCGCTGAGAGTCCAATGGATGGTATCTAAATAACCATTAAAATAAAGATTAACACCTAAATCATAGGCCAAGAAACCACTAAGGGTGGCCCCATCAAAGGATAAAATCTTTTGATTAGTTGGATCTTTGGTAATTTGAAATTTAGTGCTAACCCATGGTCCATCTAGGAAGTAAAGATAAATATCACCCATTCCAGGGTCTTCGTTTAGCCAATTGGATAATTTATCAGTTACGAGGCTACTTGGTTGGTAAAAGCCTACTTCATAGCCACGAATTAACAATCGTTGGCTTTCGTCGATGTAGGTATAAAATTTCTTTGTTTCTCCACTTAAGAGCTGTAAAGCTTGTGAACTATTAGTTTCGGCCCCTTCGAGGTAATAATTAATCCAGAGCGAATCGATGAGATCTAAATAAGTACAAGCACTAAAATCGACAATAAAACGACTTAAATTATGATATTGAGCCCATAGTTCTAAGTCACTGGTAATCGAAAAATCTCCCAAATAGAGATTGGTAAGTGCGGAGTCGGTATACCAATTAGTGACATAAACTCCTTCTATATTGGGAACATCCACGCTAGAGCCATTATTGACCTGTTGATTAAAGGACTGACTACCGATATGAAAAATAACTTGATAAGTAATTGGTCCACTTTGGGTGCTAATCGTGATGGTGGCGCTAACTAGTGTTCCCTGGTAAAGACAAGATACGCTAATAGTGACCATCCCAGCACTTAAAATGGTTATTAAACCTTCGCTGTTTACGGTGGCGATCGCCTCATCGCTACTAGAATAAGTAAAACTTTGACTAATCATTAAAGGAGTAATCGTTGCACTTAATTGATAAGCAAAGCCGGTGTAAAAGTTATCTTCTAAAAGAGTTAAATGGATGGAAGGTACAATGTTCCCTCCACCTTCGACACTCACTTGCCCATAAATATTTTGATTGGTTGAAAGATGGGCTAGCTGAGTAACTGGTTGGTGATAATTTTCATCTAGAAACCAGCCATTAAAGACAAAGCCACTGCTCACTAAGGGATCATTAAAAATGATCACTTCCCGAATATTAAAATGGTCGGGGTTATTATTATTGAAAACGGCGGCGGAATTTTGCGGGTAGAGATAATTTACTTGGTAAGTAATTAAATCTAATTTAGCCCAAAGGGAAAGATCACTAGCGCTGGTATAATTTTCACTTAAGGAGTTAGTATAATTTTCATCTAAATACCAACCTTGAAATTCGTACCCCGGATAGTTGATGCTCGGTAATTTTTGATTAAAAGGTAAGTTGGCTTCCACGTATCGCGATTCGATGGGTGATAAATCACTCCAAGGTAAAATAAAACTAAGCTTTATTTTAGCACTACTAGTACAAGCTAAGAAAATTCCTAAACAAAAACAAATTAAGATTAAACTATATTTTTTCATTTTACCCCTTCACGGCTCCGCTGGTTACCCCAGAGACGTAATATTTTTGCATAACCAAGAATAAAGCAACAATTGGTAAAGAAACGATGATACATCCGGCAATAAAGGTCGAAAACATGGTCCCATCAGCTTGCGAAGAATGAATCATTAAGTATAAACCCACTGAGACGGTATGAATAGAGGTATTAGTTTCCCCGAGAATGACCCGGGCAAAGACAAAATCCATCCAAGGACCGGTAAAACTGGTTAGGACCGTATAGATAATGATCGGCTTGGAGAGGGGAAGAATTATTTTTACGAAGGTTTGCAGGGCGGAAGCCCCATCAATTTTAGCTGATTCAATTAAAGCCGAAGGGATGATATCAAAGAAACCTTTAGCCACATAAAAGCCAAGTCCAGCGCCTGCTGAATAACAAAGAACTAAAGCAAATAAACTTTGGGTTAAGCCCATCGCCTTTAGAATATAATAAACAGCGATAATGCTCATGAAACCTGGGAATAATCCCAGGATCATCGCCACATTCATTAAGGGTTTACGGAGTTTAAAACGCAGTTTAGAAATAGCATAAGAAACCATTAAGACCATTAAAGTGGATAAAATAGTGGTAAAGATCGCCACAATTAAAGTGTTAGTAAACCAGGTAAGGAATTGTGTTTCCTGAAAAAGCCGTCGAAAGTTTTCAAATCCAAAGCCTTTGGGGTAAAAATTGGAACTAACAGAACCTTGAAAAACTCCATCGACATATTCTTCACGAAAAGCCGTCAGAATCATCCAAACAATTGGTATTAACCAAATAACACTTAAAATGATTAAGGCAGCGTAAGAAATAATAGTACTAGCACTAATCTTAACTTTTGGACTTTTTTTCGTCATAACTATTGGTTTTGTTTCAGTTGCCATTATTGAAAAGCCTCCTCTTCCTTATAAGATTTACTACGACGATAGGTGATGAGCGTACCGATCGAGAGAATAATGAAGGTAATAATTGAGATGACTGCTCCGATATTATAATCTCTTTGAACGACCGTCATTTTATATAACCAGGTTACCAGAAGGTCAGTACCCCCGGCAGCACTTGGGTCAGTCGGTGGGACGCCACCAGCTCCTCCAGTGAGTAAGTAAATAATATTAAAAGAAGTGATGTTCCCCATGAAAGAAGTAATTAGTGCGGGGGTGGTGATGAAAAAAACATAAGGTAAGGTGATATATCTAAACATTTGCATTTTACTAGCCCCATCAATTTTCGCTGCTTCATAAAGATCGGTCGGAATATTCATTAAAATACCAGTCGTTAGCAACATTGTATAAGGTACGCCAACCCAGAGATTAATAATTAAAATAGCGATCCGAGGGATCCAAACAGTCTGCTCGTTAGTGAGAATTTCAAAAGGTAGAAGGTGGCCAAAAGGACCGTTGACGTCGATCAACATTCCCACCACTAATAAAGAAACAAATTGCGGTAAGGCAATGGTTAAGATAAAAATAGTCCGCCATAATTTTTTTAATTTGATTTCTTTTTTATTGATTAAGACCGCCAACATGATTCCTAAATAGTAATTGGAAAAAGTAGCACCAACCGCCCAAATGATCGTCCATAATAAAACACTTCCGAAGGAGTTTCGCAGACCTTCAACGCTAAATAATTTAATAAAGGTGGAAAAGCCTACCCAATTAAACAAACCATTAGCATCGGTTGTTTTGGAATAATCGGTAAAGGCTAAAAATATCATAAAAATAATTGGTAAAACCGTAAAAACTAAAACGCCTAAAATAGGGACCGCTAATAAAGAGGTGTGAAATTTTTCGTTGACCAATGTTTTAGCATCATCTTTAAATTTTGGGACCTTTCTTTGATAAAGTACTAAGAGGTCTACTTGATAAGAACTTTTGATGCTTTGATACCAAAGAATGATAAAAATGACTAAAACGGCGATACTAATAAGACCAAATAAGAGCATTAATAACGAGTTATCCGCCGCTTGAGCAATAAAGACATCATATTCGTTGGTAATGGGGTTATAACCGGTTGTCCAAGTAGTTCCATCATAGGATCCGAGGGTAAAAAAGTTGATTATTCCGCGAAAACCAAAGGGGGTATTATTGACAACTGGTGATAAAATTAGAAATAATAACAAAAGTACTTCGAGGCCCAAGAATAAGAGACCTTTGATGATTTGCTTGCGGGCTAGATTGCCTAGTCCAGGAAGAAAGAAGGTCAATTTAGTCCAAAGAGAGCCCTTTTTAAACCAGGTTCCTAAATTTTTAAAAATTCCCAGAAAACCACCACCTAGTTTTTTAAAAAAGTTTTTGATTCCTTTTCCTAAATTTATGAAAAAGTTTTTAAAAGTTAAAGATATTTTTTTCATTTTATTCACCAGTCTTCCATCGTTTTTCTACCATTAAAAGGGCATTATAAATAGCTTCATTTGTTATATAAAGGTTTCTGGCATTCATCAAGACATCAATGATGATTTGGTGGGCTCGACGATTATAAAAATATTCATGCATCAATTTATTTTTCCCAAATGGTTGATTAAGTCCGTATTCAATCATATTGTACTGAGCTAAGGCTAAATTAATGTGATCACTTGAACCAACTAATTTTTCTTTTGCACCTTGATAAGCTGGTAGATTATCGCAGACTTCAAATGATTCATCTTGCACGGCAATGCTACTAAAATATTGCATAATTGCTTGTAGATAGTTGGCATTAGGCGAAGAAACTCTTTGGACAAACATTTTCACATCATTGAAGGTACCACTATGGTAGGTTTCGCCATCAATAGTAAAGGTTGGCAGGATACTAATTCCCAGATTTCGACCAAAGGCTTCACTGGCGGCTTTAAAATGCCAAGCCCCTCCAATGACAGAAAGAACTTTTTCCTCACTAACGCTTGAGGCCCAAGCCCCCATAGAATTAGGATCATAGCCTTGGGTAAAAAGATTTTGCCCATATTTGATAATTTTTAGGGCTTCCGCATTGCTTAAATCTACATCTTCGAGTCGACCATCACGATAAATCCGGATCGGGAAATTTCCATTTTTTGAAGCCATTAATAAAAATGAGTTCGAGAAAGAATCATTCCCCGCTAAAGTAAAGGCTTTACTACTCGGCGGAGTAGCACTGAGAATGCTTTCCCAACTGGAAGGATCAGTGATAACTTTTTTGTTATAATAAAGCACAAGGTTTTGATAAACATAAGGCACACCAAAGACTTCTTTTCCACTACTGCTGGTCGACCCACTTAAAGGTAGACTAATTAAATCCAAAGTATTGGGATAATTATCGGCTTTGATTTGGGCTAATAACTGACTATTGAAGATGGGAGCAATTTTACTAGAGCCACTAACTAATTCGCTTAAGGAATCTGAGGGGATGGTAAAGATATCTACCCCTTCTTCTGTATCTAATAAAAAAGTATTAGCTGCGGTGGCGGCATCGGAGGGTTTGACAATAATCGCTGGGTGATTGAGTCCCGGATTTTGCACCTTAAAGACCGTTTCTAAATATTCATTGGCTTTCTCTTGATAAAAGGCTACACTTTCCGCCCCGACCCAAATGGTGATGGGGAGGTTCTTTTTCTGAGTGTTGCTCTGACAAGCAACCACCAGCGGTATGAGACACATGATGATTAAAAATGATAGTTTTTTCATTTTAAGATTAATTAATTTCCTTTTGGTATATTCTAGTGGTTGTCTTAGGGTCAAAGATATGGGCTTTTTTCATGTCAAAATTTAATAATATTTTTTGATGAGCTTTCAGATCAATTGAAGCTTTGCATTTGGAAATTAGGGCTTTTTCTTTCAGATTAAAAATGATATTATATTCGGCGCCTAATAATTCGGCGATGTCGACTTCTACGGCTAGAGTGTTGGGTTTTTTCTCATTAGTTAAAATAACATCTTCAGGACGAATTCCCAGAGTTACTTCTTGATCGATGTAACCTCTTTGTTTGATCAGTTCAAATTGCTTGTCTTCCAATTTTAAACTAATATTTTTATCAATATGGAAAAAGCCTTCGCTATCGATAGTTCCATCGATGAAATTCATTCCGGGAGTTCCAATAAAAGAAGCCACAAACAGATTTTCTGGGTAATCATAAACTTGTTTAGGAGTTCCCACTTGTTGGGTGATGCCTTGATACATGATGACAATTCGATCCGCCATCGTCATTGCTTCAATTTGATCGTGAGTAACATAAATAATGGTGGTTTGAATTCTTTGATGAAGTTTAATAATTTCACTGCGCATTTGCACTCTTAATTTTGCATCCAAATTCGATAAGGGTTCATCCATTAATAAAACTTTAGTATCATCTCTGACAATTGCTCGCCCGAGGGCTACTCTTTGACGTTGCCCACCGGATAAGGCCTTGGGTTTTCTTTTTAGAAAAGGAGTCAAACCTAATAATTCCGCCACCGGAGCAATTCTCTTTTCAATTTCCGCTTTAGGAACTTTTTGAATTTTTAAAGCAAAACTCATATTGTCATAGACACTCATATGGGGGTAAAGGGCATAGCTTTGGAAGACCATCGAGATATGTCTTTTTCCGGAGTCCACATCATTGACTAGTTCATCATCAATATATAATTCGCCACTACTAATATCTTCTAAGCCGGCAATCATTCTAAGAGTGGTCGATTTTCCACAACCTGAAGGACCCACAAAAACAATGAACTCGCCATCTTGAATCTCTAAATTAAAACCTTTAACCACGTGAACATTGCCGGGCTGATAATATTTTTGAATGTTTCTTAAACTTAAACTAGCCATTTTTTTCTCCTTTTTTTTGATATTTCTTAATTAGTACCACCGTTGTTGAAATGATACCTACTCCCAAAACAACAATTAAACTCAGGACGAGCGGATGGATGTAAGGAATGAATTTATAACGCGGGTAGAGGGTGAGATTTTTGTCAATCAAGGTCGACATATCGGCCTTTTTGGTTAATCGTCGGTCGAGATACCAGCCCACAAAGGTGTAGGCTAATCCCCGTTTATTTTGGTAAGCCGGGGGATCTAAATATTTGATAGAAGTACCTTGAGCGGATAAGAGATACTCAACATATTGATTTTCTGCAATATTGGTCACGACTTTGACGATGATGCCATATTTACTAAATATAATGGTATCTTCTTTAATTATCAAGGCTTCGTGTTCATAGTCTTTATCGAGATAAAAGCCCATAAAATATTGATCCTTAAGGAGACTATGGCGTAATTTCACCATAATTTCACTGCCAATATAAGATTTATTAGTCCAAAGGACATGGCCCGCATCGTCTAATATAACCTTTCCATTTTCATCCTTTTGATCATCGACGATGTCAATATTCATCAGGTATTTCGGATATAAATGAATATTTGCGAGCAAGTGATAATTGGCACTTAAACTTTGTTGGAGTTCTTCATCTAAGTACCAGCCCAAGAAAATAAAATTTTCAATGATCGGATCACTAAGGAGGGGATCGATGATAAAATTACTTGGTGCTTGAAAGCTTTTTGCATAACTAGAGTGAACTTCACAATTGAAGATTTGGGTATATTTGGCCCAGAGCTCTAAATTAGAATTAATTGTCGTGTTTAAAGGGTTAATAAGTTGTTCTTCTAAATACCAGCCATCCATTTGATATCCCTCGACATTGGGATCAAAAGGAGTGAATAAAACGCCATCAGTCGGTACTTCTTTAGTTATTTGATATTCAAAGTTGACCCCCCAGTGGAGAGTGACAATATTGGTGGTTTCCTTTAGGATGGTGATATGCCAGCCATAAGCCAGAAAATCTCCCGTATACAATCCCGTTTGAGCACTACTTAAAGGATTGATGATTTCATAATTTTTATCTCCTAAATTAAGAGCCACATCACCACCACTGGAAATGATGACAATGGTTTGTGTCTGATCTTCATCAAATATTTTAAAGGCGATAGTACTACTCGACCAGGGGATGTTCATTTCATAATCATAAGCAAGACTATTAAAGATTTTATTTGCTTCAGCAAGGTGAAAAGCTTTCTGGTGGCGAATACCTAGTAATTCTTGATATTGTAAGAAGGTTGTATAGTAGGCTATTTTTTCATCCCAGCGCAGTTGATTAACCAAATCGGGTTGATCATAGGAATCACGGGCCGATTCGGAATTTAAGTCATTATATCCGGGTTTTATTTTGGTTCTTAATATTTCTTCACCGGCATGGATAAAAGCGATACCCTGAGATAGAATCACTGTCCCACTAGCCAAAACACTTAAAGAAGATAATTGCTGAGCGGAAGGTGGCGTCCCATTATTCGCCAGCCAAGTTCGCCAAATTTTATCTCTTAGGGTAAAATTATCATGAGCCGAGACATAATTGACAATCAGATTGGGATTGTGGGGGATACTAGAAGGTTGGGGTTTACTTTCCCCCAGACCTAAAACTTCGGTAGCACCATTGATCCCATAAAGAATTTTATTTTTATTTAAATCAGTAGCGTTCCCATTGATCCAACCCATACTAGTACCATCAGGATTACCCTTTAAGGCATCACGGGTTGTATCATTAAAAGAACCGACTTTGAGAACATCGAGATGATTATAATTAGCCGGATAAGTCGATAAATTACTGGCATCAAAGGCTTTATAATGAGGATTAGCAATACCGGAGGCGGGGTTACGACCATTGATAATATTATTTGCTCCATCATTACCACCATGCCAAGGTTCGCCATAGATAACGATAGTTGGATCTACCTGGGCTAACATTTCTTGAATTTCATTCATTGTTTGCACATCATGTAAACCCATTAAATCAAAGCGGAAGCCGGATAGATTATATTCAGTAGCATAAAAATATAAAGAATCTTTGATGAATTTGCGCATCATTGGTCGGTCAGAAGCTGTTTCATTTAAACAACCACTGCCATTATAGAAAAGTCCATTCTCATCGTGACGATGGTAATATCCTGGTAATATTTGATAAAAATTAGAATTATAAGTGTAACCAGTATGGTTATAGACGACATCCATGATTACTCTTAAACCTTCATTGCCTAAATCCTTCATCGTCTCTTTAAATTCGATAACCTTGGTTAAGCCATCTTGCTCGGTCGCATAGGAGCCTTCTAAGGAATTAAAATTCAGTGGCATGTAACCCCAATTGAAACTATTATAAGTAGGATCATTTAATCTTGTTTCATCGATAATCGCATTATCAAAGATAGGAAGTAATTGGATGGCATTAACCCCCAATTCTTTTATGTGATCAAGGCCAGTGGTAACAGTCGTTCCATTTTGCGTATAAGTAGTTCCTGCGACACTTAAGCCTTTAAATTTAGCTCGATATTCATTTGGGCCTTCCCAAGTATCACTACTAGTTAAATCACGTACGTGAAGTTCATAGACACTATAATCGGCCCAATTATTGATGGTTTGTGGTCTTTGAACACTGGCCCAATTAAGTTCGGAGTTATTAATCGCCATAAAATTCACCACATAACCGCGTAAGCCATTAATCCCCGCGCTAAAGGTGTAAGGATCAACTAATTCTTTAGGGGCCTCGAAACTACGAATTATTTGATAAGTATAATATTTATCAAAAGCGAGCAGAGAATTTAATTTGATTTCCCATAGTCCTCCACCGAGATAATTTAAATTATGAATGGTTTTGATCTGAGATTGATTAGCATCATCTTGGTACAAAAATAGTTTAACTTCCAGAGTATTAGGAGCCCATAAGTGAAAAACAACGTTATTTCCTTCAGGATAATAGCCAAGTTTTCCTTGGTAATTAAAAGTTTGGTTAAATTCATAAGTATCATAGAGGTCAATTAAGGATATCTGCCGCTTTTCATTTTTTTGAAGATTAGGATAGATAATGTTGAGAAAATATATTTTTTCTAAATCAAAAGCGTAAGTCGGAAAATTAATTATTAAATCACTAGCCGAACCAGACACGCTCTTTAAAAGGTGATCAAGGGAATCTTTAACTTCAATTTGATAATTGGTCGAATAATTAAAATGCAATCTGATAGTATTAATAGCTTGTATTTCGTGAAGATTTTCCTGATAATCCTCGCCCTTGGTAAGTGTAGCATCTCCTAAAATTCTTTTATCGGGAAGGTTGTTATTTTTATCTTCTAAAGAAATCCCGAATTTTTCTTCCCCACCAACGAGATAAACGTGATAATTATCATTAGCATCCTTTTGGACCCACTTGGTATCACAAAAACGATCCTTGGTTGAATCAAATTCTTTGGTAGTTTGACGATTTAAAATAAAACCGACATTTCCAAAGTAATCTCCCACATTGATACTGCTAACTACCCCACCAAAGCTCCAGTCTTGACCACCAATCAGAAAATCTAAGGGGTTTTCGACGGAGAAATTGACACTACTAGTCGAATTTTCCCACCAGGTATGAATATTAATGTCCTGATAATTTTGATCAAAACGATAATAATGAAAATACATTTTTCGATTCGTGTTCGCCTGGAGGGAACTCGTAATGCCAAAGCTGAGGCCCATCACTGTTAATATCAAGATTATCAACCATTTTTTCATACTACATCCCTTTAATGTAAACGATTACATCTATTATAATTTTACCATAAAAAGAGATTTATAGAATAAAAACCATCTTTTAATCATCCAAAAAATTCTAAAGTGAGCGCCAGATTAGTTTCAGAAATTTATTTTATTTTATTTGGTAAAAGAATTGACCCTTTTTAAGAGACAAAGAGTTTCGATATGCGGAGTATGTGGAAACATATTAAAGGTTGAAATGTTGGTTAATTCATAGAATTTATTTAAGATTTTTAAATCTTTTGCAAGGGTGGCAGGATTACAAGACAGGTAAATTAAGTAGGGAATTTTGCTTTCTAATAACAAGGTGGCTACCTCTAAGCCTAAGCCCGTGCGGGGAGGGTCGAGAACGATTAAATCAATCGCTTCTTGTTTAACCTCTTTATATCCTAAAAGAAAATCTTTATTAATTAACTTAATATTTTTTATATCATTGATCAGCAGATTTTTTTTATTTGCTAAAAAGTTAGCTTGTTCACTGTCGATCGAATAGATTTTATCGACCACTTTGGCTAAGAAAATACCAATAGTTCCGACTCCACTATAGGCATCAATGGCGATTTTGGCTTTTAAAGGCTGGACAATTTGTACTATTTTATTATAAATATTTAAAGCTACCGGTGTATTTAATTGAAAGAAGGAACTAGGAAATAAGCGAAAATTATAATTATCTAAAATTTCGGTGATGTAGGGCTCCCCATAAACTAAGGTCTCACTTTCATTAAACAACATTTTTGAGTCAGTTTTTGTATTGATAACTTTCGAAATGGAAACTAAAGATTTGCATTGAGCCTTTAAGCGGTTAACAATGGGAGCTAAATCACAATCTTTAACTAAAATAAAGGTTACTTGAGTTTGTCTAGTAAAATAGGCACAGCGCACTACCACGAAAGAAACAATGCCTTCATTTTGTTTAATATTTAGCCCATTAATATGAAAGTCATCCAGAGCTTTGATGATGATTGAAAGAGTTTCATTGATCGTTTCATCTTGGATGATGCAGGTATCTATTTGATGAAAATGATTGGTTCTTGGTTTAAGTAAGCCAAAATAATTCTTATTATCAATAAATCTGATTGGTAAAACTACCTTATTGCGATAGTGATATTCATTTAAAGATTGGTTAATTGGTTCTAATCTCTTTAAAGGAAAAGCATATTTGTGAAAGGCTTCTTTGAGGATTTCATTTTTAATGGTTGCCTCATTTTCGATAGTGGTATGACCGATTGTACAAACTCCACAATTATAATAGTAAGGACACTTGGGAGAAATTCGCAAATTAGAGGCTTTGGTAATAGTTAAAACCCGGCCATAAGCATATTTGTCGTTTTCTTGGACAATTTCCACTTTGGCTTGTTCATCCTTAAGCATATTAGGAACAAAAAGAATCTTTTTTTGATATTCACAAATCGCTTCCGCATTGATGCCCTCACGAAGAGCTTGAACCTCGACAATTTTGGCTT
>JAITXJ010000039.1 GCA_031284745.1 Acholeplasmatales bacterium | reverse complement strand
CGCTCTTCCGATCTATATTTGGTATAATATAATTGTTTGTTATCATTTTTACAAACACTAGAGGCTCGGTTTGGCAAATATAAGTGTCTTATATTTAATAATTCCAATTATTATTTTGTCACTTGGAATTATCTGTTATGTGATCTTTCAATTTAAAAATAACCTTAATTCTCGACTCATTAAAGCATTAAATTTAACCATTTTCGTGATTTTAGTTCTGGCTTATATTTTTTCCACCCTTTACCAAGGCAATGATTTTGATTTGGTTTCCGGTGGCTCAGGTGGTAATTTTCTTAATCGCCAATTAAATCATTTCATCGCCCTTATTGGTTGGGGAGTTTCCGCTAGCACCATCGTAATTTGGTTTTATATTTTTTATCCCCACAGCAAAACCTTAAAAAATATAATTACCTACTTTATTTTACCGCTTAGTTTAATCGCTCTTGTCTTATTACCAAAAACTATTTATGCTTATGATCGTAGCGGTCTCGTAGAATTTAATATAGCAATCCTAGCTCTGGTCATCCAAGTAAGTTTGCTATTTACTTATTCTTTAGTAGTGGTTTTGAAAAAAATCATTCATGATCGCGACTGGGCTTTTTCAAAACAAGATATCTATAATTTTATTTTTTCCTTAATTGGTATTTTAATTGCTAACATTGCTTTTCGTTTACCAAAAATTCTTTTCAGTGAAACCGACTTTATCTATAAAGAAGATTTAGGCTTCGTCCATCGATTTTATATTTACTTTGCTTTTATGGCTTTTTTCTTAATTTGGTTTTTATCTCGTAAACAAACCAAGGAGACTAAATTTTTAATTTTGCAGATGATGGCGGTCTCCATGATGGTTGTTTTTGTTCCTTTTCGCAATATCTCTTCGATGATTGCCAGTCCAATGGACAATCTTCCTTTACACCTTTGTCATACGGCGATGTTTTTTATGCCCCTATGTTATATCTTTAAGTGGAAAAAACTTTTTTATTTTACCCTTTACATTAATGTATTAGGTACCTTTTTTGCGATGTTTATTCCTACCGAAGGGGGGACGGCGAAATACCTTTTAGATTATTTTCGTATTGCTTTCTGGCAGAATCATATGGGTTCTTTAATAATGCCCTTGCTTGGGGTAGCAACCGGAGTCTTTGCGCGTCCAAGATTTAAAGATTTTCTTCATGCTATAATTGGCTTTAGTATCTACTTTGTATTTATTGTCATTGTCAATTCCCTCTTTACCGCTATTAAAGTAGCGACCATCCCCGGTTATAGTGGTAGCGTTAGTTTCTTCTATGTTAATTCGGATTATATCGCTGATTATCTAGGAGTTTGGGCCGTGAATATTCGCAAATTCAGTTTTATTATTAACCTAGGTTCTTTACGCTTAGATTTTAGATACTATTATATTTTACTTTTTTACTTAGTTTTTACGGCCTTGGCCTTTGGGATGTATTATCTGTTTGAATTAACCTTTGATACTTTCTATACTTTAAAAAGAAGTCTAAGATTTATCGGCCATCTGCCAAAAATATCCACTATCCCTCAGCGAGTTCGCTGGAAAAAAAGCTTCAACAAAAACACTAAAGGAGATCAAATGATTAAAATAACTAATTTTTCCAAAAAATATGCTACCTCAAAGGATTATGCGACGAAAGATATTAATTTAACAATTTATCCAGGTCAAGTCTTCGGAATCTTAGGACCCAATGGATCGGGTAAATCGACTTTAATTAAATCGATGGTGGGAATTCAACCAGTTAGTAGTGGCTCTATTGAGATATGTGGTTTTGATATTGATAAAAAACCCATCGAAGCTAAATCAAATATGGGCTTTGTTCCGGATAATTATGCCCTTTATGAAAAATTAACTGGTCGAGAGTATGTTAATTATTTTGCGGATCTTTACTTAGTACCCGCTGATCAAAGAGCTTCGAGGGTTAATTATTTATTGAATATTTTTGAACTAGAACAAAGTTATGATAGTTTGATTCGTACTTACTCTCACGGAATGAAACAAAAAATTTCCATCATCGTGGCTTTAATTCATAAACCAAAAGTTTGGATTCTCGATGAACCACTCGTGGGTCTGGACCCCAATAGTGTTTACCAAGTTAAACAAGTCATGCAACAGTATGTGAAAGATGGAAATATTGTCTTTTTCTCTTCGCATATTATTGATATTGTCGAAAAAATATGTGATCGAATTGCTATTATTAAAAATGGCCAAATCATTGATGATGTCTTTATCAAGGATTTAACTCTCCAAGGTATTAATCTTGAAGAGTATTATATCAATAAAGTTGGTCAGAAAATAAAAATGTCGGAAATCTTTCAATAAAAATGACCAAAGAAGTTAAACCTCGTTTTAGTTTCATTAAAAATAAAACTTTATATAAGCTTTTGACGCTGATTTCTTTATTTTTGATTGAGTATCGTTCGACTTCCAATAAAGCCAAAACTCGCAAATCCTTTATTGTAAGTCTCATCCTCAATTTGGTCTCTTTTATCGTTATTACTTTGGTCTTTTTTGCGGTCTTTTATTTAGGAAAGTTTTTTTCCTTATTTAATGAACTACGAATTAATGTGGAAATCATGTATGTCATTATGGCTATTTTGGTTGTAATTCTCTTTTTAACCACGATCATTAGATTAGTGAAGAATCTTTATTTTAGTACAGATAGTAAAATTTTATTACCCCTACCAGTGGCGGGCAATGTTATTTTTACAGCTAAATTAATTTCTACTTTAATTTTGGAAATGCTGAAGTCTTTAAGATTGATGATTCCCGCCTTTATTGCTTATGGAATTATGTGTAAATTCCTTTTTCCTTATTATTTATTAGTCATCTTTGGTTCTTTTTTAATCATTATGGCTATTTCTGTTTTAAGTGCCCTTTTGTCGATTCCGGCCTTATTTATTGCAAAATTCTTTCGTAGTCATCCCTTTTTACTAATTGGTGTTTTTGCTTTAATCATGGGTTTGATTGTTTATATTTTATTTGCTTTAATTTTTGCGATTCCTGATGATATGAATATTTTAAATAATTTTTTTGTCTATTATATGGGCTTTCAAAATCTTTTAAAAAATATTAGTAAGTTTACCATATTAACTAATCTTTTGACTCATCTTTTGGTTGGTCAAATGCGAGGAATTCACCATGCCCTCTTCACCCTAAATTCCTTCTATACAATCTTGGTTTTGTTTGGTAGTATTGGTGTCTTAGGGGTTTCTTCTTGGTTTAGTTCCAGATCACTCTATTTACATTTATGTACCAAAGAATTAGAATACAAGAAAGAATCTCACAAGCCGAAAAATCAACTTTTAACGAACGGTCCTTATCTTTCGACGATTAAAAAAGAACTCAAGGAAAGAATTCGTTCACCCAAAAGACTATTTGGCGAGACGATATATGTGTTTATTTTGCCGTTCATGGTTTTGTTGCTCAATAAAACTTTAGGTAATATTGATATGTCAGTTTTAGGCTATCAATTATCGGTCGTCGCTAGTGTCTTGATCATTTTAGTTTTATTGTTGAGCTCCAATACCCATGCCGCCACGGTTATTTCTAGTGAAGGAAAAGCCTTCCCACTATTACAGACTACCCCTCAAGATTTAAGAATGATCATTTTAGCAAAATTATCCTTTAATGCTTTTCTATCCTTCTTATCCTTACTAGCCACCATAATCCTGCTATCAACTTTTAAAACCTTTACTAGTGGCCAATTAAGTATTCTTTTCTTTAGCTTTTTCTTTATTTTAATCGCTCATCTTTTGCTTTCTTTGGATCTGGATCTTTTAAAACCGAAGTTTGATCTTTATCACCAAGGAGAGGCCATCGGTAATGATCCTAAGATTCTTTATAGTTTCTTGCATGTTTTATTAATTTCGGGAATTTTTTCTTTCGCCATTTTTATCTTTTTAAAAGAGGATTACGCCGCTAAAAGCGATTATGCTTATTTAAAGATTTTGGGTCTTTCGGCCTTATTACTAGTTTCTCGGGTGGCCTTATCTTTAGTTCGATTAAAATCTTATTTTTATTTAAGTGGAGATGAACAATGAAGAAAATTATTCCTTTTATTATTGCTTTAATTTTTATCGCCTCAGTGATTCTCGTGAGTTATTTTGGGACGAAAATCTATCGCAGCAACCCAATCACCTATGTTTCCAAAATTGAAATTTTTAGTTTTGGTGATTATGTTGTCCATGAAGATTCCCCAGAATATTATCGTATTGACGTTCGATTTGAAGATGACCAAATATATATTGTCGATATTGGTTATATTTTAAGAACAATTAGTGGAGCTATTCCTACTAATAATAAGATTAAAATTGATGTGCGAAGTGAAACCGGAATGGAAATCGATAAAAGTATTTCGGGGGGTTTTAAGGTAATTATTGATGATATTGAAGATTCTGATATAATTACTATTACGAGTAAGGATGGTGCTGCTAGCTGCAAGGTGGATATCATTGTTTGGCCTAGTTGGCAATATGATTTATATTATGGAGTGTGAAAATGAAAAAAGTATTTAATTTAGTGATGTTGTTGTTAGTCGGCTTTTCTTTAGCCGTCGTTTTGGTTGCTTGTCGAGAAATTGCGATAAAAAGTATTTCTTATAAACCAACCAATTATCGGACCTTTATTATCGAGGCCACTCCGGCTTCGGAAATTGATTTTAATGGTCTAACCATTAAGGTTTTGTATGAGGACGATAAACTTAAAGAAGTTGTTTATAGTAATTCTACCAAAAGTAATTTTATTATTGGTAGTATTGATACCTCAATTTTAGGAGAATGTTTAATCCGTATTGGCTATAAAAATTCGGTTTCTCAACAATATTGTGATATCACCTTTTATATTACCCAAAGGGATACTACTGGTCATATTGTGACGAACTTTGATCTTCCGACCTCTTTAGCTAAGTATCAACAAAAGCAATTAGAAGGGATGTATCTTTTAGCCGATGAAAGTGAAATCAGTTATGATCTCTATGAAGTAGGTACGGATAATGATTACATTATTTTCCCCATTATTCGTCTACGTAGTAATCCTTCTAGTACCCCTTATGTGATTTCCCGCTTTGCGATCAATATTACAATTTATGTTTTTGATAATGGTTGGGTAGATATTGAACAACATAGTTTAGGTTCAACTTTTTTAGATAAAGAAATTGATTACGAGCGAGGACATATTAATTTTGCGGATGGAGCTATTGATTATCGTTTTAAGATTGAACTACGTCCAAATTTGGAATATGCTAATGAAATCGCTGGGGTTTCTTTTTTAGGTAACTTAGGTTCTAAAGTTTTAACTCATGAAGTATTGGTGAAAAAAGGCTGGAATGCTTATGATTTAAGAGATTTACAACTCATCAATAATGTGGAAGGTGAATCTCATTCTCCTGCTAGCAAACAATATGATTTAGCACATTTGTGGGGTGACTATCGTACTCTTTATAATACCCAACAAACTCTAGAACAAGCTAATTTAACCAACACGAGCGAAATTCTAGGTATCTTCCTACATAACGATATCGTCATTAGAGATACTCATCCGAATGCTAATGAACCATATAACGTTTTACCAAGTGGCTTTACGAATAATTTATTAACCGGTGAAGATGCTGGTCAGTATATCTGGGATCGGGTAGCTATTTTTCATCGCATCCAAAGTCCAACTTATAATCCAGCTTTTATTGAAGAAGCTAATCGAGATTTTACGCTTAGTGGTAATTACTTTAAAATCGATACCGTCGATTTACGACCAAGTAAGGTTAATCAAACGACCGGTTTAAATACGATATTTTCTTTTACTTCGGATGTTAGTCCTTGGGCGAACGAAGATTTTAAAATCTTACAAGATGAATTAATCTTAAAGAATTTTATTCTCTTTGGTGGCGTGGGAGCTAGTTCGGAAGAAGAATCTGAAGAACAAATCATGAACTATTTAGGCTCGACCACTGGAATATCTTTAGGTATTGCTCGTGAGAGTCGCGTAAGTCGGGTTTCGGTTAATTCCATGCTCAGTGGCTTTCAATTTTGGAATGAATCTTACCTGCAAGATACCCAAGCTTTTACCTACTTTAATGATGTTAAAGTCAATAATACTTATGCTTATAGTGTTTATTTAGATGCTTGTCGCGTGCGTATTGAACATAGCGAATTTACGAATTGTGGGGGACCAACGATTGCGACGATCTTTGATGACTATAGTGATGAAGGGGTGGCTGGTGTTAGCAGTTATTTACCAACGGTTAGTTTAGATGACTATACCTCCACTCATAGCACCTCTAGTCTTTCCAAAAACTCCCCATATTTTCGCGTCGGGGTGATTGGGGCGGCGGCGCAGACTATCTTAATTCCTTTAATGGAAAAGATTGACAATAATTTTTCGAGTTTCATCAATGCTCGCATTTTAAAGGATTCGACTTATATCTCCGGTGGGCAAGAACTTCCGACTAAATTATTTAAATTAGATTATCTTTATAATTGTGATTATTCCGATACCACCTCTAATCCTACCGGGATGGCTCATGGTAAATACCAGGTCGATGGTCAATTATTAATTGATTCTGATCCCGTTAGCCCTAGTAATGTGGCTTTATTTACCCTGGCTAATTTATTGAGAACTTATAGTGGTTCTGATGAATATATCATCGCCTTAGGTAATGATGGCGCCTTCGTTTTATTTGATGGCAATGGTAATCCTGCTTCTTTCTCGGGCTTGATTCTCATGGGTAATTATTTAAATGGTTCGATAACCTTTTATGCTAATATGAACCATACCCAAAAACAGGCTTGGGTAGCAGCGATCACCTTAAGTAGAA
>JAITXJ010000015.1 GCA_031284745.1 Acholeplasmatales bacterium | reverse complement strand
TTACTTCTACCTAACGCAAAATCAATTATGATAAATGATTTTAGTTTAAAAACTAATACCCACTTGGCGATCATTGGGGAAAACGGTGGTGGTAAAACCACGCTCTTGGATTACCTCGTAAAAAGTTTAAAAGAAAAAAATAAAAAAATCTTCTATTTACCAAAATATATCAACGAATTTTAGATTGTGATTGTAATTTAATCGATTATTGTCTAGAGGTACAAAGTAAATATCCCGCTTACAAAATTAAAAGCATATTGGGAAATATGGGTTTTAGTCAATCCTAGTGGGATGATGATATTAAAAACCTAAGCGAAGGAATGAAATTAAAGTTATTACTATTTTTAATGACAGCCTTAGATCCGGAAATCTTAATTTTAGATGAAGTTACCCGCAATATTAGTCCAATTAACCAAGAAAAAATCCAAAATTTAATTCAATCTTTTAAAGGTTGCATCGTGGCAGTTAGTCACGATCGATCTTTCTTAGAAGCTTGTTTTAGCAAAATTTGGGAACTCACAAGTCGCGGTTTAATTAAAATTACTTAACAGCCAATTCATTTAAAACAAAAATTTCGGCATTATGAAAGGTTTTGTTCCGCACGCAGATGCTATAAGGATGAGATCTAATCTTTTGGTTATAGTTAAGAGCAATCTTGTTGTATTGAAGAAAGTTATTGACTACTTTATCTAAATCTTGTTTGAAAATAGTTAACAGGCCATTTTGATACTCTGCTAAAGATTGAAGGCTTGCAACTTCTAATAATTCTTTTTTTTGTTTAATCATCCAGGTTACGAGTTGAACTTTCGAATTAAAATCGAAATCAAGAATATTTTCTAAAGATTGTATTAAAAACTCTTCTTTGGCTTTAAGTTGTAATTCTTTTAATATCATTTGATAATTAACAAAAATCTTCCAAATTAACTGATCGATTTTTTTAATTTCTTCCTTTAATAAAAATAACTTTTTAGTCAAATATTTTTTGGTTACAAGTTCAGCAATAAAATATGCCACTAAACCGATTAAAGCTCCGGCGAGGGCGCCATAAACTATATTCATCTAATCACCTTAATTATCTAAATTACAAAATTCCCATTAACCAAAATCTGAACTTTCTGACCATCTGGGGTAGTGCCAATACAACTCATATCATGGGAACCAAACATAAAATCAACATGTACTTTGGATATATTAGCAACTTTACTGAGTTCTTCCAGACTCGCCTTTGTACCGCCTAGGATATTCATCGGATAAGCTCGTCCAATTGCCAAATGACAACTAGCATTTTCGTCAAACAAAGTATTATAAAATAAAATACCTAAACGAGATATCGGTGAATTATGCGAAACTAGGGCCACTTCACCCAGGGAATGTGATCCCTCATCGGTGTTGATCAAATCTCGCAGAATTTCTTCATTTTTTTCCGCATGAAAATTAATTATTTTACCATCTAAAAATTCTAAATAGAAACCTTCAATGAGTTTTCCCTGATAATCAAGCGGCAAAGTCGCATAAACTTTTCCATTAATATGAAACTTATCGGGCATCGTAAAGTTTTCTTCGGTCGGAATATTTGGATTAAAATAAACCCCTTGAGTGGTATATTCTCCCCCACCACTCCAAATATGATTTTTCACGAGGCCAACCTCTAAATTAGTACCCTGAGCATTCACGAATTTTAAACTTTGAAAATTATAGGAATTTAAAATCTTATTATGATTTAACAGAGCTTCATTATGACGCTGCCAATTAAGCAAACTTTGGCCAAGTTCCACTCGCGAAGTTTGTAAGATAGCCGCAAGAAGAGCCTCCCAAGCAGCCTTTTTATGTAAATTGGGAAAAACTTTTTTTGCCCAAGCATCATTGGGATAAGCGACAATCGTCCACTGGGTTTTCGAAGCACTTAAAAACTGCGAAAAGAAACCCAAATTGGTATAATTAGCATAATTGGCGGCATTTAGTCTATCAACTTTAACTGAATCTAAAAGATCAGGAATTGGTGAAACAATTGAAATAAAACAAGCCCCTTCCGCCAAATAATATTTATATTCATCAATAATATGTTGTGGCATTGACTTCAGTTCTTCAATCGTCTTATATTTTAAATGAAGGGCGCTCATCTGCGGATCGTTATAGACCACATGAACGCTTTTTGCTCCTACCTTATAGGCTTGGGCGGTAATTTTATGAACAAGTGGAGCACAATCAATGCTCGTCCTAATTACGACTCGTTGTTTTTTTTGAACATTTGCTCCCACAACCACCGCTAATTTCGCTAGTTCATTAAGAAGTTTTTCTTTATTTTTCATTATTTTTTTCTTGTTTTTCTTCTTCGGCTTTTCTTTGAGCGTAAGTTTTATAACCAACTTTTTCATTATCACCGGCATCCCATTTCTTACCACCGGTCACTAAATAGCCAATTAAAATACCCAAGACAACCACGCCAACAATAATCGGAATAATAATTTTTTGCAGAGTTTCTTCATCTACTAAGGCAAAGCCTAAAATCAATAAAACTACTCCTAAAGCTAAAATAACAATTCCCATAAAAGCTCTAATCTTTTTTAAAGTTCCCAAATCTTTTTTAAATGATTGGAAAGTTAAAACCAAACCTAAAGCAGTCGCGATAATACCTAAGGCCACACTAGTATTAAACCAAGCAAAACCATTAACTGCTAAAAGATTTAAGATCCACAAAACTACACTGGCTAAAGCCACCACTAATACAATAAATCCACCTAAAAATTTCTTGCTCATCTTCTTTCTCCTATCTTAAGACTACATTACAATTAACCGCTTCTAAAACATCATTTTCGGCTAATACCAATTCACTATTATCGTTAAAATTTCGATTTAAACCATTGATTCTTAAATAAAAACTCTTTTGATTAGAGTCGCCAGTCTTTACCACATATTTACCTGGTAAAAGAGGACCCTTTTTAGTTGAAGTGTAACGTGTTCCCACTTTTACTAAAAAATCTCCAACATTGAAAGTAACCGACTGAGCCTTACCTTTTAGGGAAGCTTCATTCGTATAACGGACATTATCTTTGACGATAACACTCTTTTTGCTTTTTTTGGTTTTAATAATAATTGTCAGCGTAATTAAAACCAAGAGGGCAGCAACGGCAATTATGACGCCAATTAATAATTTTGTTTGTGTATCATTTAATAATATTAACATCTTTCTCCTTTATTGCGATACAAGATAGTAAATTACTATCGCTGCCGCAATCACTAATAGACCAATCAAAATGGCGATTGTAACTTTTAATCCACTTACAGGTCGATTACCAGCTATTTTACCATTAACTCCATTAATGTAATAATTAAAATTTTTTTCCTTAAAGTAGTAGTGTCCCACCCAAATTGGCAGTAACAAATATTTAAAAGTTTGATTATAATAACGAACTTGTTGATAATACTTAGCAACCGATGAATAAGTATACCTTTTTAAAATATTAGCCTTAATAATGGCCTCCATTTTTACTTGAGCTTCTTTATGACAAGTTACACCGTCTTTCGTATATTGAGAAGCACTAAATCCAAATAAGAAATCATCGTTATAGACATTGGCGTTATTAGTATCAAAAGGCAAAAGCTTATCAATTAATTTCTGTTGAATAAAATCCGAGGCTTGAATCGTCAAATCATCAAACTTTTGATGATGAACCCCACTTACATTAAAGTAGACGGTTCTCGTATGCATATTACCCTGAGAATCACGATAAGTTTCCGTTCTTCCTAAAGTGGCCTTATAGTAAGTCTCAGTCTCATTATCAAAGGTGAAGGCTGGATAATAAATTCCATTTAAAAATTTAGTGGTGATACTATTTTTAAAGGATTTAGGGGACCAAAAACTTTTTTTTGCCCATTCCCAAGCTTTTTGTAAAGCATTATCTTTATTCACTTTAAATGGTTGAACGGCTTGAGGCTTTTTAACGGTACTATCCGCTACCGTACTCACCTTCGGCGAGCCACAAAAACTACATTCGTGCGATAATTGATTTTTGGAAATTATTTCGGTTGCTCCACAAGATTCACAATGATAAGTCGCAGTTTGACCTTTCCAATTGGTTAAATCTCTCTCCAAAAAAGATATATCGGTTTCCGCGATAACTTCTTTTTCGATGTCAAATTCGTTTCCACATTGGACACAAACTAATGAACCAGTGGTCGGATTAAAGGTTAAATTCCCACCACAGCCTTGACATTTCTTGTTTATTTCAACAATGGTTTCTTCGGTCATTAGAATTTATGTCCACAATCTTTACAAAATTTTGCTTCCGCAGGATTTTCGGTTCCACATTCTGGACAGAACTTCTTACCAGAAGCGGTGATCTTTTCGCCACATTCCGGACAGAACTTTGAATTAACCGGGATACTAGCATTACATTTTGGACATCGAATCGTTGCAGTAGGAGCTACTGTACTAGCGGGGGCCACCGGTTTAATACCGCTGACAACTTGTTGGCCAAAAGCTAAACCAACCCCTAAACTCATCCCTGCTCCCCCCATTCCGGGATTACCAGCAGCCGCTTTCATGGCGTCCGCCTGAGCTAATTGTAATTCAATATCTAAATTTCTTCTTCTAAAGCCTAAAGCACTAGAATCATCTAAGGCTTTAGTAACGTTTTCTGGTAAACTAAAGTTTTCTAAATTAAAATCCGTAATCTTAATACCAATTCCCGCAAAGAAAGTGCTTAATTTGGTTTTTAAGATTTCGGCCAATTCCATTTGATTAC
>JAITXJ010000040.1 GCA_031284745.1 Acholeplasmatales bacterium | reverse complement strand
GATACGATTATTATGATCCATTTACAACTCTCAGTGCTCAGTTAATCGCTGACCTCGTAGCTTACGGATTTACTGTAAGTACTGGCTCTGGTAATAATGTTACCTATAGTATTACGGAAGGTGGCTATGTTATTACTTTCCATCTTGTTTATAATATTAATTCCACTGGTAGTTATTTTGAAGTAAAAGTTACTCCAGCAGCCTAAAATTACCTTGGTGATTTAAAATTATTCTTACTATTCAACCAAAAAAGCCCTTAAAATTTTTAAGGGCTTTTTTATATCTTCGAAAAGTAATAAAAAAAGCTACTTAAAGTAGCTTTTTAATTTATCAATTATTCTTTAACAAATGGTAGCAGGGCCATATGACGTGCTCTTTTAATAGCGATTGCCAATTGTCTTTGCCAGTAAGCTGAAGTCCCAGTAATTCTTCGAGGAGTAATTTTACCTCTTTCGGTAATAAATCTCTTCAATAGTTCGACATCTTTATAATCGATGTGGGTAACTTTATTTTTCGTAAAATAACATTCTTTTTTCTTACGAATGAATTTAGCATTGCCCCTTGGGGTTTGGCTGGTACTTTTTTTATTTTTTTCTCTTTCCATAATATTCTCCTTTAAAAACCTAAATCATCGTTACCGACGTTCTTTTGGGCTTCCTCATAAATCTTTTCTGATTCCGACTTTGCTTCTGGTTTTGGACCTTGATTATTGTCAATAATGGTCACATTTTCAACTCGAACATCAATAATTGTTCGTGGTTGTCCATTATCATCAACTCTTCGCGATTGCAAAGCTCCATCCACTCCTAATAAAGCCCCTTTTTTAATATATTTTCCCATAAAATCTGCGCTTTGGGACCAAGCTGTGCAATTAATGAAATCAGCTTCTCTTTCACCAGAATTTGATTTAAAACGTCGATTAATTGCGAGGGTAAATAGAACATAATTAATGCCATTAGTAGTCACTTTTACCTCGGGATCTCTGGTAATTCTGCCAACTAAAATAACTTTATTGATCATTATTTTTCCTCATCAATAACAATAAAGCGAATAACATCTTCCGTAATTACCACCACACGATTAAACTCTTTAATTGCTTCACTTGTGGCTTCAACTACTAACCAAACGTAATAACCCTTGCTAAAATGTTGAATTTCATAGGCAAGGTCTTTAAGTCCGACTTCTTTCGAACTGATAACGTTTGAAGAGTTATTAGCAAAAATGGTATAAAAAGTGTTGGTAATTTTACTAACTTGTTCATCACTTAGGTTTGGCTTTAAAATGTAGCCAACTTCATACTTTTTCATAATTCTTCCTCCTTATGGACTAACGGTCTAGCAATCAACTAGACAAGGCTGTCTTCCAGCAATAATAATTATATCAAATAATTAATAAATCGCTAAAAAGACTTATTCCAGCCAAGATTCAACATAACCACATTTATGGCTTATTTGATGATCTTCTTTTTTTAAATAATAGATGAAAGCCCGTCCATAGACTGTTTCAATGGTCGTTCGATTATGTCTTTGTGGATAACCTTCCGCTTCATCTAACAGGCTCAAATATTTATCATCTAACTCAAAAACTTCACCCAAAATATGATGATGTTTTTTCTTAACTAAAAAAGGAAATAAAGGGGTATCCACACAAGCAAAATTGTTAACTAAGCAATCTCCCAAATATCGCGCATTACTTTTTTGTAAAACCTCATTATTGGAGCCATTTCGCTTGAGTGTCCCATAAACAAATATTTTCATAATCTCCCTCCAAAAGATCTAATTTAAGAGATTAAAACTTAAATTAAAAGTTTTTGTCATTAATTTCATAAAAACTATTTGATTCTTATTTTGACTTGTTTTTTTAAATAAGCTAAAGTAAGAATCAAAGACTAGATATCCCCGCTGCCATCTAAGGAGCGGGGATATCTCTAAATTTTAATTATTTACTAACTAGGATTTACTACTTCATCAACGGCGAAGTGGGAATTAGTTCCATCATCATACCAACCGTTAACATAGGTACTACCCAAATACTCGCCATTATAAGTGCCAAGTAAGGTAACTGTCGAAATATTCGCCCAGGTAATTAACATTGAGCCCTTATGGCCGCTGTCTTGGCTAAACCATAATTCAACACCGGTAACGCCTAATTCTTCGACAAAAGAGAAAGTGTATACTTGATTACTAATTGATCCTGATGCTAGAGTGATGGTATAATCAGCCCCACCATGGTGAACAATGATTCGTAAATTAGTTGCACCCCAACCAGCAATTTGATTAGCATTAAAACTTAAAGTCTTAACGCTACTTAAATCCTTCGTTGCCTGCCACTTGGAATCGATCCAATAATTAACGAAATGAAGTTGAACATCTTCACCTTCAGCCACACTAGAAGTAATCCAATTGGATAGTTTTAACTCGCCAGCATCCACCACGCCATTGGTATTAGAATCCTGCCAGAAAATAAACTCATAGCCCTCTACTTCCGCTCTTTCAGCTACTGGAATATAAAAATGATAAATACCAGTCGAACCAATTTGGGTTAATTCTCGTTTATTGTAAGTTGAAGCCCCAACTTTATAATTAACATAGATACCTTCATCGGGACCATCACCAAAGGATAGGGTATCTCGCCACTCAGCAGGTATTTCGCTAATATTAAAGATAAACTCAGCTTGTTCTACCACTTGGGCCACTAAATTAATAGTAGCAGCGGTTGATCCACCAGTGATCGATTGTGGGCTAACTAGAGTATCTCCACTATCATAAATTTGGTTATTATTGACATCAAGATACCAAGTAGTAGTTGTTTGCGTACCAACTACCTCAATATTTGGTAAACTTTGAGTATGACCTTCGAGGATCGTAATAGGTTGAACTAAGATTCCATTGTAATAAAGATTAATAGTTGTAATTGCCTTGGCACTATATTTCGCATAATAAGTTACGCTACTAGTAATGGTATGAACACCAGCTACCGCCGTAGGAACAGCAGTTGTCGCCGAATTATCTAAATACCAGCCATCAAAATTATAACCTAAAAATGTTGTAGCATTTAATTTTACTTCACCACCTAGGGTTCCTAAATCGACCGAGGTTAAATTAGAACTAGGAACGATGGTTCCGTTAACGTGGGTAATATTAATTAAACCCATTTCACTAGTCGAACCAGTAGCATAGGAAACATTAAAGACTACCGAAGATTCATCACTAAAGACCGCATAAAGATTAACATTACCACCAGTTGCTAAATTTAAAACAAATTGCCCATCAGTATAGATGACGCTATCAGCACTAATATCAGTATCCCAACCTTTGAAGAACCAAGCCCCATGAGAACCAGCGTAAGTAGTTAAAGCAACGCCCACATCATATGTAGCACTTAAAACACTAGGAGCGCTTGGTGGAGTAAGACCATCACCACTATCCGGATCATCGACATTAAAGGTAATCGTATAAGTATTAGCCGTGAATTTTGCATAGAAAGTCACTGTGTTGTCATCTTTTAAAGCATCTAAGTCCAGACTACTCCAAACAACACTTACAGTGCGAGCACCATCAGTAAACCAACCATTGAAGGTGTAACCTAATTTGCTAGGAGCCAACAAGGATAATTGATTTAAGGTTCCATTAAAGACAATTTTATAGTCATAGTAATCAAGGATTATCACCAAATCGGTATCTAAATAAAAGACCCCATTAACCTCAACTGGACTGCTCGCCATTTGTGAAGTAATTACCATAATATAAGGATTATCATAGGACAAGACCATATTATCTGGGTCTACCCAAGCATAAAATTTGGAACCATTTTTTGGTTTGGCTTCAAGTTTTACTTCCGCCCCTATTTTATAGTAGCCGGAACCTGTCACATCACCGTTTCCGATTACACCAACCCGTACTTGGACACGTGGTGTAAAGAAAAATAACAACAAAAGGATGGCTATAGTTAAACTTACCATTCCGTTCATCCAAAACAATAATCTGGATTTTCTGTTTTTCATATAATTTCTCCCTTGTATGAAATCGCTTTCATACATTAATATTATAATACTTTCCGTAATAGTAGACAAAAATATAATAAAAGATTAAATCATTATAAAAGATAATCATGATATAATGATATTGTACGACATTTTTAAAGGACAACTCTATGAAAAAATTACTATTATTAATATTATTATTATTTGTGGGTTTAAGCGGCTGTCAAACAACAAGCAGCCGATTAGCTTTGGTTTTTAATTTTGAAGACCCGGTTGATACAGTTCAAAAAGCTGATGTCATCTTAATTTTAAAAGTAATCAGTAACTGTAAAAATATTAAAGTAGACGGCTTCGATACGTATTACTATGACGTTCAAGTAGTCGAATATCTTAAATATGATCCCCAAACAACCATCACAAAATGGATTAAAGAGACTGATACTCCAAACGCTTCCACGGCTTATTATTTTTCTTTAGCTAATCCGAAGAATCATTATTATTTCATTGCTGGGGTCATCAACTTAAGTTTAGAAAATTCTTTCAGTTCCGTTGGCTATAACGGCATCCCATTACCAAATAACTATAATCCCCAAATATCCATGAACAACCAAGATGAAAACATTAAAAGTATCTACTCTTCTTATAATGAAGCTTATAATTCTCTAATATCTTAATTTTAAAATTTAAATCATTTTTTAATACTAAATATTTTGTAGTTCTATTCTAAATAATTTACTAATAATAATTTAGGAATTTTTGGTTTCTTCGAGGCTAACATTCAAACTTTGAGCAGCATCAAATTTTTTAAGTTTATTAGGTACTAAAACAAGCGGAACGACTACTGCTAAGACCTGTAAGACTAAAAAAACAATTAACATAGAAATTCCAATATTATGAATGAATAAGACAATAGGAATGAAAGCTAAAACCAAGATAGCCCCTATTAAAATAAATATTTTACCTGATAAGATATTAGCATAGTGCCAATTCTTTTCATTTTTTACCGATAACTTACTACGATAACCTAAGAAAAAATTTATTTTTAGAGGAATGATCGTAAGAACAAAACCAAAGAGTAAGTACAAAATAATTATTACATTAATAGCAATTAACAAAACTTTAAAAACGATATCCACAATTATCTCCTTAAGAACTTATGTAGGGGGAATCTAGAATAACGCGCCTTCTCCCACTAATATTATATCAAAATTTTTAAAAAAATCCCCAACTTATCCTTTTTTTACAGATTTAAAGAAAAATTAAATAATTTCCGAGTGGTGCTTTCAATGGTTTGTTCAACGTTTTTTTCTTTTCTTAAAGTGATAATTTTTTCTAAAACATATCCCACATAAGCCGGTTCATTAGTTTTTCCTCGATAAGGCATCGGCGCTAAAAATGGACAATCAGTTTCTAAAATTAAGTGTTTTAAATCAATTGTTTGGACGACTTCCACTAAATCAGAAGCACTCTTAAAAGTTAAAACTCCCCCGATCCCTAAACAAAAATTTAAAGCAACGATTTGCTTGGCCTGGTCTAAGCTACCAGTAAAACAGTGAAATACTCCCCAAACCTGACCTTTATATTCTTGTAAAATTGTCAAAGTATCATCAAAAGCCTCACGAGAGTGAATAATTAGAGGTAAGTGATATTTAATCGATAGTTCAATAAAATAACGAAAAACTTGCTTTTGTTGTTCTTTATTATTTTCTTCATAATGATAATCTAGACCAACCTCACCAATCGCAATAAAGTCTTGATGGGCTTTCTGTAAGAGATTATCAAACTCCATCGCATTAAAGCTTGCTAGTTCGCTGGGGTGCACCCCAGCGCTAGGATAAATGACTTTAGAGTATTTTTTGGCTAAGCGAAGTGATTCTAAGGAAGTTTCGTAATTAATAGCAACCGAGATCATTTGGGTCACCTTAGCTTTTAAGGCATTATGAATAGTTTCATCAACATTAGGGTAATCTTTAAAATAAAGATGAGTATGGGTATCAATCATATTAAAATTATATCATTTGTTGATACTTAAAAAGAAAAAAACCACCCAAGTAATAACTTGCGTGGTTTTTAAAGCATGTAATTAGTTTTAGGCTTCGATTTTTGTAACGCTACCAGCGCCCACAGTTCGACCACCTTCACGGATGGAAAACTTAGTACCTTCTTCTAAAGCGATAGGGTGAATAAGAGTAACATTCATAACAGTGTTATCGCCAGGCATTACCATTTCAGTACCTTCTTGTAAGGTAATAGTTCCGGTAACATCTGTCGTTCTTACAAAGAATTGAGGACGATAATTAGAGAAGAATGCAGTATGACGGCCTCCTTCTTCTTTCGTTAAAACGTAAACTTGCGCTTGGAATTTGGAATGAGGATGAACTGATTTTGGTTTTGCAAGAACTTGACCTCTTTCAACGTCTTTTCTTTCAACCCCTCGAAGTAATACCCCGGCATTATCGCCTGCTTCCGCAAAATCTAAGGTCTTTCGAAACATTTCAATACCAGTTACAACTGTTTCTTTAGTATCTCTAATACCAATAATTTCGACTTTATCATTTAATTTAACGCTACCTCTTTCTACTCGACCAGTTACGACGGTACCACGACCAGTAATAGTTAATGTATCTTCGATCGCTAGTAAGAAAGGCTTATCGTTATCACGAATAGGAGTGTCGATGTAATTATCCACTGCATCCATTAAATCTAAGATGCCCTTATCCCATTTAGGATTGCCTTCGAGAGCTAATTTCGCCGAACCACGAATAATTGGAGTATCATCGCCAGGGAAACCATATTCAGTTAAAAGTTCACGAACTTCCATTTCCACTAATTCTAATAACTCTTCGTCTTCCATCGCATCGCACTTATTTAAAAAGACGATAATTTTTGGAACACCTACTTGTCTCGATAATAAGATATGTTCTCTGGTTTGAGGCATCGGACCATCTGGGGCAGAAACGACTAAAATAGCGCCATCCATTTGGGCTGCACCAGTAATCATATTTTTTACATAGTCAGCATGACCTGGGCAGTCAACGTGAGCATAATGACGTTTTGCAGTTTCATACTCAACGTGGGCGGTATTAATCGTAATACCTCGTTCTTTTTCTTCAGGAGCAGCATCAATTGCATCATAAGCCATAACCTTAATGTTTGGATTATTTTTTGCAAGAACGGTC
>JAITXJ010000038.1 GCA_031284745.1 Acholeplasmatales bacterium | reverse complement strand
TATAACCTTTAAGTTTTTTTTCTAGAAGTATTTTTTTAACATTTTTTAACATATTAATAAATTTACCTTCTTCTGTTTCATAATACAAACTTCTTTGTTTACTTAAATTAGAATCAATTTTGGTGGATGATCAACGAGCTTGCCTCTAACATCCTCTTTATGGCACCAACTATTATACCACTAAAGCAGTTTTTGGAAAATATAACGTATTTTTGTAAAATTTAGATCAATATTTGTAAAGGAATTTAAGCCTTTATCAGCTATATCAAATATTTTATTTCTGGCATTAAGTTTGTTTGTTCTGAAGTATTTCTACTAATACTATGGAAGACCATTATGACCCATAAAAAGACCAATCTTGACAATAGGATCAACTTGTGAAGCTTCAGATACCCCTTCTATTCTTTCAACAATTTTAGCATTATTTATTACTCTAGTACTTTAAAAACTGGTTTAGAAGAAATCAAATTAAGACTATTTGCCTGATTATTTGTTATAATAATAAGTGAGGTATTTATGGTAAAAAGAGTTGGTCGTCTTTGCTTAATCTTCATATTGGCCCTATTTACGATAGGCTTAAGTGCTTGTACGAAAGCGAAAGATTTTTTTGCTCCAGGGGTGGTTTTACATTTAACTAGTGAATTTCACCCAATGGAAGTTAATGATAGCCAAGATTTATTCTTAGAGGGTCGCGACAAGCTTGTGACTTCCTTAAAAGAAAATGTTGGGATTGAGTATATGACTAACAATAGTCTCAGAGACTATTCTCGTGCTATTATTAACACTAATAACTTGCCAGAGGGAATCTATATCGACGATGCCTATGATGAAGAGCATAATCTAATATATTGTTATTTTGTGTATGAAAAATTCATCGATGGTACTAATATTAGTTATTTAGCTACAACGCATCGAGGAGCTTTTTCCTACTATTTAATCCAGTTTGCTTGTGAAAGTAAGAATTTTCCCAAATATGAAAGTCTCTTTCATCAATGGGCAAGCCAAGTCGAAGTTAGTTAATACTTTAAAATAACGAAGAACAAGAAGAGTACTAATTTAATCCTTTAATAGAGAGTAGCCGATGGTGGAAGAGCTATATAGGAACTTTAGGAAGGTAGCTTGGGAGTTGGATTCTTGAAATAATAGTAAGGAATCTCGGATCGTCACCCGTTAGTGATCAATGAAGGGCTAGTGAAAACTAGAATTAAGGTGGTACCGCGCTTAATGAATATTAAACAAGCGTCCTTAAAAAATTTATTTTAAGGATGTTTTTTTAAAAGGAGAGAAGATGAAAAAATTAAAAACCCCACGATTAATTTTAAGAGAACCAAAAATATCCGATATCAAGGATTTTTATGAGTATGCGAAGGATCCGGAAGTTGGACCACGGGCCGGTTGGGCGGCTCATGAAAATATTGAACAATCCTATTTCATCTTAGAATCTTTTATTGCTCATCAAGATGTTTGGACAGTTTATCACAAAAAAGATCATAAAATGATTGGTTCCATTGGTCTTCATTTGCGTGAGGGAATTTATGAACTTGGCTATGTTTTAAATCAAAATTATTGGCATCAAGGTCTCATGAGCGAAGCCCTCAATGTTTTATTGGCTTACTTCTTTCAAGAATTGGCTATTGAAGAAATTTATGTCTCCCATTATCCTGATAACCTTAGATCGCAAAGAGTGATTGAAAAACAAGGCTTTAAATATTTAAACACAACGGAAGTGAAAGATAGTCCCTATAGCAAGACGAAATTAAATTATTGCTTAAAAAGTGATGATTATTGGAGGATCCACCATGCTGGAAAAAAAATATAATTTTCAAAACGAAGATGAAATTTATGATTACTGGGTAAATAATGGTTATTTTAAAGCCGGAAGAGGACGAAAAAAACCTTATACAATTGTGATTCCTCCACCCAATGTTACCGGTGCCCTTCATTTAGGTCACGCCCTTGATAATACCTTGCAAGATATTATCATTCGCCGTAAAAGGATGCAAGGTTATGATGCTCTTTATTTACCAGGGATGGATCATGCGGGAATTGCTACCGAAGCTAAGGTGGATGAAAAATTAAGAAAAGAAGGCTTATCACGAAGTCAAGTATCCCGGGAAACCTTTTTAAAAGAAGCCTGGCAATGGAAGACTGATCATGCCTCGATTATTCATAAACAATGGCGGGCCTTGGGTTTAAGCGTTGATTATGATAAGGAGCGTTTTACTTTAGATCAAGGATTATCGGCGGCGGTAAATAAAGTCTTTACTAGTTTTTATCAAAAAGGTTTAATTTATCGAGGATATAAGATCATTAATTGGGATGTTAAGGCGAAGACGGCTCTTTCCAATATTGAGGTAGAGCATCAAGAGGTGGATACTTTTTTATATTATCTTCGTTATCCTTTAGTTAATCCGCTAGCCACCGAAAAATCTTATGTGGTAGTTGCGACGACGCGACCAGAAACTTGTTTTGCTGATCAGGCCTTAATGGTTAATCCTCATGACCATCGGTATACTAACTTGGTTGGACGAGAAGTGATTATTCCCACAACGAAGATAGTAATTCCCATCATTAGTGATGATTATGTTGATCCAAAATTTGCCAGTGGGATAGTTAAAGTGACCCCGGCTCATGATCCCAATGATTTTGAAGTAGGACTCCGTCATCATCTAGCTAGTCCTCTTTGCATGGAAGAAGATGGCACGATGAATAGTCTTGCGGGAAAGTATGCTTCATTAGAGCGTTTTGCGGCTCGAAAACAATTGTTAGAAGATTTAGATCAGTTGGGTTTAGTGGATCATATCGATCCTTATCAAACTTCTATTGGTTATTCCGAAAGGACGGGGGTTGTTGTGGAATCCCGACTTTCTTTACAATGGTTTTTAAAAATGGACGAATTAGCTAAGAGATCCCTGGCGACCAAAACTCAATTCGTTCCGGAGCGTTTTAAAAAGATTTTTGTTAATTGGATGAAAAATCCTATTGATTGGTGCATTTCTCGTCAACTTTGGTGGGGTCACCGTATTCCTGCTTGGTATTATGAGGACCAAATGGTAGTTAGTGATCATAGTCCAGGACCGTTGTGGAAACAAGATGAAGATGTGCTGGATACTTGGTTTAGTAGTGGTTTGTGGCCATTTTCTACCCTTGGTTGGCCAAATGTCGAAGACCCTTTATTTAAACGGTATTTTCCGACTAATACTTTGGTAACTGGCTATGATATTATTTTCTTTTGGGTGGCTCGTATGATCTTTATGAGTGAAGAATTTACCAATCAACGCCCTTTTAAGCATGTCTTGATTCACGGCATCATTCGGGATACCCAAGGGCGTAAAATGACTAAATCCCTAGGCAATGGGATTGATCCGCTATTGATTAAAAAAGAATATGGGATCGATAGTCTCAGACTATTCGTTTCCACCAATTCCACCCCGGGCGCTGATTTTCGCTTCGATATGACGAAGGTGGAAAGTAGTTGGAATTTTATTAATAAATTGTATAATATTGCTCGTTATATCCAAATGAATACTGATGATTTGCCTAGCAAGAAGTTCCAAGTTCTCAATGCTGGTGATGAATATGTTTTAGCTCGCTATCAAGAAACGGTCAAACTAGTCAATAGACTCTATGAACATTTTGAATTTGGTGAAGTGAATCGCTACTTAGCGACTTTCATTTGGGATGATTTTGCTTCCTGGTACTTAGAATATTCAAAAGTTACCCTGAATATCGAAGCCACATCGCGAAATACAAAAATTATTTTACGATATCTTTTGGAAAACATTTTAAAACTCCTGCATCCTTTAATTCCTTTTGTTACGGAAAGTATTTATCTCGAAGTTTATCAAAAGGGTTCAATTATGGTATCAACTTGGCCACAAACTCCCCATCAATTTGGGAATAAAGCGAACTTTGAAGCGATGCAAGCCATCATTGTGGCGGTGCGAAACTTGCGTCAAACAAAAAATATCGCCTATACAAAACAGTTGCATATGGTGATTAAAACTACTAATGAACAAATTAAAAGTGAAGCTCTTTATTTACAAAAGGCCTTAGGAGCACAGCCACTAGAATTTAATTCGATGATTAATGAACAAGATTATTTAGCCATTACTTTTAATGAGGGAGTTATCTATATTCTAGCCTCACAAATCATAGATAAAGAGGCCTCTCTTCAAGCTTTGAATCAACAAAAAGTTTATTTGGAAGGGGAGTTGGCTCGTAGTGAAAAAATCCTTAACAATGCCAATTTTTTAGCTAAGGCAACAAGTACAAAAGTACAAGAGGAACGCGATAAATATCAAAAATATCTCGCCCAATATCAAGTACTTTTAACTCACTTAAAGGAGGAATTATGAATATTTTAATGTTTTTATTACCCAAAGACAAGGTCAAGTATCTGGAAACTAAAAATTCGATCCGGCAAGCGCTTGAAACCATTGAAGCTTCCGGTTATCAAGCCATTCCGATTATCAATGAAGAGGGTTTTTATATTAATACGATCACCGAGGGTGACCTTCTACGCTATATTAAAAATAAAGAGGAGTTTAATTTAAAAGGCTTAAGTGAGATAAATTTGATGAATGTTCAAATTAAAAAGACCATTTTACCAATTTCGATTTATAATAATATGGATGATCTTTTAGCGGTAGCTCATAATCAAAACTTTGTGCCAGTCGTTGATGACGAAATGCACTTTATTGGAATAATTACCCGCCGATCAATTATAACATATTTACAAGGTATGTCTTCTTCCCAATGAAAAAAGCTTTTAAACATCTCGCCACAGCTATTAATTGGGTAGAGCATGTCAATAAATTTCGTCCAAAACAAAATCTTCAGAGGATTAGCAAAGCTTGGGAAATACTCAATCTTGATTTATCTACAATAACTAAGATTCAAGTAATAGGCACCAATGGAAAAGGCTCAACTACCCACTTTATTAGCAATATTTATAAAATAAATAACTATAAAGTTGGCACTTTTACCTCGCCATATTTAGTTTCTTTTAATGAGCGGATTCAAATTAATGGTCAAGAAATCGATGATAAGACCTTGTTAAATCTACTTAATTTTATTTATGATTTTAATAATAATTTTACCGAATCCTTTGGTGAGTCCTTGATTTTTTTTGAAATGCTTACGCTCATGGCTTTAAAATATTTTGTCGACGAAAAATGTCATATTATCGTTATGGAAGCCGGGATTGGCGGCTTATTAGACTCCACTTCTGTTTTAAAATATGATGCGGTATGCTTAACCAATGTGGGGCTTGATCATCAAAAGATTCTTGGTCTGTCCAAAGAAGAGATTTTAATTAACAAACTAGGAGCTTTAAAGCCACAAGGGCTTTTATTGACAACAGAAATATCTTTAAAAAAATTAATTAAGAGCGAAGCTCAAAGAGTAAATTTTAAGGTTATTTTTGTTAATGATAAAGTGGAAGTAATTTCGTATTTCCCTTTAGTAATCAATTATTTTAACGAAATTATTCGTTCACCATTGTTGGGCGAATATCAAATTAAAAATATTGCCTTAAGTATCCGATGTGCACTTACTTTACATCCAAATTTTTTAATTTCGAGCTGTAAAGAGGCCATTGAAGGGGTGAATTTTCCCGGACGTTTGGAATATTTAAATAAACATACTATCATCGATGGAGCTCATAACATTAGTGCTATTGAGTGCGTAGTTGAGGCCTTAAA
>JAITXJ010000024.1 GCA_031284745.1 Acholeplasmatales bacterium | reverse complement strand
TTCTATGTTTCCACGTTTTTATAATGAATTTTCCATTATTAACTTGAAATGATTAATTTTCACATCTGATCTTTTCAAAGTTAATTAAAGAAGCTAAAGGGTATATTTTTTGTTAAAATCAAAAATGGCCGCTCCGTTCATGATAACTAGGGGGTTAGTAATTAATACCTTAGAGAATATTTCATCTAGAGAGGCACTACTACGGGTCGTCGCATAATAGATCGGAGCATTGCGTTCCGCTAGGTTATTAAGTTGATACTTTTGATAATTTGATAAACTATTATCCCGATTGAGAATACAGCCAGTGGTAGTAACGACTAAAATATTATGATGATTATTATATAAGTGGATATTGGCTAAATTGATACCTAGGGCCACTAAAACGCCAAAAATAGTCGAAAGAACCCGGTTCGCCGCAAAGATATAATTAGGTACTCCCGCCACATTACCGACCGTCACGCTCATATAGGTTAGACAAGCAATATAAGTTATATGCGACATCTTAAAAAAGACACAAGACCAAATCAAGCCAATAATTAGCAGAGCTATTAAAATATACTCCACTAAAGTATAAAGGTTATTAACCACTTGACCATTTTGGTAAAAACCAAATAAGCTATTGAGACCCAAGCTTAAGTAAAGGACAACTAAAGCGAAAACTCCACCTAAAATTGAACCAAAAGAACGCACTTGTGCTTGTTTTAAAGTATCTTTACGATTGGAACTAAGCGAATAACAAGCTCCAACCGAAGTAAAAAAAGGACTATATAATTGGTCAACTAGCGAATTATTCCAAAGAGTGGTAATAATAAATTTGATTAATAAACAAATGATGACGGTAATCATCGTTTTAATAATACGAAAACCTACTTTTGGGAAAACTATTTTTTTCATAGGTACTCCTAATTAATATCTAAAATTCGAATAGATTCCTCTCTTAAGTTGAATCCTTCTTTCATCTTTTCACGAATTAAGATCACTGAAGCCTTTCCGGTAACTTTATAATAATTAGTCACTTGTTTAACAAATAAAAACTTTGTGTCCGTAGTTTCTAAATTTTGATTAGACATATTAATATCATCTAAATCAATCACTCGCGGAAAAACTCCCCAAAAAAGGGATAATCGTCGCGCAACTTTAATATTCGAAGTTAAACAAATAATGGGAACAATTGGTCGGGATTTGGATAAACGAATACTCAAAGCCCCGTCTTCATCAAAAACAATAATTAAACGGCATTTAGAATTAATAGCCGCCACGGTAGCGGCATTAGCTAGGGAATCTTTATAATCCGTTTTTGATTGATAAAAAGCGGTGGTAGCGTGTGATTTATAATCCAGATGTCTTTCGACTTCCCGCAATATTGAGTACTGCATTTTAGTGGATTCAATGGGATATTCCCCACTAGCCGACTCACCACTTAGCATCACGCAATCAGCTCCTTGAAAGACGGCTAAAGCCACATCATTCACTTCGGCTCTCGTTGGTCGAATGGAGTGTTGCATGCTTTCCAGCATTTGGGTAGCAATAATGACCGGTTTACCTAATCGACGACATTTTTCAATGATTTCAATTTGTAAAATCGGAACTTTTTCGGGGTTAACTTCCACCCCTAAATCTCCCCGCGCTACCATAATGGCGTCCGAGGCTTCAATGATGGCATCGATATTTTTTAAACTCTCAACACTCTCAATTTTGGAAACCACTAAAATTTCCTCATGGTGAATTTCTTTTAATAAATTTCTTAAATCCAAAACATCTTCTTTTCGCCTGACAAAACTCGAGGCGATAAAATCGATGCCGTTAGCGACTCCAAATTTAATATCTTCAATATCGCGCTGACTAAGAAACGGCATCTTCAGGCGACCGCCAATAATATTAACTCCTTTACGATTAGAAAGTTGATGATTATTTTGGGCTCTTAAAATAATGGAACGATCATTGTTATCCTTGCTTAAAACGATAGCCACAAATTTTCCATCATCAATTTTCACTAATTGATTAATTTTAATATTATCAAAAAAAGCCGGAAAATTAACCGAAAATGCTAGGGCGCTACCCTCGATTTCTTGGGAATAAATTTTAAATATATCCCCTTTATGAATAGTGGCTGACCCATTTACAAAAGTATGAATGCGGATTTCTGGGCCTTTCGTATCTAACATGATCCCAATAGGTCGATCGAGCTTAGCCTCTAAAGAACGAATTAATTCAATTTTCTTTAAATGTTCTTCGTAAGAGCCGTGAGAAAAATTTAAACGGGCAATATTCATACCAGAGGCTACCATCGCTGCTAAAGTAGTTTTATTTTCTGAAGCGGGTCCGATGGTACAGATAATTTTAGTTTTTTTCAATTCGCGCATAATTTTGTCCTTTTTATAAACTAAGCCCCTATGTAATTTCTCCATGGCCTAATATGCAAAAATTATATCACTATTTTCGAATTTAATTCAATAGATATGTTCTCCTGATGAATAATTAAGTCAATCTTAAATTTAAAATAAAATTAACTCAGAAATAATAATAAAGTTAACAAAAAAGCAAAAAGACTTCCCGAAAGGAAGTCTTTTATAACCTAGATAGTGATGAATTATCCTTGTTCTTGACTAGTGCTTTTTGGTTTGGAATCGATTAATCCGATGCTTTCCGCAATTAATTCTAAAACATTAAATTTCTTATCGTCGACATGAACATTTTTGACTTGTAAACGTCCCACAATCGAAACCATGCTTCCCTTCGTACAATAACTACTTACAATAGAAGCTAGTCCTTCCCAAAGTGTTGCATGAATAAAATCAACATCATAACTTCCCTCAAAGTTTTTGAAATTTCTTTGTACCGCAATGCAAACCTCGGAGACCTTTTTTCCAGAATCTAAAGTTACGACATTAACTTCTCTGGTGATCCGCCCAATTACCACGACATTATTGACCATGATACCTCCTTCATAAATTAGTATATCACAATATTATTTATGTTAGGTATCCCATTTTTATAACCATTATTCACCAATATTAATATTTTCTGAAAAAATGAACATCCGATAACAACTATTTAATAAAATGATTGATATTTTCAAGAAAAGTGCTTTAATTGGGGGAGATAGAGATTTTTATAACAAACTTTCTAAAGCGAGAACCACCATTTCTTTAAAGTGAGATTGACGTTCTTCGGAAGTGGTAGCTTCATGGGTGATCAAGTTATCAGAAATTGTCAACAAACAGGTCGCTTTTTTCCTTAAACTCAGGGCATTAGCGAACAAAGCAAAACTTTCCATTTCCACGCACCTAATCCCTTTAGCCATCAATTGATCGATTTTGGAAGGGGCTTTTTCATCATAATAAAAATTATCCGAAGAATGAATATTACATTCCACTAAACGAATATTTAATTCGTAGGCGGCATCTTTAATTTTTTGATTTAAAAAGCGATTAGAACTTAAGTTTTTGGCCCCGGTAACCCCCATGGCCTTAGCGTAGGTAGAATCTGTATAAGCCCTTTTGGCTAAAACGACATCATAGATCTTTAAATCTCGATCATAAGATCCCGCACTACCAATACGAATAATATTCTCGACATTATAAAATTTATATAACTCGTAGGAATAAATACCAATAGATGGCATTCCCATTCCCGAAGCCATCACACTAACCTTTTTACCTTTATAGTAACCAGTGTAACCTAAAATATTACGAACGCTATTAAATTGTATAACATCAGTTAAGAATGTTTCGGCGATCCATTTGGCTCTTAGAGGATCACCAGGCATTAAAACGCTACTGGCAATCTTAGTTAAATCATTTAATTCAATATGTGGTGTTGACATTATTATTCTCTCCTTTGACAATTGCTACTCCCGCGGAAGTCCCTAAACGGGAGGCTCCCAATTTAATATAACTTAAAGCATCTTGGGTGGTCCTAATCCCCCCACTTGCTTTGACTAATAAAGGAAAGGCATGCTTAACCATTAACTCCACCGCATGTGCAGTGGCTCCCACGCTAGCATAACCAGTTGATGTTTTTACAAAATCAGCCTGAGCTAATTTAGCCAATTCACAGGCTAAAATAATTTCTTCATCACTAAGTAGCCCACTTTCAATAATCACTTTCAAAATAACATTTTTAGCAGTTTTACGAATTCGACTGATTTCTTTGTAAACATAATGTTTTTTACTAACTAGGGGATCACTTTTTAATTCCGAAACGTTAATCACCATGTCAATTTCTTGCGCCCCATTATATAGGGCTTCCAAAGTTTCTAAATCCTTGGTATTGATGGTTTGATTCCCATGGGGAAAACCAATAACGGTACAAACCGCTACCTCGGATCCCTTGAGTAATTTTGCGGCCCAAGAAACCATCGGCGGAGTGACACAAACACTTTTAAAATTATATTCTAAGGCTTCTTCACATAATTTTTTAATCTCCGTCTTGGTCGTAACAAATCCCAGTTTCGTATGATCAATATACTTATTTAATTCCATATTCCTCTCCTTTAGTCAGTAATTTGGGATAAACTGACTTCTTTTAAATCTAAAATCAACTTTTCAATATTTTTTTTATAAATGATTTTTAAGACTTTATCTTTCTTCTTTGGATTAATTAGATAGGCTAAACTTAACCCGGCCACATTACCAAGATATTTAAGGGCTTGGGAAACAAAGTCTTTATAACTAATAACTATTTTTTTATCAGCGATCGAGTCTTTTTCCGGTAAAATTAAATAATCAAAATATGGGGGGAAAATTGATGGTTTGGCTAAGTCGATATTCGTTAAAATAACTAATTCCCCTTTGGTATTTAAATAAAAATGGGGTCTTTCTAATTTATACTTCTCGCTATAATGATTTAAAATGTCCGTACTTTGACCCAGATACTCTAAACTAGCCGATAAAATATGGGAATCTAAATGATAATAATTTTTCGAGAAACTTGGATAACGCAATAAAAATATTTCTTTAGCCTTTTTAAAAGTTTCTAAGACAGTTTCTTTATTAAAAGGGATTACTTTATTAAAAAATTCAGTATAAACATCGACCTTTAGGGAACTAGCAATCTTACCAACTATATCTAAAACTTTATCCATAAAAAAATTTGGCACAAAAAGATCTAATTCTAAGTGAAAGTTGACATTATTATAACTTCCATCAATTTTATAAAGATCATCGATAATCAAGCGATCAGTTTTTTCAAACTTAGCTTCATAATTAAATGAAAGATATTTAAAGATATAATGATAATTCGAGCCAAAATACGAATATTTTAAACCCTCAAACTTCGAAAACAACTTTTGTAAAGCATTAGAAAAGTCAAATTGGTTTAAACTTTTCGAAAAAAAGTGAACATAAAAGATTGGTGAATTATTCATTATTACCTTCCTTATTTTTATGATATATTTTTAAAAGACCTTTAAAAACCAAAAGTGGTTCGCGGATCATTTTATGTTGACAAAGAGGGAGGATAAACGAGGATAAACCACCAGTGGTAAGCACTAAAAAGTCTTCTTTTACTTCGAGTTTAATGCGTTCAATCAAACCATCTATTTGGGCCGCCACGGCATAAGAAGAGCCAGATTGAATACATTCAGTCGTATTACGACCTAAAACATGGCTCGGTACTTTTAATTCCACATCCGGCAAGAGGGCGGTTTTGGTAACTAAGGCTTTTTGTGATACAGCAATACCACAAGTAATGATCGCTCCTAAGATGGCATTATCTTTACAATAAAGATATTTGGTAGCGGTTCCTAAATCGATAATAAGAACACCTTGATTAGCCAATCCTTCTAAGCCAGCACAGTCACAAATTAAGTCACTGCCTACTTCTTTGGGAGCGTCTGTTTTGACGCTGATTCCGGTTTTGACTCCTACTTCGACCACGAGTGGTTCAATTTGAAAATATTTACGGGATAATTTGATAATTTGTTCGGTAATTCGTGGCACAACACTGGAAATAGCAATCGCTTTAATTTCCTGAATATCAATAATTGATTTAAGTGAATAAAAATATTCATCATAGGTTTTTGATAAATCGGTATTTAAACGGTAATTGCTAATTATGGAATTTTCTTTGGCTAGGGCCACTCCAATGGTTGAGTTTCCTATATCAAACAGTAATATCAAATTTCTCCTTTCTATTCTAACGGTTTATCAACCGCTTCCACGTTATTTTTTGTTGTTTCCACCTCTAGCGAATCTTGAGTTGGTTCTTTAATAACAAATTTCTTAATGGCGATAACCACGGGCGTACCAATTAAGGCCGCTAAGGCAATTTCAATCATCGCGCTGGTGGTCATAATATACTTAATATATTCCCAGAAATTCACAAAATTGTAACTCCCAAAATATTCTAAGAAGAAGGCTTTTCCAAAAATGGAAAACATACAAAGAACCAAAACAGAATGAACGATGGTAGAAATCATGATCGCAACACTTAAATATCCATACTTAGCTTCAATTTTCTTCAATAAGAAATAAAAGCCGACCATCAATAATATCCAAACTCCCAGAACAACTGCTAACACTATCCAAGGATTCCAGGAATAAGTACTCCAAAGAGCATAAGCTACCCCAATACCTATTAATAGGAAACTAAGAGCGGTAATTATCCAACTAATGAGACGCTTTTTTTGGACAACGTTGCTAAGCTTACCAAGAGCTCCAAAGAGAACCATCGCGAGAAAACCAAAGATTATGCGCGGTAAGATGGAAACTAAAGGATTTCGAAATGGTAGATCAGCTGGCCCACTGCCAAGAACCCAAGCAATGATAAAGCTTGTTAAACCAAAGGCTAAACCCAAAATAATTGGATAAATGTAGTATCGTAATTTTTTGAAGTTTTGTCCTTCAAAGATACTGGGTAAAGCAATGATACCAATTAGCACAATGATATGTACAATTGTCAAGGCCGGAAATGGTGGTGGCATTACAATGTACCCAATGCTCGGTACAAAACCAAATAAAAATATAAGAGCTACAAATATAGCAACCATCACAAACTCTTTAATTCTAATATTCATTTTTTCTCCTCTTTAAGTCATTAATATGATCTTAATAGTACTAATATTATATCTAAAAATTATGTTTTTAATTAAATATTGGATATAATCACCATTTTTAGGATTGCAAGGTTTTTGGATTAGCCGCAGAACTAAAACTTTCCACAATGACTTTACTCATCTTTAAAACACTTTTAACATCACGAATATCAAAAATAGCGGCATTCGAATGAATATAACGAGCTCCAATCCCCAAGGTTGTGGCTTTGACTCCATTTTGGGATATTAACATTTTGGCGGCATCAGTTGATCCTTTAGCAAAATACTGCTGATAAGGAATCTTCTTTTTGGCAGCGAGATTGATTAAATAGTTTTTAAAATCTTGATCTAAGATATTAACTGGATCGTGTAAGCGTAACAAAAATCCGGCTCCTAAGGTTGGTTCCTCATGATTATTACTAAGATAATCTAGCAAAGGCGAGCAATCAATGGCCAGGAAGTAATCACAACTTACAATGTTGCCTAAAACTTCAGCTCCCCGCGTACCTACTTCTTCTAAAACGGTGAAATAAAATACTAATTCTACCGCTAAAGTGGCCTTCGCCAGTGACTGCATTAAATCTAAAAGACAAGCACAACCTAATCGATCATCAACACTTTTAGCTAAAACTCTATTGGTTGTCAGTTGCTGGTAATTAGCCGCAAAGGTCACAAAATCTCCCACCTTAATCCCGGCCTTGATCACCTCGATGTTATCTTGCATGCCTAAATCACAAATAATTTTCTCATTGGAGGCCACACTTTTTAAATGAGGGGGAATGGAGGCGATGAGGCCACTAAATTGTCGATTACTTTGGTTAATAAGAGTTACAGCTTGGGAGATTATTGTTTCATTAGTTAAGCCGCCAATTTTTAATAGTTCTAGGGTCCCATTAGGATTAATCTTTTCGACCAAAAAACCTACTTCATCAAGATGCGCAGCGAAACAAATAACTTTGGCCTGGTTTTGATTCGCTAATTTCCGATAACCAAAGCCACCTATATTATCCGCAAAGTATTCATAATTGGTGCTCAGCAGGGGATTTTTTTGGACAAATTTTTTGATATAATCGCGAACCATTTTTTCTTTCGAACTAACTCCATAAAGTAAATGAAGATCTCGATAATAGGATGGTAGTTTCATATTTTTACTCCTTTCAGGTAATAAATTGGTAAATCAGCCTTTTTTATTTCATATTCCGTACAAAAAGCACCTTTTTCATAAGTTAACACTTCCACTTGAAAATTAGAATTGCTTTGAAAATAAGTAAGAGAATCATTAAATAAACTAGATGAATCTGTCTTAAAATAAATAACGCCCTGACTTTTTAACAAATTGGCATAAATATTTAAATAAGTTGGATAAGTTAAACGTCGTTTGTGATAACGTTTCTTAAGCCAAGGATCGCTGAAATTTAACCATATTTCATCTAAAGAAGAAAAACTTAAAAAATCTGGCAGATTTAAAGCCTGATTATTAATGATGATTAAATTATTTATTTTTTCCACGGTCTTAGCTTTAATTAGGCTTTGAAGAATTGTCAAATTATACTCCAAGGCTACGTAAGTGATAGTGGGGTTATTTAAAGCACTATTTTTAATTAAGGAACCTTTTCCCACCCCAATCTCTAAAATAACTTTGGGGGTGTTGAAGACTAATGGTTGATCGACCTGTTTGATTAACTGATCACCAAAATCAAAATTTTCAATATCTTTCTTGTGACGAAGACGCATTATTCAGTTTTAGCAATCTCACTTTTCAGAAGAAAATCACTAATCGCTGAGACCGCCACTTTTTCATCAATGCCAGCAAATTCAATGCTCATCAATGAACCCGAGGGAACTCCGAGACTCATTAAACCCATGATTGACTTTAAATTAATGCTAATTCCTTCAAAGCTTAAATAAATATCACAATCATATTTATTGGCTTCGTCAACTAAACTAGTAGCTGGTTTAGCGTGAAGACCAAATTTAGAGACCACAATAAAATTTCTTTTTTCCATTTCAACTCCTAGAATTAAATGAGTCAATGATACTTTGATCATTAATAAACATTTTTAAAACATTGTCTTTAACTTGACAAGAGATATTTAACTCCGCAATCGCCTTTAAATCCACTAACTTAACATCAACAACTTCAATGGTTAGTCTTTTATTCTTAATAGTGGTTGTGCGAATATTAGTTTCTCCCCCCAGAGCCCCTTTTAATTGACTTTTATTGGTGGAGGTGGTAGCGATGGCTTTTTTGGACTTTTTTAGTTCTAAAATGACTAATAAAACGACTAAACCGACAAAGATCGGAATACTAACACTTAAAACAATCGTCGTTGGTAAATTTAAAGCTAAATTAAACAAAATAAACCCTCCAAAAATACATTACAATTATAACACATTTAGTTATTTTTAATAAATAATCATCGCATCGCCGAAAGAGAAGAAGCGATATCGTTGAACGATAGCATGTTTATAAGCATGAAAAATAATATCTTTCGTACAAAACGCGCTGACCAAAAGTAAGAGGGTCGATTTGGGAAGATGAAAATTGGTGATGAGCGAATCAATGGCTTGAAATTTAAATCCTTCAGTAATATATATTTTCGTGCGAAAAATCCCATTATGAAAGCCTTCTTGAAAATTATCTTCTAGTGCTCTAACGACCGTGGTTCCACAAGCAACGATGCGGCGATGGGCTTTACGGGCGGCATTTAATTGATTAGCAGCCGTAGAATCAATAAAGTATATTTCTTCATGCATGGGATGATTTAAATAATTACTGGTCTTCACTGGTAAAAAAGTTCCCAAGCCAACATGCAAGGTTATATTAATAATTTCCACCCCTTTTAATCGCAAGTCATCAAGTAATTCTTCTGTAAAATGTAAGCCTGCGGTAGGGGCGGCACTTGAGCCTAAAACATCAGCATAAACTGTCTGGTAATCATTATTATCGACTAATTTAGTTTTTATATAAGGAGGCAGAGGAATATGGCCGATTTCTTCTAATAATTCATAAAAATCATCTTTCTCATCAAAAATAAATTCTAAAACAAGAGTATCTGCGGACTTCGTGTAAACCTTCGCTTTAAGCCGATCGCTAAAAGAAATCAAGTTATCAACATGTACTTTTCTAAAGCCCCGACAAAGGCATTCATAACGAACTGGTCTATTATTTATTCGCTCTAGTAAGAGAAATTCCAATTTAGCATTTGTTTGGACTTTCATTCCAAAAATTCTGGCACACATTACTTTTGAATTATTTAAGACTAAAACATCACCAGGATAAAAATAATCCGCGATATGGGAAAAATTATCATCTTTAACTTCATTATTAAAACGACTCACTTTTAACAGCCGAGCCTGGGAACGGACACTAAGCGGAGTTTGGGCAATTAATTCGGGGTCTAAAGGGTAGTCCCAGGTTTCAATGCTATGAGCTTTTTCCTGCAAAGCAATTACCTCTTGAATATCCAGGCTTATTTGTTTTTTTAAGGCTTCTAAATTGGGAAATTTAATTTCCGAGCGAAGGCGCTGATGGAGAATAATTTTAATCTTTTTCCCATATAATTGTAAATTCTGATCCAGAATATGGGTTTCAATTTTAATTAAACTTTGATCATCATTTACTGTTGGATTATAGCCAATATTCGTGATACTATCATAGGTATTAATTCCATCGCTGCAACTAGTATAATAGACCCCTTCTTTAGGAATGGTATAGGCAAAATTAGGATCAATATTCGCCGTTGGATAGGAAATGCTACGCCCTATTTCACGCCCACTTACAACTAGTCCTTCGATAAAAAAAGGCTTTATTAAGAGTTTATTCGCTTCATCAACCCTACCATCTTCTACTAAATGTTTTATTTCGGTCGAAGATATTTTATCATTGGTAGTTTTGACTTGAAATATCTCAAAAAATGGCTTTAACATCTCTATCGAACCAGTCCGTTGATAACCAAAATGGAAGTCAGAGCCTAAGGCAATTTTTTTCACGCCGATGGTTTTCAAAAAACTGATAAAATCCATAGCCGAAAGCTTTGTAAATTGTTCATCGATATCGATGACAATGACCATATTAACCTTTAAGTAAGCGAAAATTTCTAATTTTGATTCCAAACTTAAAAAGGGATTTTCTTGACTTATTTGGCTTTTAATTGATTGTGAAAAAGTAATAATACAAATATCTAAAGAATGCAAATATAGAGAAAATTGATGGATTAAATTAGCATGTCCTAAGTGAATAGCATTAAAATTACCAATGACACAATTAAGCTCTAATTGCTCATTAGCCAAAGTTGCTAGCAGCTTTTGGTAACTGCCTCGCTCGATTCTCATAGCACAATCACCATATGATAAATAAACTCATCATCCTCTTTGGCATATAGGGCTATCAAATTATCCGTTTCATCTGTGGCCCAAAAATGGCTATTAATAGTAGTATGTCTTTGATCTAATGACGCTCCATTTTTAATCAATTTGAGAATGTAATCATTAAAACTCAAATGAGGCAGATCAGCAAATAGCGCCGTGATAGGTATTAAATTACTAAAGGTGATTTCTTCTAAAGGTCGGGCATCTTCGACTTTAAAATTTCCAACCCTTAAGCGACGCAAAACACTAATCGTTCCTAAATTATGGGTTAATCTGGCTAAATCTGATCCAATTTGTCGGATATAAGTACCACTGCTACAATGGGTATAAAAATCTAAT
>JAITXJ010000046.1 GCA_031284745.1 Acholeplasmatales bacterium | reverse complement strand
ATAACATTTTGATCAACCTGAATTAAAAAATGTACAGACTGTAATTGGTATTCATCCTGAGCTGGTAACATAATGACATTTATTCCTGGATCAGCCATAAACGTGATATTTGAACCAATGGTATAATATTCGGTATTGTAAGGTTGATTAACAAAAAGTCGAACTTCAACAGTTTCATTCGGAAATAAATGCATCTCGCTCGATGATACACGATCCGGTAATACTATGCTTACATCACGTGGAAGGGCAATAACTGTTGTAAAACGTTACGATATTTGGTCCCAACAGCACGTTATTTAATCCTCATATAGGCTGTTATATTATTTAGTCAACAATCATCAACTGTATAGATGAGCAACCAGGTGTAGCTTGCGCACTCCCCCCTCCGGAGGGGGCGGCGGCAAGGTGTTCATCATATAAATAATTAATAAATATCCGTCTCAGAAGGACGGAATAAAGTATATTTTATGTAGGAGTTTCCTTTAATTTCAAACTGAAGAAGGAAGCTTATTAATTCAACAATAGGAGAAATCCGGTATAATTTAAGTGCTAACAAAATTTATTATGGCTTCTCCTACATTAGATTATACCAAAAAATACGACAATACCATAAAAGTTCCTCAAAACTTCAAGACGGATTTGAGGAATACTTTAGACATTCATAGAATAAATTTAGAACCAATATCCATGGTTCATAATCAACTTCAAGAAGACCTCAAGCTTGCTGATACGCATTATAAAGAAATACCATTTCCTTCTCTTGATCCAGATAACAAAACAAATTATGATATAGTGAAAAATGATACAGAAAACGCCAAACTAGGCCAATATTTCCAGCATTCATATAATAATGATTTGTACATTTTTTATGTTCGTGGAAAACGAACAAGGTTAATTACAAATGTAAATTTTAAAGACGAAAAGTGTTTTTTAGAAAGAAAAAAAGTTTTTGTGTTAACGCTTTGGTGTCCTGCTTTAAAGAAGTATTTTACTTTATATCCTGATGGTGTAATCCCTTATATTCACGTCACTATAAATATCGCTCTGTTAATTATTTATTATTTAGAGATTCTCAACTATAAGTTTTATAAAGTTGCAAAAAAACTAAAACTATCTCGCTCTACTGTTCATTTAATATATAACAGATACTGCAAAGAAAGTGACATTTTTTTTAAACTTTTAACTCCCGAAAAAGCAATAACCGCAAAATTATCATGTTGCATTTTTGTCTCTTTAGATATAAATTTTAACATTTTTCTCTATAAATTTAACAGAATATTTTTGGCAAAAGAACGACCCCCGAATAAAATTAGATAAAAAATTTCTAAAAACAAATCCGACAGGTTTTTTGGGTCGCGCGATAAAATGTTATACTTTTTTATGGACCATTGTTCCAAAGGAGAAAAAACATGAAAAAACGTCTAAAAGAGACACTTAAAGTTGCTATTAAAGAGCAAACCGCACAATTGCGCTATCGAATTATTGAACCTTTAGTCACTAATGACTTTACAGAGCCAACTGTAAAGGAATTTTTTATCAATCGTTCAAAAATGGAATTTCATTTTAATAATGAAATCTGGCAAAAATCACCCTCTACAATTAAACGCTGGTATTTGGATTATCGAAAATACGGCCTAGTTGCCTTAAAGCCAAAGTTTAGAGTTGATAAGTTTAAAAATAACAAAGTTACACCGATTGTTGGTGAGTTTATTTTAGAACTCGTTCTAAATCCCCCAAGATTAACGAATATTCAAATTTACGAGGCTCTAATTGAGCGAAAAATAATTACAAGAGCTACTTTTTCTCAGTCAACACTAGATCGATATCTTCAAAATATCGATGTTCGATTGCCAAAAATCGAATCTTTTGAAAGAAGAAAATTTCTAGAAAAATCGCCTAATATGTTGTGGGTCGGAGATACAACCTTTGGACTTCGAATCATGATTAATGGGGAAATTATTAAATTAGCAATTATTGGATTTATTGATGATTCGTCACGGTTAATTGTATGTTGTCGAATTTTTGTAAACGATAATGCTTGCAACGTAATGGCAACTTTGAAAACAGGTATGCTTACTTACGGTGTGCCTAAAAGAATCTATGTTGATAACGGGAAATCATTTATTGCTGAACAGGTTCTGAATTCTTGTCAAATACTTAATATAAGGCATATTCGTGCTAAACCATACACTCCCGAGTCAAAAGGGGTGATTGAAAGATTTTGGAAAACCTTAAAAGATCATTGGTTGAAGTTCATTACGCCAACAACATTTAAGTCAATCGAAGAGGCTCAAGTATCTTTGAACGAATTCATTTCTTCTTATAACCATAAAAAACACGATACAATAGGAGAAACTCCGTTTGAGAAATTCAATTCCGGAGATAACGTCGCTAGGCATTTAAGCAAGGATGAAATTACCCAGGCGTTTTTATACTATGAAAAAAGACTCGTTTCGAACGTTGGAACAATCAACTTAAAAAATAACGAATATGAAATTCCAGCAGAACTAGTCGGTGACTCGGTCCGAGTTTATTACGATGTCGATGATCTCGACACCGTCTATGTTACAGTCGATGGAAAGAATGTAGCTTGTCACAAAGTGAATATGGAGGCTAATACCCATGCAAAACGTCAAGGAATCCCCGCTAAATAATCAAAAATTTAAATCTTTCTATGGTTTAATAGAAAATCCATTTGATAAGGAAGCAACTGCAAGTCCCTTCGAATCTGAAGATTTCATTCAAATAAGAGAAAGATCAAAGTGGTTAATGAACTCTAGAGGATTAGGAGTCTTCACAGGAAAAGCTGGAACAGGGAAGACTTATGCTATTCGTCAATTTGTTAAAGAATTTAATAACCGTAATTACAAATTCTATTATGTTCATTCAACTTCCTTAACGAATATTGAATTTTATCGAGCCCTTTGTTATGAATTTAATATTGAATCGTCTCATCGTCGAGTAACGATGTTTAAAAAAATTCGAGATTATATTACCACTTCATTTAAAGACAATAAGATCTCCCCAGTTCTTATAATCGACGAAGCGCATTTTCTAAACCAAAATATTCTTAACGATTTATCACTTCTTTTGAATTACGAATACGATTCTAGAAATTATCTAACAATATTAATGCTTGGAATGGAAACTTTAAATTCTACGCTGGCTTTGTATGCTAACGAAGGGCTCAGGCAAAGAATTACCGTTAATTATATGATGGCTGGTTTATCGCTGGAAGAATTTAAGATGTACGTTAACGAGAGCTTAATAAAAGTTGGAAGCACTGGATCGATATTTGAAGAAGCCGTTATCAATACAATTTACAATTATAGTCGAGGTCAAATCAGGATTGCTAACCGCTATTTGACCGTTTGTCTTATCGCTGGAGCATCGAGGTTTGAGAAGGTGATTACGACAGAAACTCTAAAAATAGCGTATGCTGATATAAACAATTCATAAATAAAAGGAAGACCACAACCGCGGGTCTTCCTTTTATTTATGAATTACTTTTCTTTATCCGTTTTAACTTCTCCAATACCAAGATTAAAGCACCTAGAGTGGCGATCAGACAGTCGAAAAGTAGCAATACTCAAATTCGAACTTACACCATGGTGTAAGTTGCTTCTTTAATATATCTCTCACTAATCATTAAGTAGATAATAACCCTTGGCAACATAGTTGCTGTTATCTAATAAAACTATGCAATAATACGCTGTAGAAATAGTGCTAATAACACTAAGGATCATTTAATGTGCTGTTAGGACCATTTAATGTGCTGTTCTACAATTCTTTAAAACGGTAAGTCGTTATCTAAATCTATCTTATCTTAGTTTTCTTAGTCGTCTTCGGGATTACTCTTTCCGCCTAGTATCGGCCACGCTCTTTTTAAGATTATCGAGTTCAGTAACGCGATAAAACCACTATTGCCGGCCTTGTCTTATGCAACGAAGTTTAAATTCCGCCGGTCTTTTACTTTTATTAATTTTTCTTTTTTCGACCATCCCAGGGGAAGGCTGTCCCTTTTGAGGTTACTAACATTTTAAACCTGAACCATGTATCATCTTAATAATAATCCACTTCATATTGTTTTCCAAGTTCCGGATTCCATTTCAATTGACGGATTACCTTACAAGCGGTTGTTCAGATGAAAGATGATCTGGTAATTGAATTAGAGAATGGTTCTAA